>SPJP01000222.1 GCA_006844665.1 Paracoccaceae bacterium
CTCGCGCCGCAACCGAAGCGAACCTTGCCAATGAACGGGTCCAGGATGCCATTCAGGCCGTGGTCGATCGCAGTGCCGGAACCCTTGAAACCGTCAGCTCATCGGTCGCAGATATGCGGTCCGGTGCCCGAGGCTCCGTTCGACCAGTTTCAGGTCCTGATCCCCGCGCGCAGTTACAAAAACCGCCACGCGTCGATCCTGCTGGCGGCCAATTCCGTGGTCGAGGCGATGGAACAGGCCATGGCCGCCAAAACCGCCTAAGGGTTTACGGTTTTTTCAGGGAATTGATCTAGGGACTAAGGGCCGCAAACTGAAGGGTCCGCCATGTCTTTTGATGCTGCGCCAGCAGACACCGCCTTGAACCCCAAGGATCTGACCGAACTTGCCGAAATTGTCGGGCGCACCTCCTTCGGGGTCGTTGGCATTGCCGGCGCGTTGGAAGACGTCGAAAGCGGCGCAAAACGCCAGCTCGACATCCTTGAAACCGTCACTCGCGCCGCAACCGAAGCGAACCTTGCCAATGAACGGGTCCAGGATGCCATTCAGGCCGTGGTCGATCGCAGTGCCGGAACCCTTGAAACCGTCAGCTCATCGGTCGCAGATATGCGGTCCGGTGCGCAAAATGCCCAAGACCTGGCCGCCTGGGTCAGCTCTGTTCATAATCAAGTCATCCAGCTTGGGTTGACGCTACAATCTGTACAGGCCGACAACGACAAAATCGCCTCGATCGCGGCCAATGTGAACATTCTGGCGATCAATGCCGGGATCGAAGCCGCCCGCGCAGGGGATGCCGGGCGCGGCTTTGCCGTTGTGGCTGATGCGATCAATGATCTGTCAAAGAAAACCCGTACCGCCGCCGGCGATATCTCGGAAAACGTGTCAGAACTTAGCGTCAAAGTCAGCAGTCTTCAGACCCAAGCAGAACAGATGTCGGATCGCGCCAAGGTTTTGGAAAACAACGCTTCTGCCACAGATACTGCCCTGACCCAGATCGCTGACCGGGTAATAGACACCCAATCGGACGCCAATCACATTTCCCGCGAAGCCGCCTCTGTCAAAGACGCGAACGCTCAATTGCTGCCCAAATTCGCGGATCTGGCAGGCACCGCTCGTCAAACCAGCCAACAGGTTGAAAGCACCAGCAAAAACGCTCAGGGCCTGATCGATGATTGCGAATCTATGGTACAGATTTGCGCCCGGGTCAGCAGTGGCTCCCCCGACCAAACCGCTATCCGCAGTGCCCAAGCCAAAGCCAAGCAAATCAGCGAAGCCTTCGAAGACGCGCTTGCCCGCAACAGGATCACCCTGTCGCAGCTGTTTTCCAAACAATATACCCCAATTGAAAAAACAAACCCCCAACAATTGATGGCCCCATTTACGATCCTGACCGACCGGCTTCTGCCACGCCTGCTGGACGCAGCACTGGAAGAGGATCCCAGAATCGTCTTTTGCGCGGCTGTGGATAGCCAGGGGTACTTGCCCACCCACAATACCAAATTCTCGCAAAAACAAGGCCGAGACCCCGATTGGAACGCCGCCAATTGCAGAAACCGCCGACTGTTCAATGATCGGGTTGGATTAAAAGCGGGCCAAAATACCGATCCAATTTTGGTACAGGTCTACCGCAGGGATATGGGCGGCGGCACATTCCGCATGATGAAAGACATCAGCGCCCCAATCTATGTGAACGGTCGCCACTGGGGCGGGCTTCGGGTCGGATATTCGGTGTAAAAAAAACCGCCGCAACCCAAAAGGGTGCGGCGGCAAGTAGCGTGTCTGTTGGGCACGTAAGATCTTTCAATGGGCAGGCCTAAGGGACAGTAAAGGCAAGTGCCGCGCAAGATTGGGGGCTTGCGGTGAAAGATCTAGGTACAGACCGCAGGCAGTTCCTAAAATAGAATGGGCAGATACAGGCAGGTCACAAGAAATCCTACAATGGCCAACGCCCCAACCGCATCTTGGGCGAACCCTGTCGGGGAAGTGCGAACGATGTTTCTGATCCGTGTCATTGCATGCTCCTGTTAACCATCTTGTTGCTGATTTGTTCTCACAAAAAGAACATCAGGTAAAGAACTTTATTAGAACACTTGTGAACTTTTTAGGATTTTCGGGGTCACCCGACGCGAATAAGCCGGATCGATTCATCCTTGCCCATCAGCCAAAGCAGGCGTCTTGCGGCCTGTCCCCGGGGGCTTTTCAGCGTTGGGTCCTGCATCAAAAGCGCCCGTGCATCGGTTTGGGCAATGGCCATCAGCCCGGCTTGGCGCTCTAAATCAGCGATGCGGAACCGCGGCAGGCCGGATTGCGCCACCCCTATCACGTCCCCTGCGCCGCGCATTTCCAAGTCGACTTCGGAAATCCGGAATCCATCTTCCGTTTCGCGCATCAAAGACAAGCGTTTTTCGGCATTCTTGCTTAAAGGGGGCTGGAACATCAGCAGACAAGAGGATTTCTGACTGCCGCGCCCAACCCTGCCCCGCAATTGGTGTAGCTGAGCCAAACCAAAGTTTTCCGCCCCTTCGATCACCATGATTGTCGCGTTTGGAACGTCGACCCCGACCTCGATCACCGTGGTCGCCACTAAAATTCGCGAGCGTCCATCCACAAAATCCGCCATCGCCTGGTCTTTTTGCGCCGGTGGCATCTGGCCATGGACCAATCCAACAACGCCCTCGCCAAACCGAGCCCGCAACCGTGCAAACCGATCCTCGGCGGCCGTTAAGGTTAACGTCTCACTATCCTCAACCAAAGGGCACACCCAGTAAACCTGCTGATCGGCCTCAATCGCTTGACCCAATCGCTGTAAGACCTCCTCCAACCGGGTATTTGCCACCAAAGCCGTGGTGATCGGTTGGCGGCCCGGTGGTTTTTCATCCAGGATCGACACATCCATATCACCATATTGCGCCAATGACAGACTTCGCGGGATCGGCGTGGCTGTCATAACCAACACATCCACGGCCGCCCCTTTGTTGCCAAGTGCCATCCGCTCGCGCACGCCAAACCGGTGCTGTTCGTCGATAACAGCCAGTCTTAGATCATTGAAAACAATGTCTTTCTGAAAAACGGCATGGGTTCCGATCAAAATCTTAATGGTGCCATCCGCAAGCCGATCCAGCTTGCCCTCGCGCAGCTTTCCCCCATCCCGCCCGGTCAACAATTCAATCTCAACCCCGATGGGCCCCAACATCGCCTGCAAGGACGCCATGTGTTGGCGCGCCAACACTTCCGTCGGCGCCATCAGCACCGCCTGCCCGCCGGCCTCAACCACGATCAGCATCGCCATCAAAGCCACAAGCGTTTTGCCCGCCCCGACATCCCCTTGCAAAAGACGGTTCATTCTAACGGGCAAGGCCAGGTCAGACCGGATTTCCGCAATCGCGCGACCCTGCGCACCTGTCAATGAATAGGGAAGCGTTCCCAACACCTTACCCGTCAAATCTTCCGACCCGACACTTGCAATCCCTGCCCCTTCAGCCCGCGCATTGCGCGCAAGCGCCAAAGTCAGCTGGTGGGCCAATAGCTCGTCATAGGCCAAACGGCGGCGCGCAGGGTTTTCGGGCGACAAATCCGACAATTGCTGCGGACCATGGGCTTGGCGCAACGCGCTCGCCCAATCTGGCCATTCCTCGGCCTTCAACAGGCTTGGATCGATCCATTCCGCAAGCGCTGGCATCATCCCCATGACCGAAGCAACCGCCTTGGCCACGGTTTTCTGCGTCACCCCATGGGTTAACGGATAAACGGGTTCCAGCTCGGGGATCGAGGCAGCCTCGGCCTCTGGCACCACGAAATCCGGATGGGTGATTTGTACCACCCCATCAAACATATCTGCCTTGCCCGAAATGACCCGCAAAGATCCCGTCGGCAGCAGCTTTTTGATGTAATCTTCACGGGCATGGAAAAACACGGCGTAGAATGTGACGGTGCCGTCGTCCAGTTCGACCCGGTACGGGCGCCCTTTGCTGCGTGCGGGATAATGCCGGCCTACAGATGCTTTGACTGTAACAATATTTGGATAAGCAAGCCCTTGAACTGTTTCATAAATTCGACGATCTACGCCAGACACAGGCAAAGTCAAAAGAACATCCCGAGGCACGGTGATGTTCAGGTTTTCAAACAGCTTTGCCGTTTTGGGCCCAACCCCATCCAGAGTCTCCAAGCCCGAAAATAACGGAAACAGTTCTGCTGGGCGACTCGACATGGCTAAATCCCGGTCAGGTCGCGCCACTGCGCCTCGGTGACCACCCGAACCCCAAGCGCTTCGGCCTTGGCGGCCTTGCTGCCCGCCGCTGCCCCCGCGATCAAAATGTCAGTTTTCTTGGAAACCGAGCTTGCAACTTTCGCGCCCAAAGCCTCCGCACTCGCCTTGGCTTCGGCCCGGGCCATGGTTTCCAAAGTTCCCGTGAACACAACCGTTAACCCTGCGACCGGGCTATCAGATTGGGCCAATTGGGCCGCGTCCTCGATGGTCAGAACCGACGCCAGCTTGTCAATCGATGCCCTTTCCGCCGGGTTGGCAAAGGCTGCGATCAAAGCGTTGGCCATCACTTCGCCCACGCCGTCAATCTCCAGCAATGTGGCCCGCGCGTCCTCGGATCCGTCTTGTGCCGCGTCCAAAACCTCGGTCAACCGGGACCAGCTGGTGAAATGTTGGGCGATCAAGCTTGACGCCGCTTCGCCCACATGGCGGATCCCAAGTCCAAACAACATCCGGCTGAACGGGATAGTGCGCTTGTCCTCAATGGCTTGGAACAGTTTTTCCGCCGATTTCGCCCCCCAACCATCGCGATTTTTCAACTGTCGCATGGATCCTGCGCCGAACCGCTCCCCTAGGGTGAAGATATCCGCAGGCTCGGCGATCCAGCCGTCCAAATAGAACTGCTCGACCTGCTTTGCGCCCAATCCGTCAATATCAAAGGCCGAGCGTCCTACAAAATGCTTTAGCTTTTCAACTGCCTGAGCAGGACAAATCAAACCCCCGGTGCAACGTCGCACGGAATCGCCTTCTTCGCGCTCAGCCGGGGACCCGCATTCTGGGCAAACTGTTGGAAAGACGTAAGGTTCCGAGGCCGCATCTCGTTTGGACAGATCCACATCCCGGATCTTTGGGATAACATCGCCCGCGCGGTAGATCTGCACCCAGTCACTAACCCGAATATCGCGCCCTTCGCGCAAGACAGCGCCCGAATTATCAAACCCGGCGATATAGTCTTCATTGTGCAGCGTCGCGTTAGATACAACCACGCCGCCCACGGTCACAGGATGCAGCCGCGCCACCGGGCTAAGCGCACCCGTTCGGCCGACTTGAATTTCGATTGCCTCTAGCCGGGTCCAGGCCATTTCGGCGGGGAATTTATGGGCAATCGCCCAACGCGGCGTGGTCGACCGGAACCCAAGTCGGCGCTGATAGTCCAGATCATCGACCTTATAAACCACCCCGTCGATGTCGTAGCCCAACGCCGCCCGCTTCTGTTCGATCAAATTGTAATGCTCAATCAGCCCTTCAACCGATCCAAAGCCTTGGGTCAGCTCATTGACCGTGAACCCCAGTCGCTGCAATTCAGCCAGCGCCCCGGTCTGAGTATCCGCCAAAGGCGCGGACAATTCGCCCCAGGCATAGGCGAAAAACCGCAACGGCCGAGATTTTGTAATCGAGGCGTCCAGCTGACGCAAAGATCCCGCCGCTGCATTGCGTGGATTGGCAAAGGGTTTATTCCCTTTGGCTTGCTGTGCCGCGTTCAAGGCCGCGAAATCCGTATCAGCCATATAGACCTCGCCCCGGACCTCCAGCACTTGCAATGTCGTGTCAATTTGGTCTGGAATATCGCTGATTGTCAGGGCGTTAGGCGTCACATTCTCGCCAACCTCGCCGTCGCCACGTGTCGCAGCCGCGACCAGTTTTCCAGCCTCATACCGTAGCGACAAAGACAGACCGTCGATCTTGGGCTCTGCCGTATAAGACACCGTCTGATCAGCCGAGAGGTTTAGAAATTTGCGCACCCGTTCGTCGAAATCGGCCACATCCTCGGCGGAAAACGCGTTGCTAAGCGACATCATCCGCTTGGCATGTTTATACTTGCTGAACCCGTCCGAGGGCGCGGCCCCCACCCGATCACTGGGGCTATCTGCAAGTTTCAGATCCGGAAAGGCCTGTTCCAGTGCCGCATTCTCGCGCTTCAGCGCGTCATATTCGGCATCCGAAATAAAGGGGTCGTCTTTCGTGTGATAGGCCGCATCTGCCCGTTCCAAAACAGACGCAAGCTCCGCCAAGCGGGCTTTTGCGTCGGAACGGTTCAGTTGCTTCGTCAGATCAGCCATTACATCCCCCCGGATGGTCACCTACAGGAGTGATAGGCTGGCCATTCCGGGGCGTCCAGATGTGAAGGCAGGAAAATCACCCAGTTGCGTAAAGCGGGTTGTCCACCTCGGCCATTTTCGGGTCGCGCAGCACATAGCCCCGGCCCCAGACCGTTTCGATATAATTTTCACCGTCAGTCGCATTGCTCAGCTTCTTACGTAGCTTGCAAATAAACACGTCGATGATCTTCAGTTCCGGTTCGTCCATGCCGCCATAAAGATGGTTCAGGAACATTTCCTTGGTCAGGGTTGTGCCCTTACGCAGGCTTAGCAGTTCCAGCATCTGGTATTCTTTGCCTGTCAGATGCACAGGCTGGCCCGCCACATCCACTGTTTTGGCGTCCAGGTTCACATTGACCTTGCCGGTATGAATAACGGACTGAGAATGCCCCTTGGACCGGCGAATAATCGCATGGATCCGGGCCACAAGTTCTTCGCGGTGGAAAGGTTTCGTCAAGTAATCATCCGCCCCAAAACCAAATCCCTTGATCTTGTTTTCTGTGTCATCTGATCCGGACAGGATCAAAATTGGCGTTTCAATCCGGGCAACGCGCAGCTGGCGCAGCACTTCGTGGCCCGTCATATCGGGCAAATCCAAGTCCAAAAGGATCAAATCGTAATCATATAGTTTCGCAAGATCGATGCCCTCTTCGCCCATATCCGTGCCGTAAACGTTCAAATTGGCATGGGTCAGCATCAATTCGATGCTCTTGGCGGTGGTGGGGTCGTCTTCTATCATCAGGATGCGCATGGCCGCTGGCCTCCATAGCTGGGTCTGAATGCGCTTCACGATGGCGCAGAATGGTTAACTGTCGGTTACCGTGTTTACAATTACCATATGCAACCTAGGGTTGTCTATATTACTGCAGACGCGTCGTCTTAAGTGCAACCTCCCCATGTTGCGAAACAGCATCGGTCCAGCTGGCCAGCTCTTCTTCGCTTAGCGCGTAGATCTCTCGCGCCTCTTCTTCATTCAACAACCCATGACGCACAGCTTTGACAACCGCGGCCTTGCGGCTGGCCACCCAGCGGCGGGTCTGCGGTTCTGGCAGATCTGACCGCGTCAAGACAGACCCGTCCGGCAGATGGACCGCTGCCGGACCTCTCGTTTTCTTCAGATACATGCGGCTTTACCCCTTACCTCGTACACTTCTGACCGACAGTCATGGGCCAGCAAACTTAACGAGCAATGAAGCCCCCCCTTGTGAGTGGCTCAACTTTTCATATATTTCGAGGGAACTCTTCCCAAAGGCCCCTCGGCCCACCCCAAGGAACATCCTTATGCCCCGTGACGACATCCCGTCGCTAAACTCGCTTGGCTTTGCAAAGCCGCCCTCTGAAACGCGGGTGGTTGTTGCCATGTCCGGCGGCGTGGACAGTTCGGTCGTCGCAGCCGAGCTTGCGGCCGAGGGCTATGACGTTGTGGGCGTGACCCTTCAATTATACGACCACGGCGCCGCCCTGGCCAAAAAAGGCGCGTGCTGTGCAGGCCGCGATATCCACGATGCCCGCCGCGTGGCCGAAGAAATGGGCTTTCCCCACTATGTTCTGGATTACGAAAACACCTTCCAAGAAGCCGTGATCGACGAATTTGCCGACAGTTATCTGGCGGGTGCGACCCCAGTTCCATGTATCCGCTGTAATGAACGTGTGAAGTTCAAGGATTTGCTGAACACGGCCAAGGATTTGGACGCAGATTGCATGGCCACAGGCCACTATATTCAGCGCAAGACCGGTCCCCAAGGGGCCGAGCTGCACACCGCAGGTGATCCTAACCGCGATCAAAGCTACTTTTTGTTCTCGACCACCCAAGAACAGCTCGATTACCTGCGTTTCCCCCTTGGGCACCTGACCAGCAAGGCGGAAACCCGCGCCCTGGCCGCCAAACACGGGCTGAGCGTGGCCGATAAACCCGACAGCCAGGACATCTGCTTTGTTCCCAATGGCAACTATGCCGCTGTGATCGAAAAGCTGCGCCCCGGCGCGGGCGAAAAGGGCGATATCGTCGATATGAACGGCACGGTTCTGGGCACCCATAATGGCGTGATCCACTATACCATCGGCCAACGGCGCGGCCTTGGCATCGGTGGTCTGGCAGATCCGCTCTATGTCGTGCGTCTGGACCCCGAAGCCCGTCATGTCGTGGTCGGCCCGAAAGAGGCCCTGTCCACCCGCATGGTGCCTTTGCGGCAGATCAACTGGTTGGGGCCCGAGCCGCTGACCAGCCAACCCGAATGGCAGATCGAGGTTCGGATCCGCTCCACCCGTCCACCACGGGCGGCCATTCTACGCCCGATCAACGAAACCGAAGCAGAGGTCGAGCTGTTAAACGCCGAAGAAGGCGTGGCACCGGGGCAAGCTTGTGTATTTTATGCCTCAGAAAGCAGCAGAGTGCTCGGCGGTGGCTGGATTTTGCGCCGCGCCTAAAAACGGATCACGGCTCTGTGACTTTGCGAACGGGCTCACGCAGGATAGCGTGGTCGTTAATAACCGTAACAGTTATTTTTGCACCAATCGGAGAGTTCCATGAAGTTCGTAAAGTTCGTCAGTGCCGCCGCAGTGGCAGCCGCCCTTGTGTCCGCGCCCCTTGCCGCCAGCGCCGAAGGGTTCGATTCCCAGATCAAAGCCCGTCAGGGCCAAATGAATTTATTAGCTTTAAATCTAGGGATTTTGGGCGGAATGGCCCGTGGAAATATTGATTTCGACGCTGATCTTGCACAGTCCGCCGCCGATGATCTGGTCGCTGTCTCCACTCTTTCGCCAATGACCGTCTGGCCCGAAGGGTCTGCCGAAGGCACTGGCAGCTCTGAAACGATTTGGTCGAACAATGCTGATTTTCTCGAAAAATGGGGCGCTCTGAACCCAGCCGCTGTCGCTCTTGCGGCTGTGGCCAGCACTGATGCGGCGTCAATCGGCGCTGCTTTGGGCGGTGTCGGCGCGACCTGCGGGGGTTGCCACAAAGCGCATCGTGTAGAACAGTAAATAAAAAGGTGCGCTGTCACAGGGGCAGCGCACCAATTTGCTGAAGGAACACGATATGAAAATAGTTTTGGTGGTGTTGCTTGCCATGATTGCGGCAGGTGCTTGGTGGTCAACGAAACCCAAAACCGCAGCCGAAGATGCCCTTGCTGGCCTGGTCGCGAATGTCGAAAACGGCGAACAAGTGTTCAATGCAGGCGGTTGCGCCTCCTGCCACGCAGATGAATCAAGCGAAGATGGCCCGCCGGTCTTGTCCGGTGGTCACCGCCTTGTCAGCGATTTCGGCACATTCATTTCCCCCAACATCTCGTCTAACCCGGTTGACGGCATCGGCACTTGGTCGGCATTGGATTTGTGGAACGCGATGCATTACGGCACATCGCCCGCAG
>SPJP01000140.1 GCA_006844665.1 Paracoccaceae bacterium
CCCATTATCCCGCGATGCCCCAACTGAAACTGCCCGCCCAAATGGCCCTCGGTGTGGCCGAAACTCTGGGGGATAAACCCTTGTGCGGCGGCTGCGGCGCAAAGGTAGGCTCCGGCGCATTGGACGCGGCACTGGGCGCTTTGCCTGCCGCTCGGCGCAAAGATGTTGTGGCCTCGGCGGGGGATGATGCCGCGGTTTTGCAGATCGGCGACGTGCAGCAAACCATCAGCACGGATCACCTGCGCGCCGTGACCGAGGACCCGTACCTGATGGCCCGCATCGCGATTGTGCACGCCCTTGGCGATGTCTGGGCCATGGGGGCGGAGCCTCAGATCGCCCTAAGCACCGTGATTCTTCCCAGGATGAGCCCCCGGATGCAGACCGAAACACTGCGCGAAATCACCGAAGGCGCGGTGTCTATCCTTGGACCCTTAGGGGCCGAGCTTGTCGGCGGCCACACAACCATGGGGGCCGAGCTGACGATTGGCTTTACCGTGACAGGCCTGACAAACGTGGCGCTGACAATCGGCAAAGCCCAAGTGGGCGACGCGCTTATCCTGACCCGGCCGGTGGGAACTGGCGTGATTTTGGCGGCTGAAATGCAGAAGCAAGCCCATGGTACAGATGTGTTGGGCATGCTGGCGAAAATGGCTCAACCCCAAGATAAAGCGACGAAAATTTTGGCTCCGATGGCAACCACCATGACCGACGTGACGGGCTTTGGGTTGCTGGGCCATCTGGCCCGCATTGCTGCAGCCTCTGGCGTGGGGGCGGCACTGCACAAGGATGCTGTTCCGATCTATCCAGGCGCTTTGGAACTGTCCAAATCAGGTGTGCGTTCTTCGCTGTACCCTAGCAACCGGTCCCAATTGCCGGATGTGGACGATACATCGGCGCGGGACAAATTGTTGTTTGATCCCCAAACATGCGGCGGATTGCTGGCCAGCGTTCCGGCCGATCATGCTGAAAAGATTTGCCAGCAAATCGAAGGGGCCACTGTGGTTGGCTATATTACCGATGGGTTCGGCGTTACAGTTCAGTAAGCGCGTGTTCGATCCGGCCTGCCAAATGCTCTAGCGCAGGGTGGTCCAGTTTTTGGGTGTCCAGCACAATTTCAGCTGCGCCCCTGCGCTGTTTGCCATAGCGCGGGTCGTAATGTTGGGTAATCAGCTCTGCCACGAAATCCCGGAAAGCGCCTTCGGCAACATAGCCCCGCCACCGCGATATGGTGTCGGCCTTATGCATCGGACGCAGGGCGTCGATCCCCTCAGCCAGCCCGGCCGGGTTTGCCCATAGGTCGGTATAGGCCGTGGTCAGATAGTCAGTCCGCGCCTCGACCGGGGCAGTTATGGTGATCCGGGGCGCATCCAACATTTTCTTCCAAATCGAAGGCGGCACACTTCGCGCGCCGACCTTGCTGCTTTCCGCCTCGATCACCACGGGGCGGGCAGGGTCAAACCCGGACATGGCGTTCGCCAAGATCCCTTCGAACATCTTTTGCGACGGCTGCCCGCCGGCCCGTGCCCCAAAGGCAGAGCCTCGGTGATTTGCGGCCCCTTCCAGATCCAGCACCTGCACCCCGCGCTGGGCCAATAGCGCCAACAGATCGGTCTTGGCAGTGCCTGTATTACCGTCCAGCAGGACAACAGGGCAGGGAAACGGCGTGTCATAACAGGCCGCATTTACCAAGCGACGATAGGCTTTGTAGCCGCCTTGCACCGTGTCCGCACGCCAGCCGATTTGGGTCAGGTAATTGGCAAATGCCCCAGATCGCTGACCGCCGCGCCAGCAATAGACCAAGGGTTTCCAGGCACCGTCCATGTCTGACAAAGGGCCGTCCAAATGGTCAGCGATATTGCGCGCCACCATCGCCGCCCCGATTTTACGCGCGCGAAACCGGCTGTCCTGCACATAAATCGTGCCCACAATGGCCCGTTCTTCGTTGGATAGTGAGGGCAGGTTAATCGCGCCGGGAATGTGGTCTTCGGCAAATTCAGCTGGGGATCTTGCGTCAATCAGCTGGTCGAACGGCAGTGTCAGCAGGTCTGATAAACCGTTCAGGGTTAAGGGCATTTACTGGCCTCTCGATAAATGGCTTTCGCCTCGGGCGGCAGACAGTGCGATCTGTTTCTGACGCTCGCGGAACCGTTCTCGGTCCGCTTCGCTGTGTTCGGGCAGGCAGTTGTGGCAGCTAACGCCCATTTCGTATTCCGGGCGGTCCATGTCGGCGGGTTCTATCGGGCGACGGCAGGCGCGGCACAGGATGTGTTCGCCTTCGGCCAAGCCGTGTGTCACCGAAACCCGTTCGTCAAACACGAAACATGCACCGTCCCACAGGCTTTCCTCTTCCGGGACTTCCTCCAGATACTTCAAGATGCCGCCTTTCAAGTGATAGACGTCCTCTATCCCCTGGCCCATCAGGTAGTTCGTTGATTTTTCACACCGAATCCCGCCAGTGCAGAACATCGCGATCCGTTTGTTGTGAAAGCGGTCTTTGTTTTCCTGCCACCATTCGGGGAAATCGCGGAACGTGTCTGTTTGGGGGTCAATCGCGCCGCGAAACGTGCCGATGGACACCTCGTAATCATTGCGCGTGTCAATCACAGCCACGTCGGGCGCGGATATCAGGTCGTTCCATTCGCTGGGCGTTACATATTGGCCAACAGCGCAGGTTGGGTCGACATCGGGCTGACCCATTGTCACGATCTCTCGCTTTTGGCGAACCTTCAGGCGGCCAAAGGGCATCTCGCTGGCGGCACTTTCTTTCCAGTCCAGCGTATCAAACCCGGGCAAGCCCTTGATATAACGGATAACGGCGTCAATCGCGGCGCGGGATCCGGCGATAGTGCCATTGATGCCCTCCTTGGCAACCAGCAAGGATCCTCGGACCCCTTGGTCAGTGGCAAACTCGCGTAGATCTGGGATAATCGCCTCGGGATCAGGGACGCGGGTGAAGTGATATAAAGCTGCAACGGTGATCATGGGACGCCAGATACGCCGTTGCGCCGCCTGCGGCAAGGCGTAGGGTAGCCGCAGGCAAAAGACGGAGGCCCCAATGGCACATGCCCTACTTGTGATAGACGTACAGAATGATTTTTGTCCCGGTGGGGCCCTGGCTGTAGAAGGCGGCCACGAAATTGTGGACGGCATCAACGCCATGACCCCCGATTTTGACGCGGTGATCTATACCCAAGACTGGCACCCGGCGGGGCATTCTTCGTTCGCGTCCAGCCATGACGGGGCCGAGGTCATGAGCGTGGTTGATTTCCCCTACGGCCCGCAAGTGCTGTGGCCTGATCACTGCATTCAAGGCAGCACTGGCGCTGACCTACATGCCGGACTGGACGCAAAATGTGCCGAATTGATTATCCGCAAAGGGTTTAACACCGCGCTGGACAGCTATTCGGCCTTCTTTGAAAACGACCACAAGACGCCGACAGGGCTGGAAGGGTATTGCCGCACCCGGGGCATCGACACGCTGACAATGGTCGGGCTGGCCACGGATTTCTGCGTGGCCTATTCTGCAGTGGATGCGGCCAAGCTGGGCTTTGACGTGACCGTTCGCCTGGACCTGTGCCGCGCAATTGATTTCGCCGGATCGCTGGACAAAGCCAAGGCAGATATGGTTGCTGCGGGCGTGCGCTTGTCTTCAGGCTAGGAATAAAGGACTTCTCATGGATATCGCTTCTCGGGTCTATAATCATAAATGGAAAATCGACCCGATCGTGCGGTCCTTGATTGATACGGATTTCTACAAGCTGCTGATGTGTCAGTCGGTGTTTCGCAACAATCCGACAACCAATGTCACGTTCAGCCTGATCAACAGATCCAAGCATATCCCACTGGCCAATCTGATTGACGAGGGCGAGCTGCGCGAGCAGTTGGATCACATCCGGTCCCTATCCCTAAGCCGGGGCGAAAGCACCTGGATGCGCGGCAACCTGTTTTACGGCAAGCGTCAGATGTTCCGGCCTGATTTCATGGATTGGTTCGAAAATCTGCGCCTGCCTGACTATCACCTAGAACGCCGCGGCGACCAGTACGAGCTGACGTTTGAGGGCACCTGGCCCGAAGTCATGTTGTGGGAAATTCCAGCGCTGTCTGTGTTGATGGAACTGCGCGGCCGTGCCGTGCTGGCTGATATGGGCCGGTTCGAGTTGCAGGTGCTATACGCCCGCGCCACGACCAAGCTTTGGGAAAAGGTCGAACAGCTGCGCAGCTTGGATAATCTGCGTATCGCCGATTTCGGAACCCGGCGGCGGCATTCGTTTTTGTGGCAGGATTGGTGCGTTCAGGCGATGTCCGAAGGTCTGGGCGAAAAGTTCGTCGGCACCTCGAACTGTCTGATCGCTATGCGCCGAGAGGTCGAGGCCATCGGCACCAACGCCCATGAATTGCCAATGATCTATGCAGCATTGGCGCAGGACGACGCGGCCTTGGCCCTGTCGCCCTATGACGTTCTGGCCGATTGGCAAGAAGAACATGATGGCAACCTGCGGATCATTCTGCCCGATACCTATGGCACCGAAGGCTTCTTGCGCCGCGCGCCAGACTGGCTGGCAACCTGGACCGGTATCCGCATTGACAGCGGCGATCCGGCCAAGGGCGCGGAAATCGCGATCAAGTGGTGGCAGGACCGGGGCGAAGATCCAACCAAGAAACTGGTCATCTTTTCCGATGGGTTGGACGTGGCCAAAATACCGGAGCTACACGCTCAGTTCCAAGGCCGGGCGCGGGTGTCCTTTGGCTGGGGCACGTTGCTGACAAATGACTTCCGGGGCCTAGTGCCGAATGACGACTTGTCGCCGTTCTCGCTGGTGTGCAAGGCGGTTTCGGCCAACGGCACACCGACCGTCAAGCTTAGCGACAACCCCAACAAAGCTATGGGCCCCAAGGATGAGATCGAGCGCTATAAGCGGGTGTTTGGTGTCGGTGACCAATCTGCTCAAGACGTGATTGTCTAAAGCAAAGCGCTTGGCGGGCCGGTTCTAGGCCCGCTTGCCAATGGTCTCGATCCCTAGAACGTTCAGGACTTTAGCTTCGATGTCGGACGCATTTAGTCCTGCAATATCATACATATGCTTGGGCCCGGCCTGGTCAATATAAGTGTCGGGCAGCACCATGGACCGGAATTTTAGGCCGCTGTCAAAAACAGCCTCGTCAGCCAGCAGCTGCGCCACATGGGATCCGAACCCGCCCACTGCTCCCTCTTCAATCGTGATCAGCGCGTCATGATCTGCGGCCAGTTTCAGGATCATCTTGCGGTCCAGCGGTTTGGCAAAACGCGCGTCAGCAATGGTTGGGGTGATGCCCTTGGCGGCCAGGCTTTCGCAGGCCTCGCGTACCTCGGTCAGGCGTGTGCCAAAAGACAGGATCGCCACGGACTTGCCGTCCTGAATGATGCGGCCCTTGCCGATTTCCAGAACCTCGCCCTGTTCAGGCAGATCGCAACCCACGCCTTCGCCCCGCGGGAAGCGGAACGCGATTGGGCCATCGTCATAGGCCACGGCGGTGGCAACCATATGCTTTAGCTCGGCCTCGTCAGCGGCGGCCATCACGACCATATTGGGCAGGGCGGTCATATAGCCGATATCAAACGATCCCGCATGGGTTGGCCCGTCGGACCCAACCAAACCAGCGCGATCGATGGCAAAGCGCACCGGCAGGTTCTGCAAGGCGACATCATGGACCACCTGATCATAGCCACGTTGCAAAAAGGTCGAATACATAGTGCAGAACGGCTTCATTCCGCCCGCCGCCAAGGCCGCGCAAAAGGTCACGCCATGTTGTTCCGCAATGCCTACGTCAAAGCAGCGGCTGGCATAGCGTTTGGCAAACAGATCCAGTCCGGTGCCCGTGGGCATGGCCGCTGTGACCGCTACGATCCGAGGATCGCGCGCGGCTTCGTCAATCAACGCGTCGGCGAACACTTTGGTATAGCTGGGCGCGTTGGATGGGGCCTTCTTTTGCTTGCCTGTCACCAGATCGAACTGAACCGTCGCATGACCGCGATCGTGGGCGGCTTCGGCCGGGGCATAGCCTTTGCCCTTTTTGGTGATAGCGTGGATCAGGATCGGCCCGTCGGCGCGGTCTTTGACAGTGCGCAAAACGTTCAGCAATTGGTCCATGTCGTGGCCGTCGATGGGGCCCAGATAGGAAAAGCCCAGCTCCTCGAACAAAGTGCCGCCAACGGTCATGCCTTTCAGCATTTCCTTGGCGCGCTTGGCTCCTTCTTGGAACGGCGGCGGAAGCAGGCTAACAGCGCCCTTGGCCGCGGCCTTCAGATCTTGGAACGGCGCGCCTGCATATAGTCGGCTTAGATAGCTGGACATGGCCCCGACGGGGGGTGCGATGCTCATTTCATTGTCGTTCAGGATCACGATCAGGCGTTTGTTCAGATGCCCGGCATTGTTCAACGCCTCATATGCCATGCCTGCACTTAGGGCGCCATCGCCGATCACCGCAATCGCGTCGCCCAGTCCTTCGGGGCAATTGCCCCCCAGATCACGGGCCACGGCAAACCCAAGCGCCGCGCTGATCGAGGTCGAACTATGAGCCGCCCCAAACGGGTCAAACGCGCTTTCGTCACGCTTGGTAAACCCGCTTAGCCCGCCCTGCATCCGCAAGGTCCGGATCCGGTCGCGGCGTCCGGTCAGGATTTTATGCGGATAGCACTGGTGGGACACGTCCCAAATAATCTTGTCTTTCGGGGTGTCGAACACGGCATGCAGGGCCACGGTCAGCTCGACCACACCCAGACCCGCGCCCAAATGCCCGCCGGTAACAGACACAGCGCTGATGGTTTCAGCACGCAGATCATGGGCCACGCCGGTCAGCTCGGCATCCGACATCTGCTTTAGATCCGCAGGCAGTTTCACACGATCTAGAAACGGTGTGGTAGGGCGTTCAGACATGGGTCTTCCTTACAGCATCCAAAGCACGCTAGGCGTCTCGGGTTACGATATAGCGCGCCAGATCACGTAATGTCTGCGCTTTTTCGCCATAGGTCGAAATTGCCGCTTCGGCCTCGTCCACCAAAGCGCGGGCACGGGCGCGTGCGGGTTCCAGGCCAAGCAGGGAAACAAAGGTCGCTTTCCCAGCATTCGCATCTTTTTGCAAACGTTTCCCGGCCTTGGCGGCATCGCCTTCAACGTCCAGAATGTCATCGGCGATCTGAAAGGCCAGACCTATTGCGCGGGAATAGTGTTCCATCGGCCCCAAAGGCGTTTTGGCTAGCCGAGCTCCCGCTGTCGCCGACCATTCGATCAACGCGCCGGTCTTTCCAGCCTGCAAACGGGTGATTTGCGCTAAATCCAAGGGCGCATCGGCGCTTTCAGCCTCGATATCAAGGGCTTGCCCAAGAACCATGCCTTGAGCGCCCGCGCCCTTCGCAAGGCTGAACACCAGATCCAACCGCACGGCGCTGTCTGGGTGGGTGCGTTCATCGGCTAAAATCTGGAAGGCCAGGGTTTGTAGGGCGTCCCCTACCAGAATGCCCACGGCCTCGTCCCATTTCACATGGACGGTCGGCTGGCCCCGTCGCAGATCGTCGTCATCCATGGCGGGCAGGTCATCATGCACCAAGCTATAGGCGTGCAAAGCCTCGATCGCGCAGGCCGCGTGGATCGCCTGCGATTCTGGCACGTCAAACAAGGCCGCGCTTTCCAGCACCAGAAATCCGCGCAAGCGTTTGCCCCCAAGGGTCGCGTAACGCATGCCTTGGGCGATGGTATCATCACCAAACTGGGCCAGATGGTCGGTCAAGGCGCTTGCGATCTGGTCTTGTGCAGCGCCTAGTCTTGTCTTGAAGCTCACTGGTCGGCGAAAGGCTTGGTGCCTGTGGGCGCGCCATCCGCGCTTAGCGTGATCTGGCTGACCTTTTCTTCGGCCTCTTTCAGCTTTTCTTCACAGTGGGCTTTCAGCTCTGCACCGCGCTCATACAGCTTGATGCTGTCTTCCAAGGCAACGTCGCCTTGTTCCAAACGGGACACGACCTGCTCTAGCTCGGCCATTGCGGCTTCGAAGCTTAGTTCCGAAACGGGAGGTGTAGTCATAAGGCGCGCTCCTTCAGGACGGTTACATGGGCGGCAGCGCTGGCTGCGAGCGCAGGCAAATCATATCCGCCCTCCAAAGTCGAGACGATCCGCCCGTCTGCGCTGTGATCGGCCAAATCACACAGGCGTTCGGTGATCCAGGTGAAATCCTCGGTCTCCAGCTCCATCTGGGCCAGGGGGTCGGCCCTGTGGGCGTCAAACCCGGCCGAGATCATGACCAGCTGCGGCGCGTAGTCATGCAGCATGGTTAGTACGTCACGTTCATAAGTGGCGCGGAATGTGGCCGATCCAGTGCCGGGAGCGAAGGGGATGTTCATGATCTGCCCGTGGACGCCGGTTTCATGGGCCGCACCCGATCCGGGCCATAGCGGCATTTGGTGGCTGGACACAAAGCGCAAACGGTCATCCGACCAGATCAGATCCGCCGTGCCGTTGCCGTGATGGACGTCGAAATCGACAATCGCCACGCGGTCTAGCCCGTGGTGATCCAGTGCCCTTTTGGCCGCAATGGCGATATTGCCGAACAAACAGAACCCCATGGGCGTTTCGCGTTCCGCGTGGTGGCCCGGCGGGCGCGTGGCGACAAAAGCGTTCTGAGCCTGGCCGCCCAGCACCAGATCCACGGCTGCACAATTGCCCCCCACAGCGTGGCGAGCGGCGGTCAAAGTATCGGGTGACATGGTGGTATCGGCATCCAGTGCGACCAACCCCTGTTCCGGAACCGCACTTTCCAGCGCGTCCAGATAGGTTTGGGGATGGCACTGCAGGATATCGGCCGTGTGGGCATCCGGGGCCTGCAGACGCATCAGGCCTTGGATCCCGTCCAACGCATCGCCAATCACCTTGATCCGGGCGATCTGTTCGGGATGTCCCGGCGGCATCTGATGGGCCAGGGACGAAGGGTGGGTATACAGCGCTGTTGTCATAGGCTCGCTTTCAAAAGGGCTGCCAAGCCGTCGCGATAGGTTGGGTATAGCAGCTTTACGCCCAGCTCGGACTTGATCCGGTCATTCCGGCACCGCTTGGATTCCGCATAAAAGGACCGCGCCATGGGGGTGAATTCGGCTTCTTCAAACGGGATGCCGGGGGGCACAGGCAGGCCCAGCAGTTCGGCGGCATGGGCGATCACGTCTTGGGGCGGGGCCGGATCATCGTCGCAGACATTGTAGATCCCGCCAGGGTTCGGCTGGCTGATCGAGGCCAAAAGCACCTGCGCGATGTCTTCCACATGAGTCCGGCTGAACACTTGGTTGAGCTTGATTATGCGCCGCGCCGTGCCTGACCGAACCTTGGCAAAAGGCCCACGCCCGGGGCCGTAAATGCCTGCAAGGCGAAAGATATGCAGCGGAATGTCCAAGCCTTGCCACTGAGTTTCCGCCAAAACCCGCATCCGCCCGCGTTTGGTCGCCGGATGGAGCGGTGTATTTTCGTCTACCCAGCCGCCCTGATGGTCGCCGTAAACGCCGGTCGTCGACAGATAGCCCACCCATTTGGCGGGCGCTGCCGCGATCTGGGCGCCGTAAGCGTGAAAAATAGGGTCGCCTCCCGCATTCGGCGAAACCGACAGCAGAATATGGCTGGCCTGGGCGATAGCGTCCGTCAGATCATCGCCGCCCTCATCTGCCGACCAGATCAGTGGCTCGACCCCCAATGCGCGCAGTTTTTTGGCCTTTTCCGCGCTGCGCGTCGTGCCGATGATGCGCCAATCGGGCAGTTGTCGGGCCAGCGCTTGGGCCGAATACCCGTGGCCTATGGAAAGAAGCGTTTTTGTCATGGCCGCAAGATGGCGGCTTGGGCCAACAGGTGCAAGCCAAGCCGGATCATTTCCTGGTCAAAGAAGCTACTGGGCGTAGTTCGATCCTTCCTCGTCCAAGATCAGCTTCAGCTCTGCCAGATGCCGTTCGTCTTGGTCTGGATAATCCTCCAGCTCCTGCGCGGTCTTTTCGGCGATGTCGTCGGGCAAAACACGCAGGGGCTGGCCGGTTTGCAGCGCGCGGATATAGGTCTCGGCCGAGCGTTCGAAGTAATACAAGCGGTTAAACGTTTCAGCCACGGTGTCGCCAATGATCATGACGCCGTGATTGCCCATGATCATCACCTTTTTCTTCGGGTCCTGGAACAGCTGGGCGCAGCGCTCGCCTTCTTCCTCGAACGCCAGACCACCGTAATGTTCGTCAATCACCACGCGGTTGAAGAACGTCGCACAGTTCTGGTCAATCGGGGGCAGGCGGCTGTCGGCCAGGCTGGCCAGAACCGTGGCAAAGATCGAATGCACGTGCATGGCACAGCGCGCATGGGGGCAGTGCCGGTGCAGCCCGCCGTGCAGACCCCAAGCAGTTGGATCCGGCGCGCCGGGTTTGTTCAGCGTGTCAGGGTCATTGGCATCCACCTCGATCAGATCACTGGCCTTGATCCGGGCGAAATGCATCTGGTTGGGGTTCATCAGAAACTTGGTGCCGTCGTCATTGATGGCAAAGCTAAAATGGTTGGCCACGGCCTCGTGCAGGTTCAACCGCGCCGTCCAGCGAAAGGCGGCGGCCAGATCGATGCGTTCTTGCCAATGGCTTAGGTTGCTGGTGGTCATTGGGGCGTTCATAGCTCACCTTTCAAGGCACAAGAGGGCACCCAAGCATAGCCGTTTTCGCACAGAATATAGCATTCGCGCAGGCCATGGGGCTTGTCGGTTGGGGGCTGCAGGATGGTTTCACCCAAATCTGTGGCGCGGGCGGCGGCAGCGTCTGGGTCGGTATCATACAGCCGGATCTCGATCCCGGCGCCGCGGGGCGGGGTTTCGGGCAGCAAACTTAGCAAGGGGTTGGCGCTGTAGGTACCGTCGCTGTGCAGCTGAAACACCTGATCGTCGTAGGGCATAATCGCGAAATCCGCGCTAACCCGGTGCGCCTGCATGTCAAACACGGCCTTTAGAAACGCCACCTCGGCCCGCACATCGCGGACCAATAGGTTCAGGCCAATCCCGCGCAAGGACTGGCCGAAATCGCTGGGGCTGATCGTTTCAAAATCCATCGTGTCACCAATAATTCACACAAGATATGGTTGAAGGGGCTGCAACTGCATGTCAAACTGTCTCATGACACATTCAACTCTATTTCCGACATGGCCCGACGTTGCCGCCGATCTTATCGCGGTAGCCGCTGGCCGTTCCTTTGCTGACCTGGTGATTACAGGCGGTAAGATCGTCAATGTTCACACGCGCGAGGTTTTGGACGGCTGGCAGATCGCCATCGTAAAGGGCCGCTTTGCCTATGTGGGCCCCGATGCGACCCATTGCGTCGGGCCGGACACCGATATTATCGACGCCGCCGGGCGCTATGTGATCCCGGGCCTGTGCGACGGCCATATGCATATCGAAAGCGGGATGCTGACCCCGGCGGAATTTTCGGCCGCAGTGATCCCCCATGGCACGACCACGATGTTCACCGACCCCCACGAAATTGCCAATGTTCTGGGCCTGCGCGGTGTGCGTCTGATGCATGACGAAGCGCTGATGCAGCCGGTCAATGTCTACACCCAGATGCCCAGCTGCGCCCCCAGCGCGCCAGGGTTGGAAACCACCGGTTGGGAAATCACCCCCGATGACGTGGCCGAGGCGATGGCTTGGCCCGGTATCATCGGTCTGGGCGAGATGATGAATTTCCCCGGTGTTGCCAATGCCGACCCCAAGATGCTGGCGGAAATCGCGGCGACCCAGCGTGCGGGCAAAACCGTCGGCGGCCATTACGCCAGCCCTGATCTGGGCCTGCCCTTCCACGCCTATGTGGCGGGCGGCCCGGCGGATGAACACGAAGGCACCTGCGAAACCGACGCGATTGCTCGGGTTCGGCAGGGCATGCGCTCTATGATGCGGCTGGGGTCTGCCTGGTATGACGTGGAAACGCAGATCACCGCGATCACCGAAAAAGGTCTGGATTCGCGCAATTTTATCCTGTGCACAGATGACAGCCATTCCGGAACATTGGTCCATGATGGCCATATGAACCGGGTGGTGCGTCATTCCATTGCCTGCGGGTGTGATCCGATTGTCGCCTTGCAAATGGCCACCATCAACACCGCCACCCATTTCGGGCTGGAACGAGAAATCGGCAGCATCGCGCCGGGGCGTCGGGCGGATGTGATCCTGACCTCGTCCCTGACCGAGCTGCCGATAGACCATGTGATCGCCCGGGGCCAAACCGTGGCCCAGAACGGCAAGATCACCGTCACGTGCCCTCATTTGGACTGGCCCGACGATGTGCGCGGCACTGTCCATCTGGGCAAACACCTGACCGCCCCTGATTTCGAGATCTCCGCTCCCGAAGGTGCGAACTCGGTCACCGCCAATGTGATCGGGGTGGTCGAAAACCAAGCGCCCACAAAGGCGCTAAAGGCCGATCTTCCGGTCGTGTCCGGCGTGGTGGAAGGCGAAGGCGAGGTTTGCCAAATCGCGTTGGTTGAACGGCACCGGGCGACCGGCGGCGTGGTCAACGGCTTTGTGCAGGGCTTTGGCTATACCGGGTCTATGGCTATGGCCAGTACCGTGGCCCATGACAGCCACCATATGATCGTTGTGGGCACCGACCGCGCCATGATGGCCGCAGCGGCAAACCGCCTGGGCGAGGTCGGCGGCGGGATTACCGTTTGGAAAGACGGCGCTGAACTGGCCTTGGTCGAGCTGCCCATCGCCGGGCTGATGTCGGACAGCCCCGCTGCCGATGTGGCTGCCAGCGCAGACAAGATGGTCGCCGCGATGGCCGAATGCGGCTGCACCCTGAACAACGCCTATATGCAGCACTCGCTACTGGCGTTGGTGGTGATCCCGGAACTCAGAATCTCGGACCTGGGATTGGTGGATGTAACTAAATTCGCCCTGACAGATGTGATCGAGACGGACTAAGGAACAGCAGTGAAACAGATAAATTCCCCAGAACTGGGCCCGTCAAAACAATTCACCGATGCCTCTGCCGCCGTGGACGAGCTGGAACGTCTGTATGAGGCCGGAACAGAATTCCTGCGCACCAGCTTTGCTGATGTCGTCGAAGGCGCACGGCCAGACCACCGGTTTCGCGCGTTCTATCCCGAAATTCGGCTGTCCACGACCAGCTTTGCCCATATCGACAACCGCCTTAGCTTTGGTCATGTGGTGGAGCCAGGTGAATATTCGACCACCGTCACCCGCCCCGATCTGTTCCGCAACTATCTGATCCAGCAGATCAGCCTGATCATCGACAGCCACAGCACCAACGTGACAATCGGTGTGTCTGCAACCCCGATCCCGCTGCATTTCGCGATGAAGGCCAACGCAGAAACCCCGGTCCCCCAAGAAGGCGTCCTGGATTTCCCGCTGCGCGATATGTTCGACGTACCCGATCTGGCGACCACCCATGACGATATCGTCAACGGGGTAGAGTTCCGTTTTGAAGATGGCTCTCGCCCTTTGGCACCGTTTACCGCACAACGCATCGACTATTCCCTGGCGCGTCTACAACACTATACGGCCACCGCGGCCGAGCATTTTCAGAACCACATCCTGTTCACAAACTATCAGTTCTACGTGGATGAATTCGCCAGCTTTGCCCGCCGCATGCTGGCTGATCCCGACAGCGGCTATGACAGCTTTGTCGCCACCGGCAACGTCGTGATCACCGATCCAGAGGCCGAGATTTTGGCCCCCGGCAAAATGCCCCAGATGCCCAGCTATCACCTGACCCGTCCGGGCGGCGGCGGAATTTCCCTGGTCAATATCGGGGTGGGGCCGTCCAACGCGAAAACCGCGACAGACCATATCGCCGTGCTGCGCCCCCATGCCTGGCTGATGCTGGGCCACTGTGCGGGCCTGCGCAACACTCAGGCGCTGGGCGATTATGTCCTGGCCCACGCTTACTTGCGCGAAGACCATGTTCTGGACGCCGACTTGCCCGTTTGGGTACCAATTCCTGCGCTGGCCGAGGTTCAAATCGCCCTGGAACAGGCCGTGGCCAACGTGACCAAGTTACAGGGCTACGAGCTGAAGAAAATCATGCGCACCGGCACTGTCGCGACCATCGACAACCGCAACTGGGAGTTGCGCGACCATTCTGGCCCGGTCAAGCGTTTGTCCCAATCCCGGGCCATTGCATTGGACATGGAAAGCGCCACAATCGCGGCCAACGGCTTTCGGTTTCGGGTGCCCTATGGCACGCTTTTATGTGTTTCCGACAAGCCGCTGCACGGGGAGCTGAAATTGCCCGGCATGGCGTCCGAATTCTACAAAACCCAAGTGGCCAGCCACCTGTTGATCGGAATAAAAGCGATGGAGACCATCCGCGAAATGCCGCTGGAGCGTATTCACAGTCGTAAGCTTCGCAGCTTTGACGAGACCGCTTTTGTGTGAATTTGGGCCTAATTTGCGCATTATATTAGTAAAAACGAAATATCTTGCTTGCCGCATGAGGAAAACCAAGGTTTACCTATCGGGCAACCAGTGCGCGAGAAACGCGCCGACGGAACAGGGAGAGTTCTAATAATGACTTCTAAACCACTTACCAAAACGCAGCTCGTTGCTGCATTGGCCGAAGAAGCCGGCCTGGACAAAAAAGCTGCCGGTGTCGCGTTGGACGCTCTGTCCGCAGTGATCACTCGCGAAGTCGCAGGCGGCGGTGCCGTCACACTTCCAGGCATTGGTAAAGTGTATTGCCGCGAACGCCCAGAGCGTATGGTCCGTAACCCGGCCACAGGCGAGCAAATCAAAAAAGACGCAGACAAAGTTGTCAAAATGACTGTAGCTAAAGCATTGAAAGATAGTGTTAATAGCTAAGTCTTTGGACTTTTATTAAAAACGAAGGGTCGCCACTAGGCGGCCCTTTTTCATCTGGGGCCATGCTGCGAAAAGGGGTAAGAATGGACATCAAAGCACTTGCGATGGGGCTGCTATTCGTAGCCATGTGGTCGTCTGCTTTTACCTCGGCTCGGATCATCGTCGCAGATGCACCGCCGATGTTGGCGCTCGCCCTTCGTTTTTACATTTCTGGCGCAATGGCGGTGGCAATTGCGGCCTGGTTGGGCCAAAGCTTTCGCCTGAATAGCGTGCAGCTGCGCAGCACTTTGGTGTTCGGATTATGCCAAAACGGATTATACCTAGGGTTGTTTTTCGTCGCTATGCAAACCATCGAGGCATCTCTGGCCGCCATCATCGCGTCCACAATGCCCCTGATTGTGGCTTTTGCGTCATGGCTCTTCTTTAAGGAACGGTTGCCCAAACTGGGCGTCATCGGTTTGGTCGCGGGCTTTGCCGGTGCCGCGACGATCATGGGCACACGTCTGAACGCAGGGGTCGATCTGTTCGGTGTGGCCCTGTGTATCGCAGGCGTGACAGCGCTGGCCGTGGCGACCCTGTCGGTCAAATCTGCGTCCTCGGGCGGCAATTTGTTGATGGTGGTGGGCTATCAGATGTGGGCCGGTGGCACAGCTTTGCTGGTGGCCGGGCTGCTGCTGGAAACATGGCAGGTCAACTGGTCGTGGACCCTGGTTGCGGCCTTTGCCTATACAACCATAGTTCCAGGCTTGCTGGCCACATGGATTTGGTTCTTGCTGGTCGGTCGGATCGGCGCGACCCGGGCAGCAACCTACCACTTTCTGACCCCCTTCTTCGGCGTCTCAATCGCGGCACTTGTTCTGGGGGAAGACTTAAAGATCTGGGATGTGGTCGGCGTGGCCACCATTGCGGCAGGCATTTTCGCGGTACAAGTCAGCCGAGGGCACGCAAAAACGGGCTGAAACATACCCCACAGGCTTGTGTAATGACATCAAGGCACGCGCCCGGCTAACACGGGCTTATGGAAATTTTACTTGGATATGGCGCTGGCCTGCTGACCCTGATCAACCCCTGCGTTTTGCCGGTGCTGCCCATTGTATTGGCAAGTGCTTTGCAAGCCCATCGCTTGGGCCCCGTTGCGCTTGCCGCCGGGATGAGCCTTGCCTTCGTTGTCTTGGGGCTTGGCATCGCAACTGTTGGGCGCAGCCTTGGGCTTGATACCCATATGGTTAGCCAAGCCGCGGCGGTCATGATGATCCTATTTGGTTTGGTGCTGCTGGTGCCGCGTCTGAACGAAGGCTTTGCCACGGCAACGGCCGGGCTATCGGGTCGGGCCGACGGGTCTATGGACAAGATTGATAAATCCGGCCTGCAGGGGCAGTTCCTGGGCGGCATGCTGCTTGGCGCTGTTTGGAGCCCTTGTATCGGCCCCACTTTGGGCGGCGCGATATCCTTGGCCTGGCAGGGCGAAAGCCTTGGGCTAGCTGGTGCGATCATGTTGTCCTTTGCCCTGGGTGTGTCCACGATCATTCTGGTGCTGGGCTACGGTGCCCGGGCCGTTATCCTAAAGCGCCAAGCTTTGATGCGCGTTATCGCCGCCAAGGCCCGCCCGGTTCTGGGCGTTGTCTTTGTGGCCGTCGGCGTGGCGATCTTGCTGCGTTTTCCTGAAATGGCCGAAGGCTGGTTGGTGCGAAACCTGCCCGCATGGTTGGTCGATCTCTCTGTCGCTTTGTAATCTGAAAGGATCCCCTATGGACCGTCGCTCTTTCATCGCCTTGTCTGCAGCCGCCGCCGCGGCCCTTCCCTTTGCCGCGCAGGCCGAGGTCGACTACACCCCCGGCTTGGTTGCAACTGAACTGGCCGCCGGAAAAACTGTGTTCCTTGATTTCTCGGCCAGCTGGTGCTCGACCTGCGCTGCCCAGGCACGGATGATCAATGCGCTTAAGGGTGAAAACCCGGCCTATGCCGAAAACGTTGTCTTTGTGCGTGTCGACTGGGATCAATATCGCACCGCCGACATCACCAAGTCGCTGCAAATCCCGCGCCGCTCTACCCTTGTGGTGTTGAAAGGCGAAGAGGAACTGGGCCGTATTGTCGCCGGCACTGCTCGTGATCAGATTAAAGAATTGATGGATGTAGCCTTGGCTGCTGCAACCGCAACAACCTAAACGCTGCCCACATCATTGGTCGAGGTCACTGTGACGTTGTCGACAGCCCAGCTTTCATCGGTGATGGATTGGTTCAAAGTCGATCCAAAGCCCAGCTTCAGGCTTTCGCCAGGGTCTGTGACCTCGATCCTTACTGATACGGTTTCATCAAAGCTGGACGCATCACCGCGCCGCCAAAAGCCGTATTCTTCCCGGTCACGCTTTAACCCATAGGTAATTTTCAGGTTCGGATCGCTGGACGACAGCTCTTGCTGCTGCCCGGGATGGGTGCCGTGGGTCGAAAAATTGCGCTGGGTTGCCAAAGCGTCGTCCACAAAGACCGACAGCATTTCCATATCCCATGTGTCGATCGCGTGCAGGTCAAATTCCAGCACCGCAAAGCCTGCATCCGGGTCCAGATCATAGGTCTTGGACACCATCTGCGCGCCGCCGCTGCCGCCAAACCGCCCTAGGATACCGCCGAATTCAGGCTCGCTGTCATCGGTGGTCTGTACGCTCCAACCTGGGGCTTGACCGCCTTCGAAATCGTCGAAATGAACCGTGTTGCCAAACGCCCCGTTGAACGAGGTCGAAGGTTCCTGATCGCCCAGAAACGTCGCCACATCTGTCGACAGGTCCGAAATCCCGGGCATGATCACGGTGTAGCTTGCGATCCCAAGGCCGACGATTGCGGCGGTGATCACTGTCCAATCAACGGTAACGGCACCACTGTCCGAAGATAGAAATTCTGAAACGCGCAACTCGGCTCTCCTGATACAAATCAGGGCGAAAATGCCCGCCCATTGTGGCGCAGAGGCGGCAAAATGAAGAAAATTTAAGGCAATTTCAACCCAAGCGGGCGGGCCGTTCTAGCCGATCTTGCCGGGCAGCTCCTCGCCGATCTGGCCCCGGTTCAACAGGATATGGTCCAGAATAACGCAAGCCATCATCGCCTCGCCCACGGGCACGGCACGGATCCCCACGCATGGGTCATGGCGGCCCTTGGTGATGATCTCAGCATCCTCGCCCGATTTCGTGATCGTCTTGCGCGTCGTCAGGATCGAACTGGTGGGCTTGACCGCAAACCGCACAACCACCTCTTGCCCGGTGGAAATCCCCCCCAGAATACCGCCCGCGTGGTTCGAGCTGTATTCAGGCCCGTCCGGCCCCATCGAGATTTCGTCCGCATTGTCTTCGCCGGTCAGGGATGCAGCACCCATGCCTTCGCCAATCTCGACGCCTTTGACGGCGTTGATGCTCATCATTGCGGCGGCCAGATCGGTGTCCAGCTTGGCATAGATCGGCGCGCCCAGCCCGGCAGGCACGTTGCGCGCTGTCACTTCGATCACCGCGCCCACGCTGCTGCCGGATTTGCGCAGCCCGTCCAGATAGACGGCCCAATCTTCGGCCGCTTTGGGATCCGGGGTCCAGAACGGGTTCTGGTCGATCTGGTTCCAGTCAAACCCGGCCCGATCAATGCCGTGGGGGCCCATCTGTACCATATACCCCGTGATCTGCAGATCCGGGGCCAGAACGCCCAAAGCCGCCCGCGCGATACCGCCCGCTGCAACCCGTGCCGCGGTTTCCCGGGCCGAGGATCGTCCCCCACCGCGCGGATCGCGGATACCGTATTTCTGCCAATAGGTGATGTCGGCATGGCCAGGGCGAAATTTCTCTGCGATCTCGGAATAGTCTTTTGACCGTTGATCGGTGTTGCGGATCATCAGCTGAATAGGCGTCCCGGTGGAATAGCCCTCGTACACGCCAGACAGGATCTCGACCTCGTCTGCTTCCCGGCGCTGGGTCGTGTATTTGTTCTGGCCGGGTTTGCGCTGGTCCAGCCAATGCTGCAAATCCGCCGCGTCAATTTTCACACCCGGAGGGCACCCATCAACCGTAGCCCCCAAGGCAGGCCCGTGGCTTTCCCCCCAAGTGGTGACGCGAAAAAGATGGCCAAAGCTGTTGATCGACATGTGCACTCTCCTGTCCCGCCGGGTTACCGATCCTTGGGCAGATTGCCAAGCCCCCGGCTGTGTCAGAAGATGCAGGTTGCTTAGACAAGGGCGATATTCTATTCAGATCCTACCTCGGGGAGCCATTGTGGCTGAGATGCGAAAGCGGACCCGTCGAACCTGAACCGGTTAAGACCGGCGGAGGGAAGGTTAGAGTATCCTCTCGACTTCTTTTCGCCCGTCGCATGGAGGATACCGAATGAAGACCCTATCCCTCATCGCAGCGGGAGTATTGGCAACCAGCACATCTGTGGTGGCAGAGACTCCTGTTCTGACGATTTATACCTATGACAGCTTTGTTTCCGATTGGGGCCCCGGTCCTGCGGTGGAAGCGGCGTTTGAAGAAACCTGCGGCTGCGATTTGCAGTTTGTCGGCGCAGGCGACGGCGCGTCCCTGTTGGCCCGCGTCCGTTTGGAAGGCGACCGAACCGATGCAGATGTGGTTCTGGGGCTGGATACAAACCAGACCGTAATGGCCGCTGAAACCGGCCTGTTTGCACCTGCGGGCACCGATCTGTCGGGGCTGAACCTGCCGATTGCGTGGCAAGACGAAACCTTTGTGCCCTTTGACTGGGGCTATTTCGCTTTCGTGCACAACACGGATATGGACAACGCGCCCACCAGCTTTGAACAGCTGATCGCCCTGCCCGATGACGTCAAAATCGTGATCCAGGACCCGCGCTCCTCGACCCCCGGCCTTGGTTTGCTGCTGTGGGTGCAAGCCGCTTACGGCGAACGCGCCCCGCAGATCTGGGAAGGCCTTGCCCCCCATATTCTGACTGTCACCAAAGGCTGGTCCGAAGCCTACGGTCTGTTCCTGGAAGGCGAAGCGGACATGGTTTTGTCCTACACAACCTCGCCCGCCTATCACCTGATCGCGGAAGAAGACGCCAGCAAAACGGCCGCTGAGTTTACCGAAGGCCACTACATGCAGATCGAGGTCGCGGGCAAAGTCGCGTCGACCGACGTGCCGGATCTGGCCGACCAATTCCTGGCCTTCATGGTATCGGACGCGTTCCAGTCGATCATTCCAACCACAAACTGGATGTATCCGGTCTCTGTCCCCGAAAGCGGCCTGCCGGCTGGGTTTGAAACCCTGATCACCCCGGAAACCGCGTTGCTGATTGATCCGCAGATGGCGCAAGGGGCCCGTAACATGGCGTTGGAAATTTGGCTCAGCGCGCTCAGCCAATAAGCAAAGTCCTTGGACATGCGGTCAGCCTCGGGGTTCTGGGGCTGATCGTGGCAACCGGCGTTGCCGTTGCCCTGCGCGCAGAAGACGGCGCGCGGATCGGGGCAGGGGACTGGGCAGCGATCCGGTTCACGGTTCTGCAGGCGGGCTTGTCCGCACTTCTGTCGGTTGCCCTTGCCATTCCAGCCGCCCGCGCCCTTGCCCGGCGGCAATTTCCCCTGAAATCGCTTGTCATCACTCTGCTGGGCGCACCGTTTCTGCTGCCCGTCTTGGTCGCCGCCATGGGCCTGATCGCGGTGTTTGGTCGAACGGGTCTGTTGTCGGCCGTGCTGTCTGCGTTCGGCCTGCCGCCGCTGCAAATCTACGGCTTCCACGGGGTCGTTCTGGCCCATGTGTTCTTTAACCTGCCCCTTGCCACCCGCATTATCCTGCAAGGCTGGCTGTACATCCCGGCCGAACGTTTCCGCCTGGCTCAGTCCTTGGGCTTTGGCCCCAGTGACATCGCCCGCCATGTTGAACGGCCCATGCTGATCACCGTCGTGCCGGGGGCGTTGATGGTGATTTTCCTGATCTGCACCACCAGCTTTGCGGTCGCCCTGGTGCTGGGCGGCGGCCCCAAGGCCACCACGATCGAGCTCGCCATTTACCAAGCCTTCCGGTTCGATTTCGACCTGGCCAAGGCCGCCCTATTGGGGGCGATTCAGGTGGGCATATGCATCGTAGCCGTGGTCCTGACCCGCAGTTTTCCTGTGTCAGACGGCATGGGTGCGGGTTTAGACCGCCGCCTTGACATCCGCCCGCCACGCGGCTGGGTGTTCACGACGCAAGACGCGGGCATCCTAACCATCGTGATCCTGTTCCTGCTGACCCCCTTGGCAATGATCGTTCTCAGCGGCCTTCAAGGCATCGCGACCCTGCCGCCCCAAGTCTGGTGGGCGGCCCTGCGCTCGGTCGGGGTCGCGCTTGGCTCTGTCGTGGTCACCTTCGCGCTTGTCCTGCCCCTTAGCTTTGCCCTGTCCGCACGTTCGCGCCTGGCCGAGCTTGCAACCAGCGTGCCCATCGCCCTGTCCCCGTTGGTCCTGGGCCTTGGCCTGTTCATCATGCTGAACCCCTATGTCGACCCTCGGGCCGTGGCCCTGCCTGTCACCGCCCTTGTCAACGCGCTGATGAGCCTGCCCTTCGTCGCCCGTATCCTGACCCCACCAGTTCGGGCTTTGCGCAGCGACTACGGCAGGCTTAGCGCCAGTTTGGGGATCACCGGCCTGACTTGGGCGCGGCTGGTGGCATGGCCCCGCCTGCGCGCGCCGCTGGGCTTTAGCGCTGGCTTGGCCGCCGCCCTGTCCATGGGCGATCTTGGTGTCGTGGTTCTGTTTGCGGATGGCGACAGCGCCACTTTGCCCTTGATGCTGTACCGCCTGTTGGCCGCCTACCGGGTGGACCAAGCCGCCGGGGCGGCACTGTTATTGCTGGCGCTTTGCCTGCTATTATTCTGGGCCTTTGATCGCGGAGGACGCGCCAATGCTGCACTTTGACAAGGCCGAGTTTGACAATGGCGGCTTTCGCCTGTCCGCCGATTGGCAGGTGCCCGCGGGTACCAAGCTCGCTTTGATTGGCCCTTCTGGAGCGGGAAAATCCACCTTGCTGGCCGGGCTCGCGGGGTTTGTGCCTTGCATACAGGGCGCTGTGCGGTGTGACGGTGTGGATCTGGCGGGCCTAGCCCCCGGCACCCGCCCGCTCACTATGCTGTTTCAGGACCACAACCTATTTCCCCACCTGACCGTCGCCCAGAATGTCGGGCTTGGTCTGGCCCCGAACCTGCACTTGGATGCCGCCCAACACGCAGCAGTGAATAAGGTGCTAGGTAGGGTCGGCCTTGAAGCCCTCGGCGACCGCAAGCCCAGCGCTTTGTCCGGCGGCCAAGCCAGCCGCGTCGCCCTTGCCCGCGCCTTGTTGCGTGCGCGTCCCTTGTTGTTGCTGGATGAACCCTTCGCCGCCCTCGGGCCGGGGTTAAAGGCCGAGATGTTGGATCTGGTATCCGAGCTGCTGCAGGGCACCGAAACCACCCTGATCATGGTCACCCATGATCCCAGAGACGCCCAAAAGCTGGCGGATCAAACGGTTTTCGTGGATCAGGCCGTGGCCCAGCTGCCCCAGGAAACGGGTGCATTCTTTGCCAATCCATCCGACGCCCTGGCCCGCTACATCGGCGCATAAAAAAACGCGCCCCGAAAGGCGCGTTTTTCTAATTTCATGTGCTCAAAGCTTACTCGGGCTTTTGGCCTTTGGCGCGGGCTTTAACAGGGGCCCAGATGCGCTTGTTGGTCAGGTACAACAGAACGCTTAGAACGCTCAGGAAGAAGACGGCCGTAAAGCCAACCTGCTTGCGAGAGTTCAGCTTAGGCTCTGCCGTCCAAGTCAGGAATGCGGCAACGTCCTGCGCAACATGCTCGATCTCGGTCGAGTGGCCATCGGCAAATTCAACGTCGTCGCCCAGCAGAGGCGGCGCCATAGCGATCCAGCCGCCGGGGAACGCCTTGTTTTCGTACAAGGTGGTGCCCGCTTCGACTTTTTCTTCACCGGTATAGCCGTGCAGGATCGACGCGATGTATTCTGCGCCGCCCATGCCTTTGACCAGCTGGTTGATGCCCAATCCGTAAGGCCCGTGGAAGCCCGCCCGTGCTTTCGCCATCAGCGAAAGGTCAGGTGCGTTTTCCAAGGCAGATTCAGGAAAGTGATCGTTTGGTGTCAAAGGACGATAATCGTCGATTTCCGGATCAAACGCTTCCAGCTGCGCCGCATAAGCACGAACCTGATCTTCCGGCAGGCCAGGGCCGCCTTCGTCATGCAGTGTGCGCAGTGGCACGAATTTCAGGCCGTGGCACGCCGAACAAATCTCGGTGTAGACCTGAAGACCGCGCTGAAGCTGCATCTGGTCAAAGGTGCCGAACGGCCCTTCGAACGAGAAGTCGAAATCTTCGACATGGCCTTCGCCACCAGCTGCGATGGCTGCGCCACCCGAGAGGGCCAGCGCCGTGACGGCGGTGATTGCTAGTTTCTTGAACATTTTGTTCCTAGTCCTCTCTCTCACTCGGCTGCAGGCGCGGACGCCCCGGCAGAACCTTTGCCGTAATGAGCATTGAAGTCGTCTTCGATCGTTGCGGGCTGGGCCAGCGGTTTCTCGATCACGCCCAGCAAAGGCAGGATGATCAAAAAGTAACCGAACCAGTAGGCCGATGCGATCAAAGCGATGTAGGGGTAGATGCCTTCGGCAGGCATAGCGCCAACCCAAGTCAGGACGACAAAGTCGACAAGCAGCAGGAAGAACCACCACTTGAACATCGGACGGAACCGACCAGAGCGGACCGAAGATGTGTCCAGCCAAGGCGCCAGCGCCATAACCACGATCGCGCCGAACATGGCCAGAACACCAAAGAACTTGGCGTCGACGATGCCGCCTGTGATCCAGCTTGCCGCGATCACGACCCAAACGTCACCGTCAAAGGCACGCAGGATGGCGTAGAAGGGCAAGAAGTACCATTCAGGAACGATATGCGCTGGCGTCGCCAAAGCGTTGGCTTCGATATAGTTGTCCGGGTGGCCAAGGAAGTTAGGCATGAAGCCCACGATGGCAAAGAAGACAACCATGATCACAGCCAGGGCGAACAGGTCTTTCATCACGAAGTATGGGAAGAACGGCAGCGTGTCTTTTTCTGCGTCCGCCTTCGAGGTCCGACGAACCTCGACACCGGTTGGGTTGTTGTTGCCCGTGGTGTGGAAGGCCCAGATATGCACTGCAACCAAGCCAACAATGACGAATGGCAGCAGATAGTGCAGCGACAAGAAGCGGTTCAGCGTTGGGTTGCCAACAGCAGGGCCACCCAGCAGCAATGTCTGGATCGGCTCGCCGATGAACGGGATCGCGCCGAACAGGCCGGTGATCACAGTCGCGCCCCAGAAGGACATCTGGCCCCAAGGTAGAACGTAACCCATGAACGCGGTGCCCATCATCAGAACAAAGATCAGCATACCGATGATCCACGTGATCTCACGCGGGGCTTTGTACGATCCGTAGAACAGGCCACGGAAGATGTGCAGGTAAACCGCAACAAAGAACAGCGACGCGCCGTTCGCATGCAGATAACGCAGCATATAGCCGCCGTTTACGTTCCGCATGATGTGTTCAACCGACGAGAATGCCAGATCAACATGCGGCGTGTAGTGCATCACCAGGACAACGCCGGTTGCGATTTGCATCACCAGACAGAAGGTCAGAACGATGCCCCAGATCCACATCCAGTTCAGGTTCTTAGGTGTGGGGATCATCAAAGTATCATAGAGCAAGCCAGCGATCGGAAGGCGCTTGTACAGCCACTTCTCGGCGCCGGTCTTTGGCTCGTAATGGTCGTGGGGAATTCCAGACATAGTATGTGTCTCCCTTACCCGAGAAGAATTGTTGAATCGTCGACGAACTGAACAGCCGGAATCGGCAAGTTCTTTGGCGCGGGGCCCTTACGGATCCGGCCAGACGTGTCGTAGTGCGACCCGTGGCATGGGCAGAACCAGCCGCCAAAGTCACCGGCACCGTCGCCCAGCGGAACACAACCCAAATGGGTGCACACGCCCTGCATAACCAGCCATTCGCCGGTTTCATCCAGCGCGCGGTTTTCGTCGGCACCGTCTGCGGTGTCGGCCAGGTTGGCGTTCCGCGCGTGGTTGTCGACCAGATCACCCAACGCGGTTTCGCGGGCTTCTGTGATCTCGTCTTCGGTCCGGCGACGGATAAAGACAGGTTTGCCAAGGAACAGAACAGTCAACTGCGTCCCGGGCTCTACCGCGCTGACATCAACCCGCAGCTTCGATGCGGCCTGAACGTCGGCGGAAGGGTTCATTTGGTTTACCAGAGGCCAAACAGCTGCACCGCCGGTGACAACACCAGCTCCTGCAGTGGCATAGTAGAGGAAGTCGCGGCGGGTGCCGCCAGTGTCGTCTGCGTTGGACACGTGGATTACTCCTTGCTTAACGGCGCTGACCTAGGGCCAGAAAAAGGGCCGCAGAATCCTCTTTGGCCGATTGTGTTGTCTTATAAGTGGCAACAGGTGTTGGGAAAGGGGACAAAGCCGCGCAGGATTGCCGCACCTCGCTTGAAATTTGCCTGCGTCTACGCCACAGCAGTCAGAATTATCAAGAGGCTTTGGTCAAATGTTCCGATTCCCCGTGTTGTCCTACCGTTGGCGTATCCGCTCAATTCTTGGCATTTTGGCCGCTGTTGTGCTTCTAAGCCCTTGGAACAAGGACGGAGAAGAGATCGGCGACAACCTGCAAATCGCCCTTCCTCTATTGGCTTGGGGGTGCGAGGCGATGAACGGCAACGGTCCGGAATACCTGTTACGTTACGTCGGAATGTGGACAGTGCTGCACGGGTCCAAGCAAGCATTGGGCGAAGCATCGATCAATCAGCGCCCAAATGGCGGAATTCACGGATTCCCGTCGGGTCACACCACAACGGCCGTATTTGGGGCGTCTTCCCTGGTGCAAAGCTGCATCGTGAATCAGCCCGTGGTCAAAGGTGTGGTGATTACGGCTGCTGCTTTTGTGGGCACCAGTCGGGTGTCCAGCACCTGGCACGACATCTGGCAAGTGCTGGCCGGTGTCGGTTTGGGCTGGGTCGCTGACCGCGCCTTTCGCAAAAACGCAAAGGTGCGCGCCAAGGTCAGGGCCTTTTTCGCCCGGATCGGGGCAAAGATCAGATCCGCCCTCGGCGCACCCGACGTCTAAACTGGCTGGGTTGCGATCATGGCGGGGCGCGTTACGAACTCGGCGTGCCATGTGGCCAGTTTCGGGGCCAAAGCCCGCCAATTGCGCGCATCATGGCGCAAATCAATATAGCTAAGCGCGCAGGCAACGCTGATCTGGGCCATGTCCAAGGGCCCTGCCAGATGGCTCAGCCACCTTGTTTCCACGGCATTCAACGCCCGCACAATCTTGCGCCATTGCCCGTCGACCCAGTCTGGGCTGATCTTGTCAGGTTCGCGAAACCGCGCCTCGTAGGTCATGTTGACGGCGGCTTCCATAATGCCGTCGCCGGTGGCTTCTAGGGTCAGAACTTCCCACAAACGGGCCTCGGGATAGAGCGTGCCACTGGCGTGTTCGTTCAAAAACCGCGTGATCACCCGGCTGTCATACATCGCCGGGCCATCATCGCGGCGCAGGGCCGGGATCTTGCCGATGGGATTGGCCGCCAGCAAAATATCATCTGCCACTGCGACAGGAGTGGCCGTGACCTCAATCTCGGTCACCACGTCGTCTAGCTTCAGCTCTCGAACCGCCACACGGGCCTTGCGCACAAAAGGCGAGGCAGGCGAAATCAACAGATCCATTTTAATCCTCCGAAGGGTTGGGAACAGCCTGCATCAAGGCCGCCAAAGCCGCAAGCTCGGACCCGCTGCCAGTTTCCACTTGCGCCGCTGCCGCCAGCCGGACGTCTTCGGGCTTGTTCTGGCCCAGCTTCCAGGTGCTTCGAATATCCCTGATCTGCATCCGCATGGGCACAATCATCCGCATCATACGGTCCATCACGCCGGGCGACATCTTGGTCGATGTCCACGGGGTCTTTGGCGCAAGCCGGGCCTCGAATGCAGCCGATAGCCTGTCCAGCACGCCCTTCAAGTCGTCTTGGTCCACCCGGCGCAACGTGCCGTGCAGATGGGCAGCGACATAGTTCCAGGTTGGCACCTGATCGGCGACCCCGTACCAATCGGGCGAGATATATCCATCCGGCCCAGTAACCGCCAAAACCGCAGGCATCGGGCCCGACACCGCCCGCCAAATCGGGTTGGACCGCATCACATGCAGCTCCAGCTCGGACGCATCATCATTTAGCAAAAACGGGATATGGGCCATCAATGGGGCGTCGGGGCCGTTCACGCTTAGCACCCCAAACCCACGGTCGCGCACAAATTCTAACGTCCGCGCGGCTTTGGTTTGTCTGAACACTGGGTTCTGATGCATGTCGGGGCCTTTCCCAATCGGCCCTGATCAGAGCCCTGCCAAAAGTTGGTGTTCAGCGACACCGGTAATCTCTGTCTGAACAATCTGGCCTTCAGCCTGATCGGTCTGGAATGTCACTTCGGCAAATTGTGCCGTGCGTCCCATGCGGGGCGATTCCATCAACACAGCATGGCGCAGCCCCACCTGGGCCGCCAGATGCTTTTGCACCTGCGCCTCGCCCGCCGCCCGCAAACGCGCCGCGCGCTCTTTTATCTGGGGGCCGGGCACTGCAGGCATCCTTGCCGCAGGCGTGCCTTGCCGGGGCGAATACGGAAACACATGCAGCCAGGTCAGATCGCACTCTTCCACCAGCTTTAGCGAGTTCTCGAACATTGCGTCGGTTTCCGTCGGAAAGCCTGCGATGATATCGGCGCCAAAGGTCAGATCAGGCCGCAGGGCACGTGCTTCTTGGGCGAAACGAATGGCATCTTCGCGCAAATGCCGGCGCTTCATCCGCTTCAGGATCATATTGTCGCCCGCCTGCAAAGACAGGTGTAGATGAGGCATCAAGCGCGGCTCGGTCGCAATTGCCTCCATCAGGGCGGGGTCCACCTCGATTGAATCGATCGAGCTGATCCGAAGCCGGGGCAGATCGGGCACCAGCTTCAGGATGCGACGCACCAGATCGCCAAGGGGCGGGGTCCCGGGCAGATCATCGCCCCAGCTGGTCAAGTCAACGCCGGTCAACACGACCTCATTATACCCCTTGTCGACCAAACGCTTGATCTGGTCCACGACAACGCCCGCCGGAACCGACCGGGAATTGCCGCGCCCGTAAGGAATAATGCAAAACGTGCAGCGGTGATCGCATCCGTTCTGAACCTGCACATAGGCCCGGCTTCGGGTGCCGAACCCGTCGATCAGATGGCCAGCAGTTTCGGTCACCGACATAATGTCGTCCACCTGCACGGCCTCGCCCCCCAGGGCCAGCCCGGCCCAGGTCGCGGCCTGCATCTTTTCGGTATTGCCGATCACATGGGACACTTCGGCCATATTGGCAAAGGTTTCGGGTTCAGTTTGGGCCGCACAACCGGTCACGATGATCCGCGCATTCGGATTGTCCCGCGACCGCTTGCGAATGTCCTGGCGCGCTTTGCGCACCGCCTCGGCCGTGACCGCGCAGGTATTGATGATGATCGCATCGTCCAACCCGGCTTGGGTCGCCAGCTCTTTCATCGCCTCGGTCTCGTAGGCGTTCAGGCGGCAGCCATGGTTGGAAAACTGGGGCGCTTTGCGGTCCATGGTCTAGGCGCTTTCCAAAAACGCACGGGTAAAACTCCCCGTGGAAACATGCATGGTCGGGCCGGTCATCCAAACCCCGTCTTCGCGCCAGTCTATATGTATAGTGCCGCCGTCCAGATCGATCCGCACGGCGCGCCCGGTCAGGCCACGCCTATGCGCCGCAACCGCCACCGCGCAAGAGGAGCTGCCAGAAGCCAGCGTCATCCCCACGCCGCGTTCCCACACCCGCATCCGCAAATGATCAGCGCCCACAAGGCTGGCCACCTGCACATTGGTGCGTTCGGGAAATAGCGGATCATGTTCGGTCGCGGGTCCCAAGACATCCAGATCCACCGCCTCGGCATCATCCACGAAAAAGCTGCAATGGGGGTTGCCCATGCCCGTCGCCACCGGTGCGCCGTCCAGGGGCAAGGCCAAAGTGTCCATCTCGCGCGCCAAAGGCACCTCGTCCCAGTTCAACAGCGGCTGCCCCATATTGACCGAGGTCAGCCCGCCCCCCGCATCGCGCGCGCTCAACAGGCCCCGTTCGGTTCGCAATGTCACCGTGCTCGCCCCGGTCTGATCCATCAGATAGCGCGCAATACATCGGGTCGCGTTACCGCATGCCCCTGCAATGGACCCATCGGCATTGAAAAACGTCAGCGCCACATCGGCCAGATCGCTGTCTTCAATCGTGGCCAGCTGGTCAAACCCAATTCCGCAATGACGGTCCGCAACTAAACGCACTTGGGGCTCGGCACAGACAAAGTTTTGCACGCGTAGATCCAGGACAACAAAATCGTTGCCCAGCCCATGCATCTTCATGAAGGTCACGTCAGAGAGTTCACTATGTGTCATGGCGCGGCTATAGCGCCGTGCTGTAAGATTTGAAAGATAAAGTCACAAAAGGCGCTTGACCCCCCCGAACACTCTTTGTAGATGCAGCGCCTAGTGGGGCCGTTAGCTCAGTTGGTAGAGCAGCTGACTTTTAATCAGCGGGTCGCAGGTTCGAATCCTGCACGGCTCACCATTTTATCTTTAGTATCAATATGTTGCCGGCGCGCTGTGAGCATCGATTCCAGCTGGCCTGAGCGCCGGAATCGATGCGGAAGCACTTTAACAAGGATTCCGATAGGTTGTGGTGTTGTCGTACAGCCACAAGACTTCGGGCAACCTTCGATCACGCGGCTGTCGAATCAAGGCAAGCGGCACCGAGTTTTTCGCGATTGACACTGATGGCGGACAGCATCCGTTCGTTGCGGATGCGGTACAAGGGGATACGGGGCGATACGGGGGGCTTTATACGCCATTTGAAACTGCGCTTGTCGTGCTTGCCTAGGGCAGGATTAATGGATCCTGACCCTAGGAAATCCCGCACACCGACCAGAACATTTGGCTGGCTGCCTTTGTCCCTTTTGCCGGAAACGAATAGGTCACGTCTTGGCGCTCGTTCAACAGCTCGATAGTTTGGGCACTGGCGAAGGCTTGGGTGAAGACGGGTGATCCCTGGATCGCGCCGAGCCAAGCCTGATCGCCGGGCCCGCCGTCGAAGTAGTAGGCTGGCCATTTGATTTGAAAGGTTGAGCCGTCGGGTTGTTTGAGGCTGACCACCAATGTCTCTTGTTGCCCATCGGTCCCCGGAAGATCCGGAAGCGGCGGACCAAGGAACATCAGTTTGAGCTCATTGGTTTCCGCCCCGCTTTCATTGCAGCTTATTTCCAGGGCGAACTGATCCTGGACAACGGTCGCTGACAGCGTGTGTAGGCCTTGGGGATTGCGCCAATCGTTGCTTTCCCAGGACTGCGCTTGGGCAGAACTGAATGGCAGGCATGACAAAGCACACAGGCTTGCAAAGATAGAAAACCTGCTCATCGACATAATGGCCCCTGGAAGCTTCCTCGAATAATCGCAGAGCTTGTGGAGGTCTCTCCCAGATATATGATTTCAAAGCCCATGGGGCGGTTCGTTTCAAAATCAAACCCTGCGAATAAACGGCATCGTCCCGATGGATAAATGCTAAAGGTCACCCCAGAACACGCTGAGTCATTGGCACATATTTGGGCGCATTCAGCAGGACCGCGGGCAGATACCGCTCTATTTGCAAGCAGCGTTTTTCCGGTACCAGGATCATACTGATGTACCTCTCCCAAGTAGAATTGGTAGCCGCCATAGACGCCGCTTTTGGGCTGCGAACCGAAAGCGCAAGCCGACGCGAGGGCTGGGGCTGTATACAGCCCCAACGAGATCACCCCGGCAAGCAAAGCAACAGCGGCCATGCGGTTAGGGATTTTTGCAAAGCCCAAAACCGAACCCACCAACGCTGTAAATGTCTTTGGATAATTTTTCACGTTACCTCCGTGTCTTCAAAGAGACTGGTAAATCGCTGTGGTCTAAAGGGGTGATCTCAAATCAGCGTGCCGCGCGGAAATAGGACCGTTAACCTACCGCCCGACCGTGCATTGAACATTGATAAAATGGCCAGTGCTGCTCATCGAATTAACGGGGATTTCTTGACCTTCGCTGGCTGCTGCCTGCAACGCTTCAAAAATTCTCTGTGTCGTATAGATTGGATTTCGGTGCTGACCGCAACTGCCGACGACTTGGCGGCATCCCTGACCCGGGCGATCCACCGCGCAGGCTCCCTCGGACACCCAGCCAGGATAATTTGCGCCAATGGTCGCAAAATCATAGTCGGGAACATTCGATTTATGATTGGCCACAGCCATGGAGGCCAAGCCACCCACCAAGACAAACGCAGCCGACAATAGAACGGGTTTGGTCATTGCTAAATTCATCAAAACTACCTTTCAAAGTTTTCCGTCGATCAAAATACATGTAAAGTTCCGAACGCTTAGTAGGATAGATGTACTAGTTGCCTTGGTTATGTGCCCCTGTATGCTCGGGGTTTCGAAGGAGCGTGCTATGGCGTTTTTGCCTATTCCTGCCAGTGACTACCCTGCAGATCGCGCAAAGCTGTTCGCCCGCGCTCCGACGAAGATTTACTTTGGGCATATTTTGTCCTTTGCTGTGCTGGCATATCTTGCCCATGACGTTCTGCCGATCTGGCTGATTGCAGTATGGGCCGCCTGGGAAATTGTCGGCACGCCCTATCTTTTGCACCGGTTGACCCGCAGGGTGGGTTCGGTCCAGATGTCCGACGAAGAGCTGGAAGTCTGGCAGACCAAGTTGCATGCACTTTTCGCTGCAGTTGGCGTCAGTTGGGGGGCCTTCGTGGCCTTGGGGCTCGACGTCGCGAACCCGGCGCATTTTTCCATTCAGATGGCAATCGTTGCAGGCGCCACGTCTTCTGCGGCGCGGTCGCTTAGTGTTTTCCGCTTCGCATCCTATTTATATATCATCCCATTTAACGGACTTCTGGCGCTGCGGATCATTCTGCTGGGCGGGGACTATGTTCTTTTGGGCATCTTGGTCATCGTTTTCTTGGGCATGCTTGCACGTCTGGCCAATGACACCAGCGACGAGCTGTCTGACTATTTGGCCACCAAGGAACAAAACCTTGATTTGGCCCACAAATTTGAAAAAGCGGCCCAGGAGGCGACGCAAGCAAATTTGGCAAAGTCTCATTTCTTGGTGCAGGCAAACCACGATTTACGCCAGCCGATTCATGCGATTGGCTTGTTGTCGGCCAGCCTAAGGGAAGAAGACCTGAGCCCCGAGGGGCAGCGCACCCTTGATACCATCGATTCCTCGGTTGAAAGCCTGTCGGGCCTGTTCAAATCGCTGCTGAATATTTCGTCGATTGAAACCGGCACCATCAAAGTGGAAATCGAAACCTTTTCCTTGAACGACATTATCAGTCAGGTCGTCCGTCAGGCCCTGCCCGAGGCACAGGAACACGGCACAATGCTTCGGGCCGTGCATACATCCTTGTGGGTGAAAACGGACAAGGCGCTTCTGCGGTCCATCTTGCAAAACCTGGTGTTCAATGCGGTGAACTACGCCCGAGGCAGTTCGGTTTTGATCGGGGTGCGCCGTACAGCGAACGGTGCCGAATTGCATGTGATTGACCAAGGGATCGGCATGTCCCCAGAACTTCAATCCAGGGTGTTTCACGACTTTGAGCGCGGGAACCCAGATGGTCCGAACCGCGTTGAAGGCTGGGGGCTTGGGTTAGCGATTGTC
>SPJP01000029.1 GCA_006844665.1 Paracoccaceae bacterium
GTGATCGGCGTGAACACGGCGATCCTGTCGCCCAATGGCGGGTCCATCGGGATTGGCTTTGCGATGTCGTCCGCGGTGGCAAACAACGTGATCGGCCAATTGCAGGAATTCGGCGAAACTCGTCGCGGTTGGTTGGGTGTTCGCATTCAGGACATCAACGAAGACATGGCCGAAGCTTTGGGTCTTGAAACGGTCGCAGGTGCGTTGGTTACAGACGTGCCCACAGGTCCTTCCCTGGAGGCCGGGATCGAAGCGGGCGACGTTATCGTGTCCTTTGATGGCACAGAGGTGACGGACACCCGCGAGTTGGTTCGGATCGTTGGCGCCACAGCGGTTGGCAAAACAGTTCGGGTCGTGGTGTTTCGCGATGGGTCTTCTCAGACCTTGCCGGTAACACTGGCGCGCCGCGAAGACGCTGAACGGGCAATCCCTGCCAGCGTGGATGGCGAGGAACTGGAGCCGAAGGTCGAAGACATCATGGGCCTGACCGTGTCCGAGCTGACGGACACCCTTCGCCAGGAACTGACTTTGAGCAACGGCGCAGCTGGTCTGGTGGTTGTGGATGTGGTCCAGGACAGCCATGCCTATGACAAGGGCATGCGTGCCGGGGATCTGATTGCAGAAGCTGGCCAAATGGCCGTGACAAGCCCGGCCGAGCTGCAGACCCAAATTCAGGCTGCCAAGGATGCGGGCCGCAAGTCGATCTTGTTGCTGGTTCGTCGGGACGGCAACCCACGTTTTGTGGCGCTGAACCTTAGCTGACCTGGCCCTGCAGGAACACCAAGGGGCGCCTTTTGGGCGCCCCTTTTTTGTGTGGGGTCAGCCCCCGTGATTACTGATCTGCCGGGGTGGATTGTTCCGGGGCCGCGACGGCGATCAGGCCCAGTTTACGAGCGGCGGCAATAGACAGGATGGTGCTGTTCAGGCCCTCTGTCTGCTGATAGCTGCGGATCGCGCGGCGGGTTGGGTTATCCATTTCGGCGGTGATGCTGCCCCGGTAATGGCCACGCGCCTTTAGCGCGCGCTGCAGGGTGGACACGAAACTGGGGGTCAGGGCCTCGGGGCAGGGGGTTTCAAACCAGATCTCGTCCCGCTCTTTGGTGATCTCTTGGTGGGTCTCTGTCTTGTAGATCGCGGGTTTTAAAACACTGCCATCGGTGGCAAGTTCGGCCGGTTGTACCAGCACGCGTTCCGTCACCGTTTCGATTGTCGCCGGGGTAATGTCACGGCCCCAGCAGGTTCCGGGGGCCGCATTGGGCGGGCCTTCGGCGTTGCGGATCACTTGCGGCGCGGTTTCAATAAACCGGCCACTTACCAGGTTTTCGGGCGTCGTCTGACACGCGCCAAGGGCCAATAGACCGCCCAGGATGAAACTCTTTTTAAACATATGCTGCCTCTGTGCTCGGTCTTATGCCGATTTTGGCAATCTATAGCGTATTTTGGGAACCGAGCCTAGCCCGTGGGTGCCAGCAGATCGTTCAACATATCCGAGATATCTTCGACCCGTTCGGCAATCAGATGGGTGACGCCGCCTTCGCGCTGAATGCGCCCGGTGACCCGCAGCAAGCGCCCGGCGATCACGGCGCGGCGGAACTGCAGATAGACTTTCTGCCAAACCACGATGTTGATCGTGCCTGTTTCGTCCTCCAACGTTACGAAAATCACCCCCTTGGCCGTGCCAGGGCGTTGGCGCAGGATTACCAAACCGGCCACGGTGACCCGGGTGCCGCCATTGGCGTGATCCAGCTGGGCTGCGGGCACGCAATGGGGCGGACGGGGCAGGGGGACATAGCGCAAAGACATAAGAACATATGTAGAACATTTATAAAGCGTCGCGCAAGGGTTCCAATGTGGGGCGTGCTCCACTACATCCATACAAGGAAAAAGGTAAAAGAGGCATAGAATGGCCAAGATCACTTACATTGAACATAACGGAACCGAGCATGTCGTTGACGTGGCCAATGGCCTGACAGTCATGGAAGGCGCACGGGACAACAACATTCCGGGCATCGAGGCTGATTGCGGCGGGGCCTGCGCGTGCTCGACCTGCCACGTGTATATCGCCCCTGATTGGGTGGAAAAGCTGCCGGGCAAAGAGGCCATGGAAGAAGACATGCTGGATTTTGCCTACGAGCCTGATCCCGCGCGGTCTCGCCTGACTTGCCAGCTACGGGTGACCGCCGAAATGGACGGTCTTGTCGTGCAAATGCCTGAAAAGCAAATCTGATGTTGGGGCGCGCGGTCATTGCGATGTTGGCGCTTGCGCTGCCTGCGCAGGGCCAGGACATTACGGCTGCGCGCTACACAGACCCCACCACGCGCTATGCTCATGGTGTGTTTGGTGACATCGTGGAATGGGGCACGTTGGAATTTACATTGAACACAGGCCAAACGGCGCGACTGGTCTTGCCCCAGAACCGTGTGTTCGAAGACCTAGCCCCCCGTCTGTATGATCTGGACCAAGACGGCGATCTGGAAGCGGTGGTGATCGAAAGCCACGCGAATTACGGGGCCCGGCTGGCCATCTATGATTGGACAGGTCTGGTCGACGCAACGCCCTATATCGGGCACCGAAACCGTTGGCTGGCCCCTTTCGCGATCACCGATCTGGACGGTGACGGATTGGTCGAGCTTGCCTATATCGACCGCCCACATTTGGCCAAGACCTTGCGTGTCTGGCGGTTCGCGAACGGCGGCTTGAGCCAGGTCGCCAGTTTGACTGGGCTGACAAATCACCGGTTCGGGCAAGATTTTATCTCGGGCGGGGTGCGCGATTGTGGCGACGGGGTCGAAATGATCCTCGCCTCGGCCAATTGGTCCCAAGTGATGGCCGTCCGACTACAGGACGATAGCCTGAAGGCCAATGCAATCGGGCCCTTCAATGGTCCGGCCAGCTGGGGTGCTGCCCTAAGCTGCTAGCACCAGCTGGCGCTTTATAAAGCGCGCCAGCCGATGTCCGAGCGGTAGAACCCACCCGGCCAGTTGATCTGGTCGATCATAGCATAGGCTTGCTTATGGGCCTCGGCCAAGCTGTCGGCCCGTGCGGTCACGGCCAGAACCCGGCCCCCAATGGCAACGATCTGGCCGTCTTTTTTCGCAGTTCCGGCATGAAATACATAGGCGCCGCTGTTGCTGGCAATATCGTCCAGCCCACCGATAACGGTGCCTTTTTCGTAGCTGCCGGGATAGCCGTTGGACGCCATCACCACTGTCAGCGCATGGTCATCGGCCCAATTTGCCTGAACCTCGGACAAGCGGCCTTCGGCGGCGGCCAGCAACAGATCCAGGATCTGAGCCCCCAGACGCATCATCAAAGCCTGGCATTCCGGATCGCCGAAGCGGACGTTATATTCCACCAGCCGCGCCTGGCCGTCTTTGATCATAAGACCAGCAAACAAAACGCCCTGGAACGGGGTGCCACGGGATACCATTTCACGCAGGCTTGGGCGGATGATCTGGTCCATCACCTGGGTTTGGATCGCATCGGTCATCACCGGCGCGGGGGAGTACGCCCCCATACCGCCGGTATTGGGGCCGGTGTCGCCTTCACCCACGCGCTTGTGGTCTTGGGCTGTGCCCACGGCCAGGGCTTCTTCGCCATCACATAAGATGAAAAAGCTGGCCTCTTCGCCGTCCATAAACTCTTCGATCACCACTTCCGCGCCTGCAGTGCCAAAGCCGCCGCCCAGCATCATGTCGATGGCGTCCAAAGCCTCGGCTTCAGTCATGGCGACGACGACGCCTTTGCCTGCCGCCAGGCCGTCTGCCTTGATCACAATCGGCGCCCCCTGTTCGGAAACATAGGCTTTGGCCAGTGTGGGGTCAGAAAACCGCGCCCAGCCTGCTGTTGGGGCCCCGGCCGCGTCGCAAACCTGCTTGGTGAATGTTTTCGATGCCTCTAGCTGGGCTGCAGCAGCTGACGGGCCGAACACCAGAATGCCCGCGCGCCGCAAATCATCGGCCACACCGGCGGCCAAGGGGGCTTCGGGCCCGACGATCACGAAATCCACCGCGTTTTCCACCGCAAAGCTGGCCACAGCATCGCCGTTTTCCACATCCAGATCCGCGCATTCGGCCACTTGGGCGATGCCTGCATTGCCCGGCGCCACAATCAGGCGATCACATTTGGGGTTTTGGGCGACGGCCCAAGCCAGAGCATGCTCGCGCCCGCCGCTTCCGAGGATCAGAATATTCATTGTCGTGCTCCGGTATAGTCGTTTCGGCATCTGGTAACGATCTGCGGGCAGGGACGCAATCCACCTGGCTGAAACTGCGCAATTGCCTGATGCAATGATTGAGCGCGCCAAGCGGGGCTGCTAGGACTGGACCATGATGGATCTGATCGACGACCCCGCCCCCGGCCAGAACGCGCCTGAATTCACAGTCTCGGAAATCTCGGGCGCGGTGAAGCGCGTGATCGAGGGCGAGTTTGGCCGCGTTCGCATCCGGGGCGAGGTTGGGCGCACCATGCTTGCACGCTCGGGCCATTTGTATTTCGACCTGAAAGACGACCGCGCGGTGATCGCCTCGGTCAGCTGGAAGGGGCAGGTCGCCAAAATGCGCGTCCGCCCGGAAGAAGGGATGGAGGTCGTTGCAACGGGCCGTCTGACGACCTTCCCGGGCCAATCGAAATACCAGTTGATCGTGGACGAGGTCGCGCCCGCTGGCGTTGGCGCGTTGATGGCGATGCTGGAAAAGCGCAAAGCGCAATTGGGGGCCGAAGGCTTGTTCGCGCCCGACCGCAAGCGCCCTTTGCCGTTTTTGCCCAAGGTGATCGGGGTTGTGACCTCGCCCCAGGGGGCCGTGATCCGTGATATTCTGCACCGTTTGCGGGATCGTTTCCCGCGTCAGGTGCTGGTTTGGCCCGTGGCAGTCCAAGGCGACCGCTGCGCGCCCGAAGTGACCCGCGCAATCAAAGGCTTCAACGCCTTGCAGCCCGGCGGGCCAATCCCGCGCCCCGATTTGCTGATCGTCGCCCGGGGCGGCGGATCACTAGAGGACCTTTGGGGCTTTAACGAAGAAGCCGTTGTTCGCGCAGCGGCAGATAGTGCGATCCCCCTTATCTCGGCCGTGGGGCACGAAACCGATACCACTTTGATCGACTACGCGTCTGATCTGCGCGCCCCAACCCCCACGGCTGCGGCCGAGCAAGCGGTGCCCGTGCGGTTGGAATTGATCGCGGGGCTTGATGGTCTGGGTGCGCGGCTTAGCCGGTCCGTGGTCCAAGGCATTTCCCAGCGTCAGCAGAGGGTGCGGGATTTGTCCCGGTCACTTCCCCGCGCGGAAGAGCTGGTGTCCCGTCCCGCCCAACGTCTGGACGGGCTGACCGCGCGGTTGCAATCAGCCCTGCACCGCCGCACCGATCTGGCCCGCGCCCAAGTGACTGCGGCCCAATCGCGGTTTCAGCCGTCGGTTCTGTTGCGTCTGACCGCGCGCAAACAAGACATTCTGGCAGATCGCACAGGGCGTTTGCAGGCCGCATTGCCCCGGCAGATCCGGTTTGCCACCGGGAATTTCCAGCGGGTGCAGGGGCGATTGTCCAGAACTGCCCTGTCGCGCAAAGTTGCGTTCGAGGCGGATCGTTTGAACCGGGCCGTCAGTTCGCTGACGCGGACGGCCAAGCAAAACAGTGCCCAATGGCGCGACCGGCTGCAGTCGTTGGAACGGATGCGCCAGACCTTGGGCTACCGCGAGACGCTTGCGCGGGGCTATGCCGTGGTGCGTGATGATGCGGGTCGTGTCGTGACCCAGCGCAGCGTGGCCGAACAGCAGCCCGCCTTGCGGGTGGAGTTCGCAGATGGCGAGGTCAGGCTGAATACTGGGGACAGTACCAGTGCGGCACCCCCTCAAGCGCCGCCCGTCGCAAAACCATCCCCCAAACCCGCGCGCAAAGCACCGCGCAGCGCCTCACCCGATGATCAGGGCAGCTTGTTCTAAAGCGCCTGCCTATTCAGCCGCTGTCGGGTAAGATTTCGGGTCCTGGCCTTGCGCCGCTTTGGCCTTTGCCTCGGCTGCAATGCGATTCAGCTCTCGGTTCATGACCTTGCGCCACAGCCGGGGCATCAGAGCGATAGTGACCATAACCGGCAGGCTGTAGGGCAGGACCGGACCCATGGGGGCGGATGCTTCGTTCAAGCTGACATAGGGTTTGGTCGGGCGCATGTGGTGTTCGGAATGCAAGGGCGCGTTCAGCATCATCAGCCGTGACATGCTTTTCGGTGCGTTCCAGGAATGCTGCGGGCCTACATGTTCGTAGCGCCCTTCGCCCAGCTCGGCGCGGCGCAGCCCGTAATGCTGAACATAGTCGCTGGTCAGCAATTGCATTGTGCCAAAGCTGGCGACGGCGATATGGATCAACACGCCCATCCACCCGGCGACCAAAAAGCTAACAGCAACCGATACGACACCCCAGAACCCATAGTCCCAATAGGGGTTTTTCCACGACCACGGCGACCGGCCGCTAAGGGCAAGGCGCGTGTTTTCCACCCGCAATCCGCCGATATAGGACCCGATCCAAGCCTTTGGGATGAACCCGTATAAAGTCTGGCCGCGCGCGGCACTGTTTGGGTCCTGATCCGTAGCGACATAGCGATGGTGCAGCGCCGGATGGGCTGTTGTCTGATGGCCAAACAGCAAGCTGCTGTAGACAAGCTTGCCCAAAAACCGCAAAGGCCGGCTGTTTTTGTGAATAAGCTCGTGCGCGAAAGAGTTGCTGACCTGCCCGAAAATCATCCCGATGCAGACCAAAAGTGTAAACTGTTCTAGCGGCTGCAGGCCGGTTTCGCCCGCGATCGCGTATACGCCTATCGGAAACAGGCACAAATGCACGATAGCCAAAATCACGGACAGGGTGCTGCCTGTGGTCGATGCTTTGAAGCTGTCGGGCTTGTTCGGGATCAAAACATCCAGGCCAGCCACGCCTAAAGCCATGTAGTAAAAGCACAAATATGGCATCCAGCCGACGCCAGCTGACGCGACGGTGGCCAATACATATGGGGTTAAAGAGGCGATAGCGAACCAAATCATGGGCGTAGTGTACCTTAACTTGTCGGGCGATACTGTGGCGAATGTTCCATTAATTTATGGATAGTGACAAAAGTTTCCTGCCTTGCGCGGTTTTTGCGGTTCGAACGTCGCTTTTCCGCTCGCTGATCCCTGGCTGAATTCATATGGTCCGCCCAGCTGACAGCGCGAGGACACTATGGCAAATAGCGACAAAATACAAACCGGCAAGGGCGTTTGGAAAAGCGGCCAGGGCAAGGGTCGTTCGACGCCAAAAGGGCGCCAGTATGATGATGATGCCTTGGAAGCTGTTCTGGCGCTGCTGGGCGACCGTCCTCGTCGCAGGGATCTGCTGATCGAATTCCTGCACCTGATTCAGGATGCCTATGGCCATCTGTCTGCTGCTCATCTGCGGGCCTTGGCCGAAGAAATGCGCCTGTCCATGGCCGAGGTTTACGAGGTCGCGACCTTCTACGCCCATTTCGATGTGGTGAAAGAGGCTGAAACACCGCCCCCTGCGCTGACGATCCGGGTCTGCGACTCGCTGTCATGCGAATTGGCCGGGGCCCAGGCGCTGAAATCGGCGCTGGAAAAGGGCATGGACCCTGACCAGGTACGCGTGCTGCGCGCGCCTTGTATGGGCCGCTGTGATACCGCCCCAACGGTCGAGCTGGGCCATAACCATATCGACCACGCCACGGTGGAAAAGATCGAAGCAGCCATTGCAGGCGGCCACACCCATCCCGTGATTCCCGACTACCAAGATCTGGCGGCCTATCAGGCCGAAGGCGGCTATGCTGTGTTACAGGATCTGCGCAGCTCTGGCGATGCAGAAGCGGTGCAAGACACAATTCTGGCCAGCGGGTTGCGCGGCCTGGGCGGCGCTGGCTTCCCCTCGGGGCGCAAATGGTCCTTCGTGCGCGCCAATCCCGGCCCCCGGTATCTGGCTGTGAACGGGGACGAAGGCGAACCGGGCACGTTCAAAGACCGCTACTATCTGGAACGGGTCCCGCATCTGTTCCTGGAAGGCATGCTGGTCGCCGCTTGGGCAGTCGAGGCGGAAACCTGTTTCATCTATATGCGTGACGAATACCCCGCCGTGCTGGACATACTGGCGCGCGAGATCAAAGCGCTGGAAGCCGCTGGTTTGGTTGAGCCCGGCTATATTGACCTGCGTCGCGGCGCCGGGGCCTATATCTGCGGTGAAGAAAGCGCGATGATCGAGTCGATCGAGGGCAAGCGCGGTATGCCCCGCCACCGTCCGCCCTTCGTGGCCCAGGTCGGTATTTTCAACCGTCCGACACTGGTTCACAACGTGGAAACCCTGCATTGGATCGCACGCATCTTGCGCGAAGGCGGCGAGATTTTGACCTCGGTCGAAAAGAACGGCCGCAAAGGTTTGCGCAGCTATTCTGTGTCGGGCCGAGTGGCCAATCCGGGCGTGTTTCTGCTGCCCGCGGGATCGACCATCACCGATATTATCGAGGCTGCAGGCGGCATGGCAGACGGCCATGTGTTCAAAGCCTATCAGCCGGGCGGGCCGTCTTCGGGCCTGTTGCCAGCCAGCATCAATGATGTGCCGCTGGATTTCGACACGCTGCAACCTTTGGGCACCTTCATCGGATCGGCTGCTGTGGTGGTCTTGTCAGACCAAGACCGCGCCCGCGATGCGGCCCTGAACATGCTGCGGTTCTTTGAAGACGAAAGCTGCGGCCAATGCACCCCGTGCCGGGTGGGCTGCGAAAAGGCCGTCAAACTGATGCAGTCGGACAAATGGGACGCGCCCCTGCTGGAAGAAATCGCAACAGCCATGGCCGACGCGTCGATCTGCGGTCTGGGCCAAGCCGCGCCCAACCCGATCCGCCTGACGCTGAAACACTTCAAAGAAGAGGTCTAGCGCCCTCAATTTAGGGTTTCGCAAGGTTTGGGGCATGGCCAAGGGTCGTGCCCCTTTAGTTTTTGCTGGGACGGTATTAAGTCAAAGCTCTGATCCCGTGTGGAAGGCCTGCGCCCATGTCGTTTTTCAAAAAGTTAAAAGAGCGGTTGACCCGTTCGGCATCGAAACTGGACGAAGGTCTGGACGCGATTGTTGAAGACGGCCCGGCCGAGGACGCCGCAGCACCCACCGTAGCGCCAGAGGCCGCCTTAGCCCCCGGCGACACAGCGCGCAGGGTGCTGGATGATGACATGCTGGAAAGCCTGGAAGAGCTGCTGATCGCATCCGATATGGGGGTCGACACGGCGTTGCGCGTGGCAGCCAACATCGCCGAAGGCCGGTTCGGCAAGCGCGTATCTACGTCTGAAATCAAGGACCTGCTGGCCCGCGAAATCACCCGCATCATGGACCCGGTCGCCAAGCCCATGCCTTTATATGCGCAAAAGCCTCAGGTCGTTTTGGTGGTGGGCGTAAACGGGTCCGGCAAGACCACGACAATCGGCAAGCTGGCCAGCCAGTTCAAGGCGGCGGGCAAGTCCGTGGTGATTGCGGCGGGCGACACGTTCCGCGCCGCGGCCGTCGAACAGTTGCAGGTTTGGGGTGATCGTGCGGGTGTGCCAGTTCTGACTGCCCCCGAAGGCAGCGACCCGGCCAGCCTGGCGTTTGAAGCCTTTACCAAAGCCAAGGCGGACGGGGCCGACCTTTTGATGATCGACAC
>SPJP01000051.1 GCA_006844665.1 Paracoccaceae bacterium
ATTCCAATATGATGATCTGCGGCGCGGCGTGGCAGATGGGTTTGGTTCCGATTGCGCGGGACGCGATATTCAAAGCTTTAGAACTTAACGGCGCTGCCCCGGATATGAACAAAAAGGCGTTTGATTTTGGGCGTTGGGCTGCTTTGAATCCCAAAGAAGCCCTAGAGCGTGCAACAGCTCCTGTAGCTTCTAGCGAATTGACCTTAAAAGAGAAAATTGAGTTCAGGGCTGCACATCTAACGAAATATCAGTCCCAAGACTTGGCCCGAACCTATATAGAGCGGTTGGGTGGTATTGTAGACTACGATGTGAAGCTGGCCGTTGCAGAGGCTTACCATAAGGCCTTGGCTTATAAGGATGAATACGAGGTCGCGCGGCTGTTGTTGGATAGTCGTGCCAAGGCCGAGGCCGAGTTTGAGCCTGGGTTTGAGATCAACTATCACTTGGCGCCACCGTTTATGCCCGGAAAAACAAATGATAACCGCCCTCGGAAGCGCCAATTTGGTGGCTGGCTGGCCTATGGTCTGCCGCTGCTCGCTCGGATGAAATCCCTGCGTGGCACTCGCTGTGACCTGTTTGGCTACAGTAGCGAGCGCAAGATGGAACGGGCTCTGATCAAGCAATATGAGGCCGACTTGGATTTTGCATTGGCCCTGCTGACGCCTGATACCAAGCCCGCGATCCTAGAGCTTGCGAGATTGCCTATGAAAATCAAAGGGTTCGGGCCAGTGAAGTTGGAAAATGTGGCACGTGCGGATGCAGATAGAAGAGAGCTTTTGCGTCTGATTCAATCTGGCGGATCGACCAATAACATCGCGGCTGAATAATCTGAGCCTGCGGTGTTTCAACTGCTGGACCACGGCGTCGGGAAGGATTAATTGGGTGCAGATACACCACGTGGAATGGCCCGGTCATGCACCTTTCAAAACAGAAAAAGAACCATGTTGCGCGCGAGATTAGCTATGCGACGGCCGCTCAGTCACGGTCGGGGCGAGCGCTTGTGCGGGTTGTGGAAAACGCGACAGGGCGGTTGCAACTGATCAAGCGGGCGATTGGCTACGAACATGACGTGGCTGCGGGCCGTGATTTTTGGGACGTGATAACAGAGCGTTACGGGCTGTCTTTGGATGTGGTTGGCGGGTCTTTGGATAACATTCCAACGCAGGGGCCCTGTGTCGTTGTTTCGAACCATCCATACGGGATTTTGGACGGCTTGATGTTGGGCAGGATCCTGTCCAAGCGGCGCGAGCGTTACAAAATTCTGGCCCACCGTGTGTTTCGCAGGGCGGTTGATTTGGAAGATGTTGTGCTTCCGATTAGCTTTGATGAGACCAGAGAAGCTATGCAAGAGAACCTGCAAACACGGCGGAATGCATTAAAGTTTCTGGGTGAAGGCGGGGCGGTTGGCGTGTTCCCTGGGGGAACCGTTAGCACTGCGCCGAAACCTTTTGGCCAGGCCATGGATCCGTTCTGGCGCACGTTCACGGCAAAAATGGTTTCAAAATCAGATGCTTGTGTGGTGCCTGTGTTCTTTGAGGGCAGCAATTCTAGGCTGTTCCAACTGGCCAGTCATTTGCACAATACGTTGCGGGTCGCGTTGCTGATTAATGAATTTCGTGCGCGGGTGGACGAGCCGGTGCGCGTGGTGATCGGCGAGCCGATTTCCCGTGAAAAATTGGAACCGTATCTGTCCGACCCACAGGCTATGATGGATTTCCTGCGTGCTGAAACTTATAAGCTGTCCCCGACACCGTTATCGTCTATTGAGTATGGCTATGAATTCGAAAAGCGGTTCCGGAATCGGAGTGTTGGCTAATGGCAGTAGGGATTTTTGACTCCGGGCTTGGTGGGCTGACGGTCTATGATGCCGTCTCGGCAAGCCTGCCCGACGTGCCGATTGTCTATTATGGGGATAACCTGCACGCGCCTTACGGGGTTCGCGACGCTCAGGATGTGTTCGAGCTGACCGACAAAGCGGTAAAGCATCTGTGGGAAAATGGCTGCAATCTGGTGATTTTGGCGTGCAACACGGCCTCGGCCGCTGCACTGCGGCGCATGCAAGAGGCAGGCGTGCCTAGGGGGAAAAGAGTGCTGGGCGTTTTCGTGCCGTTGATCGAGGCGCTTACAGAACGGCAATGGGGCGACAACTCACCCCCGCGGGAAGTATCGGTAAAAAATGTGGCGCTGTTTGCGACCCCAGCGACGGTGGCAAGCCGCGCATTTCAACGGGAATTGGCGTTTCGGGCAATTGGCGTGGATGTCGAAGCCCAAGCTTGCGGTGGGGTCGTTGACGCGATCGAAGACGGTGACATGATCTTGGCCGAGGCGCTCGTGCGGTCCCATGTTGACGCGTTGACGCGCAAAATGCCCAACGCCGATGCGGCGATCTTGGGCTGCACCCATTACCCGTTGATGGAGCCGATTTTCCAAGCGGCCCTAGGGGACAGCGTCAAGGTGTACAGCCAGGCCAACTTGGTTGCGGCCAGCCTTGTGGACTATCTGAAACGCCATCCGGAAATGATTGGCGAGGGAACTGAATCGCAGTTTCTGACAACGGGGAATGTTGCGACGGTGTCTAACAACGCCACGCAGTTCTTGCGACGACGGATCGAGTTTACGGCGGCTTAGCCCCAGTGCCCCTTGCTAAAAATTTACGATGATCCGTCTTAAAAGGCGTGATCCAGCTATGAATAGAGACTGAAAATGACCCAGAATATCGCCATCCTTGGCGCGTCCGGCTATACAGGCGCAGAGCTTGTCCGGCTGATTGCCACTCATCCGTCCATGAAAATTGCCGCTTTGTCTGCGAACTCCAAAGCTGGGCTGACCATGGCGCAAGTCTTTCCTCACTTGCGCCATCTTGATCTGCCGGTTCTGCAAAAGATCGAGGATCTGAGCTTTGACGGTATTGATCTTGTGTTCTGTGCGCTGCCGCACGCGACCTCGCAGGCGGTGATATCCAAGCTGCCAGATCATGTGAAAATCGTTGATTTATCAGCGGATTTCCGGCTGCGGAATGCCGCTGCATACGAGACTTGGTATGGCGGGCCCCATAAAGCGTTGGATTTGCAGGCCACGGCTGTTTACGGGCTTACTGAGTTTTATCGCGACCGGATCAAATCTGCGCGGCTGGTTGCTGGAACGGGGTGCAATGCGGCGACCGGGCAATTTGCGCTGCGGCCATTGATTGAAGCGGGCTGCATTGATCTGGACGAGATTATTATTGATCTGAAAACCGGCGTGTCCGGGGCAGGGCGGAGCCTGAAGGAAAACCTGCTGCATGCAGAGCTGTCTGAAGGTATGAACGCCTATGCTATTGGCGGCACACACCGGCATCTGGGCGAGTTTGATCAGGAGTTCAGCGCAATAGCTGGGCAGGATGTTAAGGTTCAGTTCACCCCGCATTTATTGCCTATGAACAGGGGGATACTGGCGACTGTTTATGTAAAAGGGACAGCCCAACATATATATGATGTGCTGTCAGCCGCCTATGCAGACGAGCCGTTCATCGAAATGTTGCCATTCGGCCAAGCCCCATCGACCCACCACGTGCGGGGGTCAAACTTTGTTCATCTTGGGGTGGTCGCGGATCGGATCGAAGGGCGCGCAATCGTGCTGGCGAGTTTGGACAACCTGACCAAGGGCTCGTCCGGGCAGGCCTTGCAGAATGCCAATCTGATGCTAGGTGTTGAGGAAACCGCAGGGCTTATGTTGGCCCCGCTTTATCCATGAGGGTTCGATGCGCGGGCTAAAGAAACAACGCCGAATTCAGATCTTGGCTTTGGCGGCTGTCGCACTTATCGGGGCGACAGCGCTGATTGGTTATGGCTTGCGCGACGGCATCAACTTTTTCCGCACGCCGACCCAAGTGGCCGAACAAAGCCCGCCCCAGGGCGAGGTGTTTCGCATTGGCGGGCTGGTTGCCGAGGGCAGTTTGGTGCGGGACCAATCGGAAACCATTACCTTTGATGTGACCGACGGAAATGCTGTTGTTTCAGTGTCTTACACCGGGGTCTTGCCAGATTTGTTTGGCGAGAACGAAGGGGCCGTGGCGCTGGGGTCGATGCAGGGTGATCTGTTCGTTGCGACCGAAGTGCTGGCCCGCCATGACGAGACCTACATGCCAAAAGAGGTGATAGAGGCGCTGCAAGAGCAAGGCGTCTATGTCGATCCCAAGACCGGCAAGGTTTCGGAAACCAACTAGCACCGAACGCATCGGTTGCCGGCTGTTAACCAATATTTGCCACTCTGACTTCGGAACCGAAGCTAGGGGGCACCCATGCAATCAATTGAAGACATCGCCAGCGAAATCGTGGCGCGGGAAGGCGGGTTTGTGAATGACCCGGATGATCCCGGTGGCCCAACGAATTTCGGCGTGACCATCCACACGATGCGCCGTTTGGGGCTGGATCTGACCCAAGACGGCCAGGTTGATATCGAAGACGTCCGTAATCTAACGCGCGAGCAAGCGGTCGAGATCTTCCTGACCCATTATTTCCGCGGGCCGGGTATTTCAGGTCTGCCGGAACCGCTGCAAGCGAGCGTGTTTGATATGTATGTCAACGCGGGTGCCAATGCGGTGCGGATCCTGCAAGTACTTGTTTCCGAAATGGGATTCGAGGCTACACCAGATGGTGAGATTGGGCCTTTGACCCTGCGCGCCGTGCATCAAGCCTTTGAGGCCGCCCCGGGCCATCTGGTAGATGCTTACGGGATCGCGCGTCGCAACTATTACTACAGCCTTGCTGATCGCCGCCCGGCCAGCCGAAAATATGCCCGCACCAAAGCGGGCGGCAAGGGCGGTTGGATCAAGCGGGCCGAGGCGTTTATTTCCCGCAAATTTCATTTGTCCGAGGACGCCCATCGGGCGCGGGTGGCGACATGGCGATAATGGATGTTTTGATCGGTGGCCTGTTCGGCGGCGGCCGGAATGCGATTGTGGAGACGGCTGAGATGTTTCGCGAAAATGCGGAAAAATCCAGTCAACGGGACCACGAAAGCAAGACAGCGGCGCTTGCGTCATTTGCGGCTGAATTCCAGCGTTTGCAGCGCAGCCCGTTTGACCGGATGATCGATGGAATCAATCGGATACCACGCCCTGCGTTGGCTTTGGGCACCTTGGGCCTATTCGTCGCAGCGATGGTGGACCCGATCTGGTTTGCCCAACGCATGCAAGGAATTGCCCTTGTACCAGAGCCGTTATGGTGGCTTTTGGGGGCGATTGTGTCGTTCTATTTCGGGGCGCGGCATCAGGCGAAGGGGCAGGAATTTCAATCCTCAATCGCGCAAACCATGGCGATGACGCCGCAAGTTATTGAAAACACGTCTGCTTTGCGTGCATTAAGCAAAGGGGCGGGTGTTGCGCCGGAACCGGCTCTTGCACCAGTGCCGACAGTCACGTCTGGGCCAAACCCAGCACTAGAAGATTGGCGCAAAGGTCAAGACAGCGCGCCGTAACCGCGATTTCGCCTAGGCTATTCACGCGGGTTTCAGTGGCATACGACGCGCGGTGAACTATAGTGCGGGCTATGATAGTAGAGCTCGGACATTTCGCCCTTATCCTCGCCCTGACTTTGGCGGTTGTGCAAACTTTCGTGCCGTTGATTGGCGCCCATAAGGGGTGGTCCAATTGGATGGCCAGCGCGGACGCCACGGCGCAGGCGCAGGTTCTTTTGGTTGGCTTTTCCTTCGCTGCCCTGACCTATGCTTTCGTGACGTCGGATTTTTCGTTGCAGCTGGTGTACCTGAACTCTCATACAGATAAGCCGATGCTTTATAAAGTGACGGGGGTTTGGGGTAACCACGAAGGGTCGCTGCTGTTATGGGTGCTGATCCTGACGTTGTTCGGCGCCATGGCCAGCTGGTTCGGAGGCAATCTGCCCCCCAGCTTGAAGGCGCGGGTTCTGTCGGTTCAGGCGGCGATCACGGTTGCGTTCTTGCTGTTTATCCTGCTGACATCTAATCCGTTTTTACGATTAGAAGTGCCACCATTCAACGGCCAGGATCTGAACCCCTTGCTGCAAGACCCGGGCTTGGCCTTCCATCCGCCGTTTCTTTACCTGGGCTATGTCGGCCTTTCGATGAGCTTTTCGTTCGCCGTAGCCGCCCTGATCGAGGGGCGTGTTGATGCGGCCTGGGGGCGATGGGTGCGGCCTTGGACCTTGGCGGCTTGGGTGTTTTTGACGATCGGGATCGCGCTAGGGTCTTGGTGGGCTTATTACGAACTGGGCTGGGGCGGTTTTTGGTTCTGGGATCCGGTGGAAAACGCCAGCTTCATGCCTTGGTTGATCTCTGCCGCGTTGCTGCATTCCGCGATTGTGGTGGAAAAGCGTGAGGCGTTGAAAGCCTGGACGATCCTGCTGGCGATCCTGGCCTTTGGCTTTTCGTTAATCGGTGCGTTTATTGTGCGCTCAGGGGTTCTAACCTCGGTCCATGCGTTTGCGAATGATCCGGAGCGTGGGGTCTATCTTCTTGCGATCACTGGGTTTTTTATGGGCGGGGCGTTGGTTTTGTTCAGTTTGCGGGCCGGTGCGATGCAGGCCAAAGGCGTGTTTGGGATCGTCAGCCGCGAAAGCGCTTTGGTGGCCAACAACATCCTTTTGGCTGTGTCAGCCTTTGTTGTGTTCGTAGGCACGGTCTGGCCTTTGGTGGCCGAGCTGATGTTTGACCGCAAACTCTCTGTCGGCCCGCCGTTTTTTAATCTGGCTTTCCCTCCCTTCATGATCGCTTTGGCTGTTTTGATGCCGATTGGATCGATGTTGTCGTGGAAACGGGGCAAGTTGAACACCCATCAGATCCCATTGGCAGGGCTATTGGCGATGTCATTGGCGGCTGGTGGTTTGGTTTGGGCGATTCAGACGGGGCAGTCCTTGCTTGGGCCTGCGGGCCTGGTTCTGACGTTATGGGTGGTTGTCGGATCGGCGCTGGATTTGTGGGCCCGGACCGGTCGAGGGGATTTGACCGCGCGTCTGTTGCGTCTGACCCGTTTGCCCCGGGCCGATTGGGGCAAGGGCATTAGCCATATGGGGTTGGGCCTTACCGTGTTTGGGGTGACGATGTTGATGGCCTATCAGGTCGAAGATATCCGTATCGCGCAGTTGAATGAACCCTACCAAGTTGGCCCTTACGAGATCACCTTGCAGGATGTGCAACAACTGGAAGGTCCCAATTATATCAGTACCACGGCTTGGATCGGGATCACCCGGGACGGGCGCGAGGTTACCGTTTTGACCCCTGAAAAACGCGTTTATCCGGTGGCGGGCATGCCCACGACCGAGGCTGCGATCGATAATGGGGTTACACGCGATTTATATGTCGTGATCGGCGATCCGCAGGCCAACGGGGGCTGGGCGGTTCGGGTCTATATCAAGGCTTGGGCCAATTGGATTTGGGCGGGCTGTATTGTGATGGCCTTTGGCGGGTTCTTGTCCCTAAGTGACCGTCGTTTCCGTGTTGCGGCCGGTGCTGGGAAAACAAAATCTGCTAAGGCCGAGGTTCCAGCGGAATGAGGGCGCTGGTTTTTGTTTTTGCGCTGCTGTTGGCGGCCCCGGCTTGGGCCGTTCAGCCGGACGAAGTGCTCAGCGATCCGGCGCTAGAGGCTCGCGCCCGCGCGTTAAGCGCTGAGCTGCGCTGCCTTGTGTGCCGCAATGAAAGTATTGACGAAAGCCATGCAGAGCTGGCCCGGGATCTGCGGTTGCTGGTGCGGGAACGGCTTGTGGACGGCGACAGCGACGCGGAAGTGATGGACTTTGTCGTGGATCGATACGGCGAATATGTGTTGCTACGGCCAACGATGGGAGGCTCGAACCTGCTGTTGTGGCTGGCGGGGCCGGGCATGTTGCTGCTGGCCGGGTTTGGGGCGTTTGTTTATATTCTCGGGCGTCGGGATGCCCCGGAATTGGCCGACGCGCTGACGCAAGACGAACAATCCCGGTTAAAACAGTTGCTTGACGCTGGGGGCACCTAGCACGTGCCCCAGGGGGGCTTGCCCTTTTTTCGCGCGTGGCCTTTATTGCAGTCGCAAAAGTGACCCAGGGCCGGAGCCGTGTTTATGTCTTATCAGACCATTCTTCTTAACATCGCAGACGATATCGCAACGCTGCGCTTGAACCGGCCTGAAAAGATGAACGCGCTGAGTACTCAGATGAGGGCCGAGATTACCCATGCGGTGAACCTGTCGGCCAAAGAGGCGCGGGTGTTGGCCATCACGGGCGAAGGCCGGGCGTTTTGTTCGGGTCAGGATCTGGGTGATGGCGCAAATGTCGCCAATATCGATCTGGAACGGGTGCTGCGGGACGAATATCTGCCGATGCTAAAGTCGATCATTGATTGCAAGATCCCGACGGTCGCGGCTGTGAATGGCACGGCTGCAGGGGCGGGGGCCAATTTGGCTTTGGCGGCTGATGTGGTGATCGCGGCCGAAAGCGCTTCGTTCATCCAGGCATTTTCGCGCATTGGCCTGATCCCGGATGCCGGGGGAACCTATTGGTTGCCGCGCCAAATGGGCTTTGCCAAGGCCATGGGGGCGGCGCTGTTTGCCGACAAGATATCGGCCAAGCAAGCCAGCGACTGGGGTATGATCTGGGAAGCGGTTCCGGATGCGGAATTTGAGGCCCATTGGAAAGAACGGGTGGCTTATCTGGCCAGCGGCCCGACCTTGGCCTACGCGAAAATCAAAGAAGCCCTGCGCAGCACTTATGACAATGATCTGGATGCTCAGCTGTCGGTCGAGGCGCGTTTGCAGGGCCAAGCTGGGCAAACCCGCGACTTTAAAGAAGGTGTCTTGGCCTTTAGCGAAAAGCGCGCGCCCGGGTTCGAAGGGCGCTGATTTAGCGCCCTTTGTTGCCTGATAACGCTTTGTTCTAGCTTCTGGATTTGGCGCTAAAGCGCGGCAGCATGGCGGAAAAATCCATTTCTGCCTGTCCTTCGGTTTCTGCAAACTGGGTGTACAAAGCCTCGGCCAATTGGCCCATTGGGGTATCTGCATCTACGCCTGTGGCGGCTTGCTGCGACAGGCGCAGGTCTTTCAACATCAGACCAGCTGCAAACCCAGGTTTATAAGCGTTGTCAGAGGGGCTTTGCGGGCCGATGCCAGGGGCCGGGCAGTAGGTATTCATGCTCCACGACGCACCGGACGAGGTGCTGACCACGTCGAACATGGCCTGCCGGTCCAGACCCAGCTTGTCGGCAAGGGCGAAGGCTTCGCAGGTGGCGATCATGGTGACGCCCAGGATCATGTTGTTGCAAATTTTGGCGGCTTGGCCATTGCCGCTGGGGCCGCACAGAACAGCTTTTTGCCCCATGATGTCGAACAAAGGGGCGGCAATATCAAAGGCGCTTTGGCTGCCCCCGACCATAAAGGTCAATGTGCCCGCCGCGGCCCCGCTGGTGCCGCCAGATACCGGCGCGTCCAGGGCCAACAGACCCGCCGCATCCGCAAGGGCGGCCACGGCGCGGGCGGCGTCCACATCCACGGTCGAACAATCCAGAAAAACGCTGCCCGGGTCCATCGCCGGTACAATGTCGTCGGCCACGCTTTTCAGGATCGCGCCATTGGGCAGCATGGTGATCACGAGCGCCGCATTCTGTGCGGCATCCCGGGCTGAACTGGCCTGCGCCACCCCGTCTGGGGCTTTGTTTGCAAGGTC
>SPJP01000052.1 GCA_006844665.1 Paracoccaceae bacterium
ATAGCCAGAATGGCCCTGCGGGTTTTGTCTGCAAGGGCGGAAAACACCATGTCGAGCGCGTCTGTCATACCGTTCGGATGGCAGGTGATCGCGCGTTGGTCAACCATCTGGTTGAATTTGCATTCCGGGCCTGAATGGGTGCGGGCCGGGCTGGCCAGCTTGTCGCACCCAAATTTTATCGTTATATTTCATATGTTTAGATTGAGGCTGTCGCGTCATTGTGGTCGTTGACTCGTGTCGCGTCCCCGCCTAGCTTGCCCGCAACAGACCAAAGGGAAATCCATGTCAGCAGACGCGCCGGACCCAAAGCGCCTAGAGGCGTTGCAGGCCAAGATCGACGCGATGCGCGGCAAGGATGATGACGCCCCCAAGGTCGAAGAGCATTACAGCCAAGCCCAACACGCTTGGCGCATGGTGACAGAGCTGGTGTCCGGGTTAGGGATCGGGTTTGTCATTGGATACGGAATAGATTGGGGACTTGGCACTATGCCGATCTTCCTGGTCATCTTCACATTGCTGGGGTTTGTCGCAGGGGTCAAAGCTATGATCCGCACCGCGCAGGAACTTCAGGACGCAAACATTCTGGATCTTCCGGGATCCGACGGAAAAAGACTGGATCCCAAAGGGTCCAATGACGAGAGGGACGAATAACGTGGCGACTGAAGAACACGGTGCCGAAAGCGGCGGTCTTGTATTCCACCCAATGGACCAGTTTATCGTCAAGCCTATGTTTGGCGACGGACCGGTTGCTTGGTACACTGTTACCAACGTAACGCTTTGGATGGCGCTGGCCGTTGTTTGCGTTTTGTTGATGTTCGTATTGGCGACCAGCAGACGCCGCATCGTTCCGGGTCGTTTTCAGTCGGTTGCCGAGCTGGGTTACGGCTTTATCTACAAGATGGTTGAAGACATCGCCGGCAAAGACGGTGTGAAGTACTTCCCCTATATCATGACGCTGTTCTTGTTCATCGTGTTCGCGAACTTCCTTGGCTTGCTGCCAATGGCGTTCACAACAACCAGCCACATCGCGGTTACAGCGGTTCTGGCCATGGGCGTGTTCCTGACAGTTACCATTCTGGGCTTTGTTCTGCACGGCGCCAGCTTTTTGAAGCTGTTCTGGGTTTCAGCGGCACCCCTGCCGATCCGCCCGGTTCTGGCGGTTATCGAATTGATTTCCTACTTTGCGCGCCCTGTCAGCCACTCTATTCGTTTGGCGGGTAACATGATGGCGGGCCACGCGGTTATCAAAGTTTTCGCAGGCTTCGCGGCCCTGGCGGCGATCAGCCCCTTCGCGATCCTGGCGATCACAGCGATGTACGGGTTGGAAATCCTGGTGTCCTTTATCCAGGCCTACGTGTTCACCATTCTGACATGTGTGTACCTGAAGGACGCGCTGCATCCGCATCACTAAGTCGTTGGGCGGGAATGATCCCGCCTGACCCCGAAACACCGGGCAGAACTGATCTGCCTGTCTTGAATACTACAAATTCCATCGTAAGGAGAATTCACATGGAAGGTTCGATCGTAGAAATGGGCGCGCTGATTGGCGCAGGTCTTGCATGCACAGGTATGGGTGGCGCTGCCATCGGTGTGGGCAATGTTGTTGGCAACTACCTGTCCGGCGCTCTGCGTAACCCATCTGCTGCTGCTGGCCAGACAGCGACACTGTTCATCGGTATCGCGTTCGCAGAAGCCCTGGGGATCTTCTCGTTCCTCGTCGCTCTGCTGCTGATGTTCGCCGTTTAATCCTTACTCGCTATCCTTACGGTCGGATGCGCTGCTAGCCAGCGCATCCGATGGATCAAAGGAGCCAGGAGGGACCGATGGCCACTGAAACACACGAGGTCGTAGACGCAGCTGCCCCAGGTATGCCGCAGCTCGACTTTTCGACCTTTCCGAACCAGATTTTCTGGCTCGTTGTAACGCTTGTCGTTATTTATCTAATTCTTTCGCGTGTGGCCCTGCCACGGATCGCGGATATTCTGGCCGAACGCCAAGGCAAGATCACACATGATCTGGCCGCAGCGGAGGATCTGAAGCTGAAGGCAGTCGAGGCGGAACAAGCCTACGAGAAAGCCTTGGCCGAAGCACGCGCCGAAGCCAACCGCATTGTCGGTCTGGCCAAGGACGAGATCAAAGCCGACTTGGATGCAGCAATCGCCGTGGCGGATGCAGAGATCGCAGCCAAGATGGCCGAGTCCGAGCAAGCCATTGCCGAGATCCGCGCAAACGCGGTGACCAGCATCGCAGAAGTTGCCCGGTCCACCGCTGTCGAGCTTGCCAACACTTTGGCACCCGGCATTGCAGACGAAGCCGCCGTTCTGGCTGCTGTTGAAACTCGGTTGAAAGGGTAAGCCATGCGCAAGATTACACTTTCCGCAGCGGCGATCACATCGCTGGCCGCATCCCCGGTTTTGGCCGCATCTGGCCCGTTCGTTTCGCTGGGCAACACCAACTTTGTTGTTCTGGTGGCCTTCCTCGTATTCCTGGTTGTGCTGCTGTACTTCAAAGTGCCCTCGATGCTGGGCGGATTGCTGGACAAGCGCGCGGTCGACATCAAGTCGGAACTGGACGAAGCCCGTGCCATCCACGAAGAAGCTAGAGAGATCTATGCCAGCTTTGAGCGGAAGACACGCGAAGTTCAAGAACAGGCTGACCGCATTGTAGCGACCGCCAAAGCTGACGCAGAGCTTTCTTCTGAGCAGGCCAAGGTTGATCTGGAAGCCTCTATCGCGCGTCGTCTGGCGGCTGCGGTCGAGCAGATCGCGAGCGCGGAAAAAGCGGCGATCAAAGAAGTGCGTGACAGCGCGGTTGGTGTGGCGATTGCCGCAGCAGGCGATGCGATCTCGTCTTCCTTGAAAGACGGCGACCAAAGCAAAATGGTCGATGACGCGATTGCGTCTGTTGGTGCAAAACTGCACTGATCCTGACCACAGAACAGTTTAAGAAACCCGGTGCCTAGGCGCCGGGTTTTTTGTTTTTGCGGCTGGTTAAAAGCACGATGATTGCAGCGGCTGTAATCGCCAGTTCGACCGCGAAGGTCCAATGCAGCAGAAACGACAGAATCCAGTTGTCATAGGCGGCGGGCACCACGACCAAGGGGACGGCTTTGTCGGAAAACGGCCAGGCCCAGGCGATTTTGCCTACGATGCTATCAAGCATCAGGTGAAACAGTGCGCCCAGGGATAGGGCGAGGGCTAGGCTGCCAGCGGTCCAACGCGCCCCCAGCAGGCCAAGGGCCCCAAGGGCGGCCCAGATCGCAGGCCGGTGGGTCAGATAATCGTGGTGATGGGTGCTGCCGTGATCGACCAGATGAAACCACAGCATATCCATATCGGGCGCGATGCCGCCAATGAGGAATCCGGCAAACAGAGGTGTCGGCAGGGGAGCGCTGCGCAAGGCCCCGGCCCCTTTGGCCACCAGATAGGCGGCTGACAGGTGTCCGATGATCATGTTCGGGACTGTTCGTGTTCGAAGCGTTGTTTGGCCACGGCATCATTGTGTTCGAACTGGCGCCATTCGACCAGGCCGTCTGCGACATAGTCCATATGCGCTTCGATCGCAGCTTTGGCGGCGTCGGGGTTGCGGGCTTGTAGGGCGTCGTTGATGGCGCGGTGTTGGTCCAGCAGGGTAACACGGGTTGTGCGTTGCTTGAACATGACCGAGCGGTTGTAGAACACCCCGTTGCGCAGCAGATCGAACATCGAGCGCATCATATGCAGCATGATCACATTGTGGCTGGCCTCGATTATCGCCAGGTGAAATTCGGCGTCCAAACGCGCCTCGTCCGCCGGATTGCGCTTGGAATGGGCGGCTTCCATCTTTTTGAACACGGCGTCGACCACGGCCAGATCGGTGTCGGTGCCCTTTTCGGCGGCGCGGTAGGCGGCAAGGCCTTCCAGATCACGGCGGAAGGCGACGTAGTCGATCACGGCCTCGTCATGGCCGGCAAACAGGGTGACGAGGGCCGAGGAAAACGCGGAACCCAAAACCCCGGCCACGAAGACGCCTGCACCGGCGCGGCTTTCCAGCAGGCCCTTGTCGTGCAGGGTTGCGATGGCTTCGCGCAGGGACGGGCGGGACACGCCCATACGGTCGGCCATTTCCCGTTCAGCAGGCAGGCGTTCACCGGGGCGGAGGATGCCTCGCAGGATCAGCTGTTCGATCTGCCGGACAACGGCAGTGGACAGCTTTTCAGATTGGATGCGTTGAAAGGGCATGTGCGGCTCCGATTGGTCAAATTGTATGACCAACCGGAGCCATTCACAATGGTATAGCGCCTGAGCTTAGGACGCGTTGGGCCGGATAATGATTTCGACCCGGCGGTTCAGGGCGCGGCCTTCTTCGTTCAGGTTAGACGCGATAGGGGCGTCTTCGCCGCGACCGATGGCTTGCAGGCGGTATTGCGGCACGCCGTTGGCGGCCAGAATGCCCGACACAGCCGCGGCGCGGCGGGTGGACAGCGCCTGGTTGTGGGTGGCCGCCCCGGTGTTGTCGGTATGGCCTACAACCTGGACGACGGAGTCGGGATAGCGTTGCAGGTTGTTTGCCAGAACGGCCAGATCCCCACGCAGGCCGGGCTGAACCTCGGCACTGTCGACGGCGAACAGGATGTCCTGGGGCATGGTCACGATCAGTTCGGATCCGGTGTTGACGATCTTGACCTGATCATTGCCCAGATCGTTGCGCAGCTCGGCCGCTTGTTTGTCCAGGATATCGCCGATCGCACCGCCAATGGCAGCACCTACAGCCGCACCAATGATGGTTTCGGCAGGCGCGTCGCCATCCCGGGACAGGCCGAACAAGCCACCCAAAGCCCCGCCGACCAAAGCGCCGGTTTTGGCATTGTTGCGCTGCCCGGTATTGGGGTCTGTACACGCGGCCAGGAAAAGGGAAGACGCGGCCAGGCCGATCAGAACGGGACGAACGAGGGGCATATAAGCTCTCCAACTGTTAAATCTGTGCCAAGTAGGTAGGGGCGGAGGGCTGTTCGGAAAAGGGGAAGTTTCCGTTACACGCGACTTTCCGCCGCTTCCGTGACGTCAGAGGGGGCGGCCTGCAGTTGAGCGGTTTCAAAGGCCAGCATCGCGCGTTTGCGGGGCAGACCCCAGTGATAGCCGCCCAAACCGCCCGATTTGCGCAAGGCCCGGTGGCAGGGCACCAGCCAGCTGATCGGGTTGCGGCCCACAGCAGTGCCAACAGCGCGCGAGGCCCGAGGCGATCCGATGGTCTGGGCGATTTCCGAATAGGTGGTGACATAGCCCGAGGGGATGCGCAACAAAGCCTCCCACACTTTGATCTGGAACGGCGCGCCGATCAGATACAGTGGCGCTGTGGCGGGGCCGCCCGATTGGGGGAAGGCCTGGTTCGCAAGGGGGGCAAGGCTGGCGGGATCATGGGTGTAGGTGGCGTTGGGCCAGCGGTCCATCAGATCGGCCAGGGCGGCGTCGGGGCCTGCGACGTCCTCGAACCCGACGCCGCAAATGCCCTTGTCCGTGCCCATGATCAGGGCGGGGCCAAAGGGGCTGTCGAACCAGCCCCAGCGGATCTGCACGCCTGCGGCCCCGGTGGCAAAGGTGCCCGGGCTCATCGCTTCCCAGCGCAGGAACAGATCGTGCAACCGGCCAGATCCGGACAGGCCCGTGTTGACCGAGGCTTCCAGCGTGGTGAAGCGGTTGGACAGCAGGGCTTTGGCATGGCCCAGGGTCAGGAATTGCTGCAGTTTTTTCGGCGACACCCCGGCCCAGCGGGAAAAGACCCGTTGGAAATGGGCGGGGCTTAGGTTGACCTCGGCCGCCAAAGCATCGAGCGACACGGGCGCGCCGCCAGCAGCGTCAATCGCATCAATGGCCCGCTGGATCAGGGCGTAATGGTAGCGGTCTTGCAGGTCGTCTGACATGGGATTGGGCCCTGTGGAGTTGCGTGTGGGAAGCTTAGCGCCGTAGGGGATCCAAGGCGACCCGGTTCCTGCGCAAAGGCTGCCAGGCTTGCGGCAATTCACCCGTTTGAAATGCTGGACGGGCCGCGTTTCAGCAGGCATACCGCCGGGGTCATGGCAAAGCAGCTACCATACCCGATCATGCATGAAATCTTCACACGGTTTCAGGAGTCCGAGGCAGAGCCGAAGGGCGAGCTGGATCATGTGAACGTGTATACGCTGGTGGTGGCCGTTGCCCTAAGTGCCCAGGCTACGGATGCAGGGGTGAACAAGGCCACCAAGGGTCTGTTTGCCATCGCCGATACACCGGAAAAGATGCTGGCTTTGGGCGAAGAGGGCGTGATCGAGCATATCAAGACGATTGGCCTGTTCCGCAACAAGGCCAAGAACGTCATCAAGCTGAGCCAAAAGCTGGTGGATGAATTCGGCGGTCAGGTTCCGTCCAGCCGGGCCGCGCTGCAATCTTTGCCCGGCGTTGGCCGCAAGACGGCGAATGTGGTGCTGAACATGTGGTTCGGGCATCCTGCACAAGCCGTCGATACCCATATTTTCCGCATTGGCAACCGGTCTGGGATGTGCCCCGGCAAGGATGTCGATGCCGTCGAACGCGCGATCGAGGACCACGTCCCGGTCGAATTTCAACACCACGCCCATCACTGGATGATCCTGCATGGGCGTTACATCTGTGTGGCCCGAAAGCCCAAATGCGGGGCTTGCCTGATCCGGGACCTGTGCCAATTCGAGGACAAAACTCTATGACCAAACAGTTTCAAATCGTCGGGATTGGCAATGCCATGGTCGATATTCTGGCCCGCTGCGAAGACAGCTTTCTGGCCGAGGCCGGGATCGACAAGGGCATCATGCAGCTGATCGATATGGACCGGGCGGTTGATCTGTATAGCCGCATTGGCCCCGCGCAGGAGGTCTCTGGCGGCTCGGCGGCCAATACGATTGCGGTCATTGCTGCTTTGGGCGGCCAGACCGCCTATGTGGGCAAGGTCAAGGACGACCAGCTGGGCCATATCTTTGCCCATGACATGCGCGCGCAAGGGGCTGTCTATGAGACCGCCTTAGCCCCAAAGGATGCCACCGATGAAACCGGGCGCTGCATCGTTTTGGTGTCGCCTGATGGCGAGCGGTCGATGAACACCTATCTGGGCGTGACCGAGTTTCTGACCCCGGGCGACATTGACGAGGCCCAGATGGCCCAGGCCGAATGGATCTATCTGGAAGGCTACCGCTTTGACGGGCCCGACAGCCACGAGGCCTTTGCCAAGGCGATTGCGGCTACAAAAGCTGCCGGTGGCAAGGTGAGCCTGACGCTGAGCGATCCGTTCTGCGTTAGCCGTCACCGCGATGCGTTCCGCGCGATGATTGTGGACGGCACGGATCTGCTGTTCTGCAACCGGGCCGAGCTGTTGTCGATGTACGAGACCGAAGATTTCGACGCCGCCCTAAAGACCGCCGGGTCCGAGGTGGAAATCCTGGCCTGCACAGACAGCGACAATGGCGCTTATATCGTGGCCGGGGGCGAGGTGACCCATGTGCCCGCAGACGCGGTGGATATCGTGGACGCAACAGGCGCGGGCGATGCGTTTGCTGGGGCGTTTCTGTGGGGCATCACCCATGGGGCCGATCTGACAACCGCTGCCCGCATGGCGAACCTGACCGCCGGGTCCGTGATCAGCCATATCGGGCCGCGCCCGCAGGCAGATCTGACCGCATTGTTCAAAGACGCGGGTCTTATCTAAGCCACGGCTTTTGCCTGACGATTTTAGGGCCAATCGGCATAGCTGCCCACCTGGGCCTGCTTTGCCGTGCCGCCATGCTGGGCGCTGGCACGCCGGAAAGATCCGGGGGGAATGCCTGTTTCTGCTTTGAAATAGGCGCTGAATTGCGACGTGCTGCGAAAACCCAGGTGGTCGGCGATCTGATCCAAGGTTTGATGGGACCGTTGCAGCAGGGCCTGGGCCTCGAATGTCAGGCGGTCGCGGATCAGACGTTGAGGCGGCTTGCCGAGCGTGCGTCTGCAAATATCGTGAAGCCTGTCTGGCGACACCCCCAGTTCAGCGGCAAACCGGTGCACTGGCCAGCGTTCACGTAGATGGGCTTCGACAAGGTGGCGGAACCTTTCCAGGGTAAAGTTGACGGCCCTATAGCTTTGATCCTCGATCATCTCGTTCACGCCTGCCCGCCACAAAGACACCAGCATGATCCGTATCTGAGCCTCGATCACGGTTTCCATGCCGGTTTGTTCGGCGTCGAGCTCTTTGAAAATGGCATCGAAACAGGTCGAGATCGCTTGGGCGATTTCCGGCTTTTCGCCAAGGTTCAGGGTGAATTCGCGCGCGGACATTAGGCGCAAGGCGGCCGCTTCGGGTTTGTGGCCGATGGCGTTGCTAAGGGTGGTGTCCCCAAGGGTCATGATGATTCCGCTGCTGCCCGCCCGGGCCTTGATCCGCGTATCGGCGGATTTCGGGCCCCAGTTGATTGCGGGGCCTTGGATGGTTTCTTCGCTGTCGGGTTTCAGACGTATCGCGCTGCCTGCCAAAACCATGATGCATTGCGATGTGCGCCCCGGAAAATCGACCAAACCGCCCAAAAACCTGTCGTCCAACCCGCTGCTAAAAACCTCGGCATGGACGGTGGTTTGATGCGAGGCCGGGGGAAAAATTGCGTTGAACGTGCTTGTCATACCCGGATTTTGACAAAAAAAGACCGGATATCAATATTTTTTTACGGCTTCTTTCGTCTACGGTCATGGTTCGTCCGCAAAAGCGGGCCGTCTTGTGCACCGATGGAGGTTGGGGGCACGGGGCGTGAGAGGGGGAATTTAGTGCAGCATTCGATGTCGGATCTTGGTTTGATCGCCGGGCGAAATGCGGCCAGCTTGGCGGTGAACGCCACGGCTGCGGCTGCGGCGGGCGCGTTTCCGAAGTGGTCGCGCTGGCGTGCCGCTGACCGGGCTGCGGTCTTGCAAAAGATGAAGGCAGCACTGGATGCCAACCGGGATGCCTTTGCTGTTTTGGCGGCCGAGGAGGTTGGTGCCGCCCGGTCCTGGACCCAGTTCAACATTGATCTGGCGATTTCCGTTCTGGAGCAGGTTGAAAGCCTGATACCCGCATTGCAGGACCAGCAAATCGTTGACCCTGACACTGGCAAACACTCGATTCTGCGCCGCCAGCCTGCGGGTGTGGTGCTGGCCATGGTGCCATGGAACGCGCCGATTACGCTAGGGGTGCGGGCCGTCGCGGGCGCTTTGATGTGCGGCAATACGGTGGTGATGAAAGGGTCCGAGCATTGCCCAAAGACCCATAAGCATCTGGTGGATGTGCTGAACAGCGCTGGATTGCCCGAAGGCGTTCTGACTTGCATTGTCAGCGAAACCGAGGATGCCCATGACACGATGGTGCAGCTGATTGCCCATCCCTGCATCCGCCGGATTAACTTTACCGGGTCCACCCGGGTTGGCCGAAACGTCGCGATGGAAGCGGCCCGTTATCTAAAGCCCGCCTTGCTGGAACTGTCGGGCAAAGCGCCCCTGATCGTGCTGGAGGACGCCGATCTGGAAGCCGCCGTCGAGGCCGCGTGTTTCGGCGCGTTCTTCAACCAGGGTCAGATCTGT
>SPJP01000045.1 GCA_006844665.1 Paracoccaceae bacterium
CTCGGAAACAGCGCCGAAAATGGCGACCCGTGCGGCGTCTGAAAAGGTGCTGGGCGTGTTGAACCCGATCCTGCCGGAAACTGTGGGCGGTTCGGCGGACCTGACCGGGTCCAACAACACCAAAACGCCTGACATGGGCATCCACACCCCCGAAACCCGCGAAGGCCGTTACATCCATTACGGCATCCGCGAACACGGCATGGCCGCTGCGATGAACGGCATGGCACTGCATGGTGGCGTGCGCCCATACGGCGGCACGTTCATGTGCTTTACCGACTACGCGCGCGGATCAATGCGTCTGTCTTCTTTGATGAAGCAGCCTGTCGTCTATGTCATGACCCACGATTCCATCGGCTTGGGCGAAGACGGCCCGACACACCAGCCGGTCGAACATCTGGCGATGATGCGCGCCACGCCAAACACCAATGTGTTCCGCCCTGCGGATCCGGTTGAAACCGCCGAAGCCTGGCAGATCGCCTTGGAAACAAGCGACGCGCCATCGGTTCTGTGCTTGTCCCGTCAGGGCCTGCCCACAGTTCGGACAGATCACACCACCAAGAACCTGACCGCCCAGGGCGCCTATGTTCTGGCCGAGGCCGAAGGTAAGCGCCAAGCGATCCTGATGGCAACCGGGTCTGAAGTATCCATCGCGCTGGAAGCGCGGGATCTGCTGCAGGCTGAAGGCATCGGCACCCGCGTCGTATCCATGCCTTGCTGGGAACTGTTCGAGGCCCAGCCCGAAGCCTACCGTCGCAAGGTTCTGCCCGCAGGCCCCGTTCGGGTCGCGGTCGAAGCTGCAGCCCAGTTCGGTTGGGACAAATGGCTGTTTAGCGAGCGCGGCAAGCGCGACAAGGGTGGCTTTGTCGGCATGCCCGGTTTTGGCGCCTCGGCCCCCGCGAACGAACTGTTTGAAGACTTTGGCATCACAGCAGCGAATGTCGCCCAAAGCGTCAAAGATATTCTGTAAGCGACTGGCAATGTTTAACAAAAGACCCGCAGATTGGATCTGCGGGCCTTTTTCGTTGCTTGTTTTGGTAAATTCTAATGGGCGGATTGTCCAAACAACCCCATCACCGGGCCAATGACGGCAACCAGAATGAACCCAAGCCCAAGGCCCAGGATCCCGTCGATTACCGCTTTGGTCATCCATCCGGCAAAGCCTGTTGCCACAGGTGCTAAGCCCGCGACAGCTTTTGCGATGTCATCAATCCAATGTTCCAGCCCGGCATAGCCCATCTGCGCCAACCCGTGGACGATGATCGACCCCCCGACCCACAGCATCGCAGCGGTTCCAACAATCAACAGCAGTTTCAAGAACCCTGGCATGCCCCGCACAATCCCACGCCCGATTGACCGGGTTATCCCAAGCCGACCGTGGCGCGTCATGGCCAGCCCGACATCATCGGCTTTCACAATCACTGCGACGGATCCGTACACCATTATCGTAATGCCAATCGCCACCAAAGCCAAAGCGGCGCCCTGAAACCAGATATTGGCCTCTGGCAAAGCCGAAAGTGCAATCGTCATAATCTCGGCACTTAGAATAAAGTCGGTCTTGATCGCGCCCGCCACTTTCTTTTCTTCCAGATGGGCGGCGTCTTTGACCTCTTCATCCAGCGGCGCATCGGCATGATTGCTGGGCCACAGCCAGTGCCAGATCTTTTCGGCCCCTTCAAAACACAAATATCCCCCGCCCAGCATCAACAGAGGCGGGATCGCCCAAGGGGCAAAGCTTTGCAGCAACAAGGCAGCGGGCAGCAAAATCACCAGCTTGTTAAAGATGGACCCTCGGGCAATCCGGCCCACAATGGGCAATTCGCGCGCGGGCTCGAACCCATGGACATATTTCGGTGTTACTGCTGCATCATCAATGACAGCCCCCGCCGCCTTTGCCCCGGCCTTGGCCGCCTGCCCTACCACATCATCCACACTGGCCGATGCAACTTTGGCAATTGCCGCCACATCGTCCAACAATGCTATCAAACCACTCATAAATATCCCCTATCCGGCGTTGGCTTACCCTAAGAACTGGCTTGAATAGCTGCAAGAACCCATCGTCACGTGGCCAATATGTTTCTGTTAGCGCAAACGGCGGCGCAAACATGGAACGTTTGCGCTAACAAGCTGATTTTGATTGTTTATTTGCAAAAGACTCCATCTTAAACACCGACAAAGCTGTTTGACGAAGGACATGAGCATGACCATCACTGTCGGTATTAACGGATTTGGCCGGATTGGCCGCTGCACCTTGGCCCATATCGCCGAAAGCGGGCGCAATGACGTTCAGGTTGTGAAGATCAATGCAACCGGCCCGATCGAGACTAATGCTCACCTTTTGAAGTACGACAGCATCCACGGCCGCTTTGGCGGGCAGATCCGCGTCGACAATGACACGATGGATCTAGGCCGTGGCCCGATGAAAGTATTTTCCACCTATAACCCGGCCGAGCTGGACTGGTCCGGCGTTGATGTGGTTCTGGAATGCTCTGGCAAGTTCAACGAACGCGACAAGGCCGCCGTCCACCTGGATCAAGGCGCAAAACGTGTTCTGGTGTCTGCACCCGCAAAGAACGCCGACAAAACAATCGTCTACGGCGTCAACCACCGAGAGCTGGAAACAAACCATCACGTGGTGTCAAACGGATCCTGCACCACAAACTGTCTGGCCCCCCTGGCCAAAGTGCTGAACGAAACCGTCGGGATCGAGCGTGGCATCATGACCACGATCCACAGCTATACCGGTGACCAGCCGACTTTGGACCGCCGCCACAGCGATCTGTACCGTGCGCGGGCTGCGGCAATGGCGATGATCCCGACCTCGACCGGGGCTGCAAAAGCGTTGAAAGAGGTCCTGCCAGAGCTGGAAGGCAAACTGGACGGCACGTCTTTGCGCGTACCTACTCCAAATGTCAGTGCAGTTGATCTGACGTTTGAAGCCGGTCGCGACACATCCGTCGAAGAAATCAACACCATCATGGCAGATGCTGCGGCGGGTCACATGGGCTCTGTCCTGTCCTATGACCCAGAAGCCAAGGTTTCGATTGATTTCAATCACACCCCACACTCTAGCATTTTCGCGCCGGATCAGACAAAAGTCGTAGGAGGCCGGACTGTTCGCGTCTTGGCTTGGTACGATAATGAATGGGGGTTCTCTTGCCGGATGGCCGATGTGGCCGGGGCGATGGGACGTCTTATCTAACTGGCCGCAGGGCGGCCCCGGGGCAGCCATGACCAATCAAATCGCTTTCATGCTGGCGCTGTGTATCTGCGTCGGCATTTCTTTTGACTACATCGCAAATGACGGCGCGTTCTTCTTTGTCGTCTTGCAGCAGTTTATCCGGCTGGTCGATTTCGTAAGCTTCTGGAGGTAACCCCTCCGCCCCCTCCGGACCACCAAATCATCCCCAATTCTGGGGCGCTTTCCGCGCAATCCAGGGCTGTGACCCATTGCCGTATCCGCAAATTTGACAGCAGTCGGGCTTGACCCTTTCGCAAAAACCCTGTTGTTAACGCTAACAGTGTGCGCATTATGCGCATCCACAGCAAAGGGACTACCGATATGACGATCAACGTCGCAATCAACGGCTTTGGCCGGATCGGGCGCAACGTATTGCGGGCACTTGTAGAAAGTGGAAGGTCTGACGTTCGCGTCGTGGCCATCAACGATCTGGGCCCGGTCGAGACCAACGCACACCTGCTGCGCTTCGATTCGGTTCATGGCCGTTTCCCCTTCCCGGTCACAACCACTGAAACCAGCATCGACGTCGGCTACGGTCCAATTGCCGTAACTGCGATCCGTAACCCGGCCGAGCTGCCTTGGTCTGACATCGACATCGTTCTGGAATGCACGGGCATCTTCACCGCCCGTGACAAAGCTGCAATCCACCTGGAAAACGGTGCAAGCCGGGTTCTGGTTTCCGCCCCTGGCGCGAATGCAGACCAAACCATCGTTTACGGTGTGAACCACGGGGTGCTCAGCGCCGACGACATTATCGTGTCGAACGCCTCTTGCACCACGAACTGCTTGTCGCCTGTTGCCAAAGTGCTGAACGACGCGATCGGTATTTCCAAAGGCTTCATGACCACGATCCACAGCTATACCGGTGACCAGCCGACTTTGGACACCATGCACAGCGATCTCTACCGCTCTCGTGCGGCTGCGCTTAGTATGATCCCGACCTCCACCGGTGCCGCAAAGGCAGTCGGTCTGGTCCTGCCAGAGCTGAACGGCAAGCTGGACGGCGTCGCGATCCGCGTTCCAACCCCGAACGTTTCTGTTGTTGACCTGACCTTTGAAGCCGCGCGCGAAACCTCTGTGGAAGAGATCAACGCAGCCATCCGCGCAGCCGCTGCAGGCCCGTTGAAGGGCATTTTGGGCGCGACTGACGACAAGCTGGTCAGCATGGATTTCAACCATGATTCCCATTCGTCGATCTTCGCGACCGACCAAACCAAAGTCATGGACGGCACCATGTGCCGCATCCTGACCTGGTATGATAACGAGTGGGGTTTCTCGAACCGGATGCTGGATACAGCGGCCGAAATGGGCAAATATCTGTAAAAAGCCCTGCAAAATCCGACACAAAGGCGCCCTTATGGGCGCCTTTTTTGTTTTAGATCAACCTCTTATCAGGTGCATTCGCTGCATTGCAGCAAGCGCATAGCGCCATTGTTGTTCTGACAATTGGAAAGCGCGCGCGGCGGGCGCATATCTTGGGTGCAAGCGAAAATGCTGCACCCGCAAAGACCTGAAAAGGAACTGGAAGAATGACCAACATTATTGCTCAGATCCGCGCCGCCGCTGCAAAACGGGCTCTGTACAACCGGACCGTCTTTGAACTGTCCAACATGCCAGCTGATGTGGCCCATGACCTGGGACTGTTTCCCGAAGACGCCGCAGCGACCGCGCGCAAGCACGTCTACAGCAGCTAAGATCAGCTTTGTTTTTCGATCAAAGCAGCCCGCACGGCGGGTGAGACAAATTTGGACACATCCCCACCAAGACGGGCGATTTCCTTGACCAGCTTTGACGCAATCGCCTGGTGCTGAGCATCAGCCATCAAGAACACGGTCTCTATGCTGTGGTCCAACTGGCGGTTCATGCCAACCATCTGATATTCATACTCAAAATCCGCAACGGCCCGCAGACCACGCACAATAATGCCGGCCCCAACATCGCGCGCGCAGTCGATCAGAAGGTTTTCAAACGGATGGACGATGATTTCCATCCCGGTTTCCGCGCTCAATTCGGCGCATTGCACCTCTAGCATCGCGACGCGTTCTTCCAGCGAAAATAGCGGCCCCTTATCGCGGTTAATCGCGACCCCAATATACAGCTTGTCGACAAGCGACGCTGCGCGGCGAATAATATCGGTATGCCCCATAGTGATCGGGTCAAAAGTACCGGGGTAAAGCCCAACGCGCATGGCCAGGTCCTCGCTATCGTTCAGTTGTTTTACCGCAAGCAACAGAAACTTGGTCGAAAATCAAGCCATCAGCACAATGTTAACGCAAAACCGGGGTTAATGCCCCATGATCATGCCTTCCAGGGCTTGTTTTTCCATGGAAAGTTCGGACAAGCGCGCCTTGACCACATCTCCCAGGGAGATCAGGCCGATCATCTCGGATCCTTCAAAAACGGGCATGTGACGAAAGCGGCCTTCGGTCATTTTGGTCAGTACTTCATCTGCGCTGTTGGCCGGGGTGCAGGTGACCAGGGTCTTGGTCATCAGATCGTCTACGCTGTCCAACAAACAGGCCCCGCCGCGCTTGCCGATTTCGCGTACAATGTCGCGTTCCGACAGAATTCCGGCTACGGATTTACCGTCCTCAGACACCAGAACCGTACCAATCCTGCGCGAAGATAAAACCTCGGCCGCTTGGCTGACAGGCGTTCCCGGTTTCACAGTTACCACCCCATTGGCCCCTTTAGATTTTAGGATGTGGCTGACAAGCATGGCATTTCTCCTTTGTTTTCTTAGGCTTCTGAAAGTGGTTCGGCCAGCGTCGCAAAGCAAACCGCCTTGTGTCAAGTTTTTATGCGAAATCTATTTGGCGACACTCGCCTCTAGCTTGTGTGTTTCGCGGCGAATTCCGGCGACCAAAAGTTCAGCAAATTGCCCCAATCGGGCCGATCCAGCCTCGTCCGCGTGGCGCAACAAATAAAAGGCGCGCTGTAGCGTCAGGTCCGGCAAAACGGTGACCAGCTCGGGCGCCGAGGGCCGGGCAAAATCATGCACAACCCCAATACCTGCACCCGCCCGTAACAAGTTCATCTGCACCAAAACCGAGTTTGAATTCACCCCTTCGGACGGCAGGCCAACTTCGGACGCATAATCTAAACCTGCGTCAAAGATCATGTCGGGAATATAACCAACCGTGCGATGCTGTTGTAAATCTTGGGCGTTGACCAAAGGCGGCGCGCTGTCCAGGTACATCTGGGTAGTGGCCAAACGCAGGGAATAGTCAGTGATTTTGCGCACCGTTAAACGCCCTTGGGTTGGTGGCGTGACGGCAATGGCCAGATCGGCTTCGCGCTTTGACAGGTTAAAAACCCGCGGCAAGGCGACGATTTGCAGATCCAAGCTTGGGTGATCCCGCACAATGTCGGCGCAAACCTGCGGCAACAGATAATTGGCACATCCATCTGGCGCGCCGATACGGATCTGGCCGCTTAACCCGTCGCCTGGGCCTGTCAGTTGCGACATGCCATGGGCAATTTCCCGTTCCACCCGTTCGGCATGGGCCGTCAACCGCGCCCCCGCTTCTGTCAACGCATAGCCTTGGGCCGAGCGCAGGAACAAGGCCGCCCCTGTCGTAGCCTCTAGCCTAGCGATCCGCCTGCCGATGGTTGCAGGATCCAGCCGCAGCGCGCGCCCCGCCCCGGACAGGCTTTCACTGCGGGCCAAAGCCAGAAAGATTTTCAGATCGTCCCACTGCATGGCGCACCTTTGCAAAATTGCAAAACCATTATGGCAAGCTGCGCCTTTTTACGCAAAGGGCTTTTGGGTACACAGGGCCAAATTCATCAGGAGGCTTCTATGCAAGAGCTTACACACTTCATTAACGGCGCCCATGTCAAAGGCACATCTGGCCGTTTCGCAGACGTCTACAACCCAGCCCTGGGCGAGGTTCAGGCCAAGGTTCCCCTAGCGTCTAAAGAAGAGCTCGACGCTGCTGTCGCCGCCGCGGCCGCTGTTCAGCCCGCTTGGGCCGCCACCAACCCCCAAAAACGCGCTCGCGTTTTGATGAAATTCGTCCAGCTGCTGAACCGCGACATGGACAAACTGGCCGAGGCCCTAAGCCGCGAGCACGGCAAAACCCTGCCTGATGCGGCGGGCGACGTTCAGCGTGGCTTGGAAGTTGTTGAGTTTTGCATCGGCGCACCCCACCTGCTAAAAGGCGAGTTCACAGACAGCGCGGGCACAGGGATCGACATGTACTCTATGCGGCAACCCCTTGGTGTTGTTGCAGGTATCACCCCGTTCAACTTCCCTGCGATGATCCCATTGTGGAAAATGGCCCCTGCCTTGGCCTGCGGCAACGCCTTCATCCTGAAGCCGTCCGAGCGTGACCCCTCTGTGCCTTTGATGCTGGCCGAGCTGCTGCAAGAAGCCGGTCTGCCTGACGGTTTGCTGCAGGTTGTGAACGGCGACAAAGAATCCGTCGACGCGATCCTGGACAACGACACTATTGAAGCGATCGGCTTTGTCGGATCCACCCCGATTGCGGCCTATATTTACGAGCGTGGCTGCGCCAACGGAAAACGTGTTCAGTGTTTCGGCGGAGCAAAGAACCACATGATCATCATGCCCGATGCGGATATGGATCAAGCCGCAGACGCATTGGTCGGTGCGGGCTACGGTGCCGCAGGCGAACGCTGCATGGCGATCTCGGTTGCGGTTCCTGTCGGCAACGACACCGCTGACCGTCTGATCGAAAAGCTGGTTCCCCGGATCGAAGCGCTGAAGGTTGGCCCATATACTGCTGGCAACGACGTTGACTACGGCCCGGTTGTAACAGCCGCCGCCAAAGCCAACATCGAACGTCTGGTTCAGTCCGGTTTGGATCAGGGCGCGACCCTGGCGGTCGACGGCCGTGACTATAACCTGCAAGGCTACGAAAACGGCTACTTCGTCGGCCCGCACCTGTTCGACAATGTCACCAAAGACATGGACATCTACACAACCGAGATCTTCGGCCCGGTTTTGTCCACCGTCCGCGCTGAAACCTATGAAGAGGCCCTGGGCCTTGCCATGGATCACGAATACGGCAACGGCACCGCGATCTTTACCCGTGACGGCGACACGGCCCGTGATTTCGCCAAGCGTATCAATATCGGCATGGTCGGTATCAACGTTCCGATCCCTGTGCCTCTGGCCTATCACACCTTTGGCGGTTGGAAGAAATCCGTCTTCGGCGACCTGAACCAGCACGGCCCTGATGCGTTCCGTTTCTACACACGCACCAAGACCGTAACGTCCCGCTGGCCGTCGGGCACCAAAGAAGGTGGCGAGTTCAGCATTCCAGTTATGGACTAAAAAGCTTTCTCCCAAGGGTCTATTCCCTTGAAAACTCTGGGCGGCTGGCATGTTATAGACATATGCCAGTCGCCTTTTTTTGAAGGCCGCGCTGCCAGGGAGGAAAACAAGGATGCCATTTCAGACATGAGCGATATTCACATTCGCCGCGACGGCAAGGCCGGGCGGATCACTTTGAACCGACCTCAGGTTCTGAATGCCCTGACCTGGGACATGTGCAGTGCGATACATGCAGCCCTTGATCAATGGGCCAACGATGAAGCTGTTCAGCTGCTATTGATTGACGCCGCTGGCGACAAAGCGTTCTGCGCGGGCGGCGACATTGCCGATATGTATACCACAGGCTCGGCAGGTGATTTTGACTATGGTCGCCGGTTCTGGGCCGATGAATACCGAATGAATGCCGCCCTGTTCGAATTCCCCAAACCCGTCGTGTCCCTTTTGCACGGGTTTACTTTTGGTGGCGGCGTCGGGGTTGGCTGCCACGGCTCGCACCGGGTTGTGTGCGAAACCAGCCAAGTCGCCATGCCCGAAGCCGCTATCGGCCTGATCCCGGATGTGGGCGGCACCCTGCTATTGTCCCAAGCCCCTGGCCGTTTGGGCGAATATCTGGGCACCACCGCCTACCGTATGGGTCCCGCCGACGCCATTCTGGCCGAGTTTGCCGATTACTTTATCGCCCAAGCGGACTGGCCCGCCCTTGTGCAGGCCTTGATTGAAACCGGCGACCCAGATTGCGTCGATGCAGCGGCAAAGCCCGCGCCGGAAGGCGAGCTGCACAAGATTCAGCCCTTTATCGATTCCCATTTTGGCGGCGAACGCTTGGGCGACATCATGGTTCAACTGGGCCATTCCGATGATCCAATGGCCGCCAAAACCATTGACCGGCTGTCCCGCAACGCCCCTTTGGCTATGGCTTGCGCGGTCGAGGTTATCCATAGGCTGCGCCCCCAAGGCACGATCCACAAAGCGTTGGACCTGGAACACC
>SPJP01000046.1 GCA_006844665.1 Paracoccaceae bacterium
GCCAAGCTGCCCGGACGCAACAATCTCGCGAACCCGGATCATATGCGGCAAGAAACGTGTCCACATCGCCTCCTGCACCACCAGGTTTTTTTCTGCAGCGAGCTCAACAACCTCCCGGGCCTCGGTTGCATTCAATGTGAAAGCCTTTTCCACCAGAACGTGCTTGCCCGCGTTCAATGCAAGCTTTGCATTTTCGGCATGCATGGGATGCGGAGTAGCGATGTAGATTGCGTCCACATGGGGATCTGCAACCAAAGCTTCATAGCTTCCGTAGGCGCGAGCGATCCCGAACTTAGCTGCAAAGGCTTGAGCCTTTTCTTTATTGCGTGATCCGACCGCTTCGACGTGATGCCCAGTTTCCACGAGATCACCTACAAACATATCAGCAATCAAGCCCGTCGCGAGAATACCCCAACGTAGTTTTTCCGCCATTTAGAATTCCTCCAGTTCAACCGCAAATGCCGCTAGCCTATGAAACAGGTATCCGTGGATAGTTGTTATGTGGAAAGGGCCATCAATGTTGGCGACCCCCTTTTTCCCGGGCGTTTTCTTCGCAAAGCCCCGGTCATTCAACATAGGCGTTGATTGCGCCCCGCACGCCCAATTGACCTATCTGATGGACGGCGTCACGCATCGCCGATCTCACGCGATCCTTTTGTCCTAGGGCACCAAAAACCTCTTCTATGTCAAGAAACGCATCAGATCCGTTCTGTGCTGCATCGGCGAGACGAGCTGCAAACGTATCTTCTAAGGGGATGGGCGTTTCCAAACAAAACCGATGCCATAAGGCGATCTCGAGCGCGAAGCCGTCAACCGACAGGCCTTGATCCATCCGGGTTTCAACCGTCGGTAAAATGAACTTTGGTTGGCGATCGGACCCATCTTGGGCAAGACGCGCAATCGTGTCAGAAATCGCTGGGTTCTTGAACCGATCAATACATTGGTCAAGATAGGCTGCGTAGTCCACGCCCTCAATTGGATCAAGGCATGGAATAGTTTCGCGGCGCGGTAGTTCTGACAGCCAGCGCAACAGCGTGGTGTCTTCCAAAGCTTGGTCAACATACTCATACCCCATAAGGGCGGCGGCATAGCACAGACTGGCATGAGAAGCGTTGAGCAGCCGCAACTTCATGATTTCGTAGGTGGTGACGTCGTCCACAAATGTGACACCAACCTCTTCCAGCGGCGGACGCCCCGCGGAAAAATGGTCTTCGATGACCCATTGCCGGAACGGCTCGCAAGTCACTGGCGCTGCATCCTCTAGGCCAAAGCGGCTCTTTACGAATTCCCGTTCCTTGTCAGTGGTGCGCGGCGTTATGCAATCCACCATGGAATTGGGAAAGGCCACATTGGCGTCGATCCAGGTTGCTATTTCAACATCCTGTTTGCTGGCCAAAGCCAGAACAACCTTCTTGGTCACATCGCCATTGGCCGGAAGGTTGTCACAAGACAGTACAGTAAATGGCGCAATGCCTGCGGCTTTACGCTGGCGCAGCGCCTCGATCAGCACACCAAAAACAGTTGTCGGTTCATGTGGCGCCCGACTGTCGGCTTTCAAAGATCTATGATCAACGGTCACCTCGCCCGCGCTGTCCAGGAAATACCCCCCTTCCGTAACCGTCAGTGAAACGATGCGGATAGTCGGAGTGGCGAGTTTGGCAATCAGAGCCTTAGGATTGATGTCCAGAAAATCAATCATCGACCCAACCACTCGCGCGTGTTCCACATCAGGGGAAAGATCAACGACTGTCGTGCGCCAATCCTGACACGACAGGGCATCGCGCTGCACGCTGTCAGATGGTAAAAGGCCTGCTCCGACTATGGCCCAGTCATGCCCAAGCCCTTTGTCGAACAGCCGGTCGAGATAATGCGCCATATGGGCGCGGTGAAAATTGCCGACCCCGATATGGACGATCCCTGCACTCAGAGCGTGTCGGTCGTAGCCCGGAACTGTGACATCAGGATCGGATGAAGACAGGGTCGGTTTCAAAGATTTTAGCACGGCGATCAGGCTCCGGAGGGTGGCCCGCGTTTAGGACGAGGGCCACTTGATATGACGATGTTCAAACTGCGGTAAACCCGCCGTCAATCGGCAGGGTCACGCCGGAAATCATCGAAGCACCATCCGACAGAAGAAATACAATGGGGGCTGCGATTTCGTCTTCGGTTGCCCAACGATGCAATGGCATCGTGTCAAGGAACGGGCCCTGCACCTCTGGACGGCCCCAATACCATGCGGACATAGGCGTCATGACCACAGTTGGATTCACCGAATTCACGCGGATGCCAAATTCACCGAGCTCCAAAGCGGATACACGGGTGATATTGTCCAACGCAGCTTTTGAAGACCCATAGGAAATATGGCCGCGCAGACCGACGAGAGAGGCCTGACTGGACACATTGACGATCGCGCCACCTTTTCCAAGGCGCACCATGGATTGGCTTGCATATTTAGTCACCAAAAGCGCGCCACGCGCATTGATCGAAATGACTTTGTCAAAGACGGAAATGTCGGTTTCCATCGGGGTCGCGATTTCGCCACCAAATCCGCCACAGTTGACGACACCGTAAAGGTCGAGATTTTCGAGCGCACCGCGCACCTCGTCTTCGCTTTCAAGGTCGAAGGCAAGCGTGTCACATCCGGTTTCCTTCGACAGGGCTTCAAGCGCTTCGCCGTTGCGGCCATTGGCTATTACCTTCGCACCAGCCTTCACGAGATGCCGCACGGTAGCACCACCGATACCGCCAGATGCGCCTGTGACTAGAATTGGGCCCTTGTCGAAACCGTTCATGTTACTTCCTCATATTTTTGTATGTTGTTTAGGGTTTGCACCCCCGGGGACAGGACGATGTCCGCAGATCGCGACTGATCAATTACGATCTGCCCGTTGGGCATGTCATTCCCATCCACGCGCGCGCGGACTTCTTCTTCATCAAACCCAAGGTCGCGCCAGCGCCGTTCCAGGCGTTCACGCAATACGGCGGGTTGCACATTAAGGGCGAGAGTGATGTCAAAAAGCGGGGCCAAGTTCCACCAGCCGGGCGTGTCCAGCAGCAAATAGTTTCCCTCGACCACCAAAATGTCCGCCGCCTGCGGAACGATGCGCGCTGCGTTTCGGGAAATCTCGAGTGAGCGATCAAAGACGGGGACGGCGACATCGGGTTCAGTATTGTCCCGAAGCCGTGTCACAAGACTTAGAAGGCCCTGAACGTCGAACGTGTCGGGTGCGCCTTTGACAGAACGAAGGCCGCGCGCCTCTAATACTGCGTCGTCGTAGTGAAAGCCATCCATGGGAACCAAAACGGCCCCTGCGCCTCGCGCGACCAGCCCGGAAACGAGACCTTCGGCCAGTGTGGATTTGCCGGAACCGGGCGGGCCAGCCACAGCAACGATCGAACGGCCGTTGCGCTTTTCTACGCGCGCGATCCTATCAAGGACAGTGGTTGGAAGAGCATCATGCATCGCTTAGCTCGCCACCAATGTTTGGATTTGACGCTTTGGATTGCCGCTACCTAGGTGAAAATTGCAGACACGTTCGGCTGGATGCTCAATCGCCGTCGCATCTTCGCTCCTGTCGCAGCGGATTGCGCGTTCTGCGACGGGGGCAGTGTCAGCCGCAACTACTTCTAAGCCAATATAGCGCTTTAGCGGTCCTGTATCAGCGACCACGTCAGACAATTTGCAAAATATTTCGAGCTTACGTTTCATTGATAAACTCACGCAATCCGCTGTTGGGTTTCGGGATCAAACAACATGGCTTTTTCCATGTCGAATGCGAAAGTAAACGTCTTGCCCGCTACAGCTTTCGCGTTCGCACGCAATCGACCGATCGCGTCCTTACCGCCCAAGGTGACCGTGACAAAGGTATCGCTGCCCGCTGGTTCAACCACGTCGACCAGAATATCGGCGTAGTGAATGGCTTGGCTTGCAGGTGTGGCACCTTCGCTGTCGGTCAAAGCCTCGGGACGGATGCCGAAGACAACTTCGCGTCCATCCATATCTGACAAATCAGCTTGGGTCGTCGCGGCACTGAACGGCAGGCGCACCTTGCTTGCGTCAGGTCGTGCCAATTCGACTTCCATGCCGTCTGCACCCTGGCGCAAAGTGGCAGCAAGCAGATTCATTGAAGGGGATCCCATGAAACCCGCAACGAACATGTTTACCGGATTGTTGTAGATCTCGTCAGGTGTGCCGAGTTGCTGGACGTCGCCACCGAACATTACAGCAATCCGGGTCGATAACGTCAGCGCTTCGATCTGATCGTGGGTGACATAAACAATAGTGGTGCCGAGTTTCTGATGCAGTTTCTTGATTTCGGTCCGCATATCGACGCGAAGTTTCGCATCAAGATTTGAGAGTGGTTCGTCAAAGAGAAACAAATCCGGGTCACGTGTCAGTGCGCGGCCCATTGCAACACGCTGGCGTTGGCCACCCGACAGTTGCCCGGGCTTTCGATCAAGGAATGGCTTGATCTGCAGAAGATCCGCAACTTCGGCGATTTTTTTCTCGCGCTCTGGCTTTGGAACCCCCTGCATTTCCATGCCGAACGAAATATTTCCACGCACGGTCATGTTGGGGTAAAGAGCATAGCTTTGGAACACCATAGCGATGTTCCGCTCTGCCGGTTTGACTTCGTTCATGCGTTTGCCGCGAATGCGGATTTCGCCCGAGGTCACGGTTTCAAGGCCAGCGATCATATTAAGCAAAGTGGATTTACCACAGCCCGAAGGGCCGACCAGCACCAGGAACTCGCCCTCCTCTACCGATATGTTGGTCTCGTTTAAAACACGCGCGGCGCCATAGGATTTGGTTGCATTTTCGATGTCTAGAAAGCTCATTGATTTATCCTTTTACAGAGCCGGACATCAGACCACGGACAAAAAAGCGTCCGGCCACGACGTAGACAAGCAGAGTTGGAAGAGCTGCAATGATCGCACCGGCAAAATGGACGTTGTATTCTTTAACGCCGGTCGATGATTGCACGAGATTGTTGAGGGCAACGGTCATTGGTTGACTGTCAAAATCCGAAAAGGAAGCTCCGAATAGGAAATCGTTCCAGATATTGGTAAACAGCCAGATCACACAGACCACCGCGATGGGGCCAGAGCTAGGCAGCATAATGCGCCAAAAGATGGTAAAGAATCCGGCGCCGTCGATCTGAGCCGCACGCACCAATTCCGTGGGGAAACTGGTGTAGTAATTGCGGAAGTAGAGGGTCGAAAAGCTGATGCCATAGACGACATGGACAAAGACCAGCCCCGGAACAGACCCTGCAAGCCCTAGCAGCCCCAAGGTGCGGGCCATGGGAATAAGCACGACCTGGAACGGGATGAAGCACCCGAACAGGATGAACCCAAAGATCAGCGTGGACCCCCTAAAGCTCCACTTAGTCAGCACATAGCCATTCAGCGCGCCAAGGATCGTGGTAATCGCGACGGCAGGGATCACCATAAGAAACGAATTGATAAAGTAAGGTCTAAGACCTGTCGCCTCTACGCCGACTTGGGCCTCTGACCACGCCTTTTGCCAAGGTTCAGACGTCCAATCCTGCGGCAGCGCAACCATCCCGCCAGAAGTAATCTCGCCTAGCGGTTTGAATGAGTTGATGAGCATCACATAGAGTGGCGTTAGGTAATAAATGCAGAACAGACCAAGGACGAGGTAGAGCGCCAAACGGCCCCAGGGATTGGATCGTGTTGCGGTGCTCATTGCTTGTTCCCCCGCAGTTCGCTCCAGAGGTAGGGAACAATAATGGCCACGATTGTCAGCAGCATGATCTCGGCAGACGCTGCCCCTACCCCCATTTGATTTCGGGTAAATGTATAGGAATACATAAAGGTCGCTGGCATTTCCGTCGAAATGCCTGGTCCGCCGTTGGTCAGGGCGATGACAAGGTCATAGGATTTGATCGCCATATGGGCCAGCACGACAAAGGCCGAAAGAAATGCCGGGCGCAACTGCGGGATAACGATCCGGCGATAAAGCGCAAAGGTCGACGCACCGTCCACTTCGGCGGCATGAAGCATTTCGCGGTCAATTCCGCGCAGTCCGGCAAGGAACGTCGCCATGACAAAGCCCGACGTCTGCCATACAGCAGCGATGACGATAGTATAGATCGCCATGTCGCGATCCTTGATCCAACGAAATTGGAACGATGTAAAACCCCAGTCATGCATGACGGCCTCTAGCCCGATACCGGGGTCGAGAATCCATTTCCACGCAACACCGGTAACGATAAAGGACAAGGCCATCGGGTAAAGATAGACCGTTCGAATAAAGCCTTCAGCGCGGATGCGCTGATCCAGCAGAATAGCCAGTAGCAGCCCCAGAACGGCACAAATGCCGATATAGAGCACCCCGAAAATCAGAAGATTGGTGGTGGCGATACTCCACGCTCTAAGCTTGAATAGCCGGGTGTAATTGGCCCAGCCGACTAAATCATAGCTCGGCAGCATCCCGCTGTTGCTGAACGACAGATAAGTTGTAAACAGAATAAAGCCATAGGTGAACACAAGCGTCAGCGCGATGGTTGGGCTGAGCACGAGGCGCGGCAAGAAATCTTGCACGCCGCCACGTATGCTTTTTCCAGGGTTATGCAATGAAGAAGGCAATGCCGTCTCCTTCGGTTAGAAGATTGCGGAGACGTGGTGTAAGGCGGGCCGTCCCAATTTCAATGGGGCAGCCCGCCCCTTTAGACAGAGAACTTAGTAAGAAGCGGACTCGACCGCAATCTGCAGTTCTTCGACCGCATCTTCCGAACTCATGTCAGAGTTGAAGTGCTCGGTCACGACATCAAAGATCGCCCGCTGAACAGCCGATGTTTGGGCTGTCCCGTGAGCCAAAGAGCCGACAAGAGTGTTATTTTCCTGCGCCTCTTTAAGGTCTGCCGCTGCGCGTTGGCCGCAAGCGTCAAATTCTCCGACGGAGACATCCGTACGTGCCGGAATTGACCCTTTAACGAGGTTAAACGCTTCTTGGAAACCAGGTGCCAAGATCGATGCGGCGAGCGCTTCTTGAGATGCTTTTTCATCTTCAGAAACGTTGAACGCAGCAAAATAGTCGGAGATGAACAAATAGGAACCGGTTGTGGAAGGTGCTGGAACGCACAGGATGTCCTTACCAGGGGTAAGGCCTGCACGGGTGATCTCACCTTTGGCCCAGTCACCCATAAGCTGCATCCCTGCTTCGCCGTCCATCAACATGGCCGTTGCAAGGTTCCAGTCGCGACCGGAAAAGTTCTCGTCGACAAAGCCACGGATCGTACGCATCTGGTCGAATACGGCGACCATAGTGTCGGACCCAAGGGCCTCCGGATCAAGATTGTGAATGGCGTCGCGGTAGAAATCTGCACCACCCATTCCAAGCACAACATCGTCAAAGATTGTGGCATCTTGCCAAGGCTGGCCACCATGGGCGAGCGGCGTGATGCCCAGATCCTGCAGCTGTGCTGCCACAGTGTTGAATTCGTCCCATGTAGTGGGCGGGGTCAAGTCATTGGCCTCAAACACTTCGGCGTTGATCCAGAGCCAGTTTGGGCGGTGGATGTTTACAGGAACACCAACCCAATTGCCTTCGTATGTCGCCAATGCTTTGAGAGAAGCAGGAACAACAGAATCCCAATCATTGGCCTCAGCCACAGCGTTAAGATTTCCGAGAGAACCCTCTGCCGCCCATTCCTGAAGTGCCATCCCCAACAACTGGGCTGCATCGGGTGGGTTTCCGGATGCTACGCGCGCTTTAAGTGTGGTTGAGGCTGCCTCGCCACCACCACCGGCAACTGGCATATCTTCCCAGCCGATACCCTGACCAGCAAGGTCTTCTTTCAAGACGTTAAGCGCAGCAGCTTCGCCGCCCGATGTCCACCAATGCAGGACTTCAACGCCTTCCGCGGATGCCAAAGATGCAGACGCCGCAAATGCGACGGACGCAAGGTAAAGAGCTTTTCTCGAATGAACCATAGTTTCCTCCTCAGGTTCGCGGCGTCGTTGCCGCAGCAAAAAAGTGTGAGAATCATGCCTCCAACAAACAACCCACACTTTGTTTGGTTGCAAAACAAACATATCAATGATTTTGTGTCAACACATCTGTTTGGCTATAAACCTCGCGGTACAAGGCGGCGGAAACAGGAGGAAAATTGCTATGTCGATGCCAAATACCGTTAGGAAGCTAAACGAAGCTCGCGCACGCCAATGCCTGATGAAACATCGCACCCTGAGCCGCGCAGACCTAGCCCGCGAGCTGGGATTGACGCGCTCGACCTCCAGCTCGATCGTCAGCTCACTCCTGACTCATGGACAGATTTTAGAACAAGAAGAGTCCAGTCCCAGCCGAGAGGTCCGGACAGGTCGCCCCTCTATCAGCCTTACGCTAAATCCCGACTATGCTATTTTTCTGGGTGCAGATATTGGCGCAAGTTTTATCCGCCTTTGCGCGATAGATTTTGAAGGCAATGTGCGTGGTCTTCAGGCCGTTCGAATAGACCGAGATCGGACCGAACCCGAGATCCTTGTTGAACAATTGGCCCAGCTTGTCGAAGACTACTGTGCTGGCCTACCTAATCCGGCAATTGTGAAAAGGCTCAACGTCAGTGTTCCAGGAGTTGTGGATTTTAACGGCGATGTGCTGCGCGCGCCGCCACTGGGCTGGAAACGTCTGGCACTGCTAGAGCTGATCCAAGATCGAATAAAATGTGTCCAAACACACCGCCTGCTGAATGACGCAAACGCATTTTCTGCCGCCTGCCGCAACCTAGATAACAAATCCGCTCTGCAAAATGCAGTGTTTTTGTTGATCGACGAAGGCGTTGGCGGCTGCGTCATTAATAATGGTGAAATCATAGAAGGGAATCAGGGTTTTGCCGGTGAAATCGGCCACATGCCTATAGGTGAAGGAGGGTTTTGCAACCTAACTGGGATTGATGGCGCGTTTGAAAATTTTGTGGCACGAGGCGCTATTTTAGAACGGTATCAAAACCTTGGGGGGGATGCGATACAGTTCGATGCCTTCCTAGACCACCTCGAGGCCAAAGACCCCCTTGCCTGCGACGCTCTTTCTGATTGGTCATATTATATGGGCAAAGGTTTGGCTGTTCTGACGACATTATTGGATCCCGAGGTCATTGTGGTCGGGGGACGCATTGGCGACCTGCTAAAATACGGTCTCCCAAAACTTCAATCTGACCTTGCATCATTTCTATTGGATGACACGGTAAGCCCACGCATAGAATTCGCAAAAATCGGCCCAGAAGGCCCGGCTTTGGGAGCGGCAACACTCCTTCGCTTAGAGTCGTTTTCAGTCCCTAGGCAATTGTCATAATCTGGTCGTAAAGCCGCTGGATGCCTGTCAAAGCTAGTGGCACGCGAAGAACTCTACAAACGCACCGACAATTGCGCTGACCTGCCCAGCGAGGCCCCCTAATTCATAACGAGAGTTGATCAGCCCCACCTGAGTGGTCCAGTTTGGATGTTAGTGCATGATAGGCTTGGGTTCAAT
>SPJP01000047.1 GCA_006844665.1 Paracoccaceae bacterium
GGGAAATATGCCAGCTGGATCTCTGCGCCAAAGGTCGGGATCGATAACAAGCCGGGCGACTTCGAGTATGTGAAACTTCACATGGCCTAAAAAATTTGGGCGGTCTTTTGGGCCGCCCAATCCTATGGTAGGAGGGGCTTTCATGGCCATTCAACGCTCTGTCGGCTTTGCGCCACGTGTCCAGAAACTGGCAAATGACATCCAGTTGATCCAAGGGTCTTGCATCGGTTGTACCGATTGCCGGGGCCTTTGCGAGGCATTACTAGAAGCAATGACGCTGCCCGAGCTCCTATTGGCAAGGACGAAAGCATAATATGAACCAGCCCCTTAAGCAGCACTTGATCGACCCGGAAATCTGCATCCGTTGCTATACATGTGAAATGACATGCCCAGTTGGTGCGATCGTGCATGATGACAACAACGTTGTTGTTAACGCGGAAACCTGCAACTTTTGCATGGATTGTATTCCGGTCTGTCCGACGGGTTCGATTGATGAATGGCGGGTCGTAAGCCAGCCTTACAGCTTGGACGAACAATATGAATGGGACGAGCTGCCAGAGCAGCAAGATCTAGGATCAGATGAGGCTTCTACAGGATTGGAAGCCCTGGATGACACAATGGCTGCACTGTTGGCCGAAGCGCATCAAGGGGCCGGTGGAAAGTCAAAACCACCTACCACTGCCGGAAAAGCCTCGATCAACATGTACAATCTGGGCAAACCGGCGATTGCCAAGGTGCAAGGCAACTACAAACTTACAAATGCCGAAGGCCACGACGTGCGCCACATTATCCTAGATCTAGGCGCGCTGCCATTTCCGGTTATGGAAGGCCAATCCGTGGGGATTATCGCTCCGGGCACGGATGCTGACGGAAACGCACATTTGCCTAGGTTGTATTCGATCTCTAGCCCCCGGGACGGCGAGCGGCCAAACTACAACAATATCTCTCTGACCGTTAAGCGCGAAGACAAGGGCATCTGTTCAAACTATGTGTGCGATTTGGAAAACGGGGACGAGGTGAAAATCACCGGTCCGTTTGGTGCCACGTTCTTGTTGCCCGACGATCCAAATGCCCGTTTGCTAATGGTCTGTACAGGAACAGGTTCCGCACCAATGCGCGCTTTTTCTATGCGGCGTCAGCGGGTAGGGGCAACAGGGGGCGCGACATTGTTCTTTGGCGCGCGCAGCCAGGATACATTGCCCTATTTCGGTCCCCTTTCTAAAATGCCGGAAACTGTATTGGATCAACATCTTGTCTATTCACGCGAAGGCGCAAAGGAATATGTTCAAGACAGAATGATCCAGGAGTCTGACTTGGTCGCAGATCTGTTGTCTGACCCCAAAACCCATATCTACATTTGCGGGTTACGCGGGATGGAAGAAGGGGTCGAAAAGGCGTTTTCAAGCATTGCGGAAACCATTGGGACACAGTGGCTTACCCTGCGGGATGCCATGCGCGAAGAAGGCCGGTATCACGTCGAAACATACTAGGGTTTGGGCAGGGGGCCCCGACCACATTTCCTGACGCTGGACATTGATCTTCCGACCTTTGCGGTTAGAATGTGCACTATAATTCATTTGCGTGGGTGTTATGGACGAGATCACGACTTTCAGCGGAGAATCCACACGGCTCGACGATGCGTCGACGTTGGAGCAGAATGTTTCGTCTTTGTTACTACAAGTCGGAGAACGTGTTCGCGATGCCCGAGAACGTAAGGGAATCCCGCGGCGCGTACTTTCCGAAATTTCGGGCGTTTCCCCCAGATACTTAGCGCAATTGGAAGTCGGGCAAGGCAACATTTCGATCGGTTTGCTAAAACGGGTTGCCGTGGCGCTGGATCACAAGATCGAATGGTTGGTCGGGGACGAAGATCCTTGGACCTCGGAAGCTTTGCAAGTCGCGGAAAAATTCCGCAGCGCTGACCGGGGAACAAAAGATAAGGTTCTTCACGCGCTTTCACCGGAAAACAGTGCCAATGCGCGTTCCGAACGGGTCTGTTTGATCGGGTTGCGTGGTGCAGGGAAATCGACCTTGGGCCGACTAGCTGCAGAAAAGTTGGAAGTGCCTTTCCTTGAGTTAAACAAGGAAATCGAGCTGCACGGTGGTATGCCGGTTGGCGAGGTGATGGCTCTCTACGGTCAGGAAGGTTACCGCAAGCTTGAATCCGATGCGCTGGATCGGGTTGTTGCCAGCCACGATCGCGTGGTTTTGGCTGTCGCAGGTGGTGTTGTTGCTGAACCGCCGACATTTTCCAAGCTGCTGGCCAATTTTCATACAGTTTGGATCAAGGCATCTGCAATCGAGCACATGAACCGGGTCAGCGCGCAAGGTGACGAACGGCCTATGGCAGGCAATCCAGAGGCGATGGATCAACTGCAATCTATCTTAAGAAGTCGCGAGGCTTTGTACCAACGCGCAGAGGCGCATCTGGACACGTCGGGCGCTTCGTTAGATGTGTCGCTTGCTCAATTGCTAGAGATTATCGCGCAGCGAAAATTCCTTCGATTGGCTGACTAGAAGCGTTCAAATCTGATCACCTTGCTATTGCATTATAAAGCACTTGTTGCAATATAGCGCAAATGAATGGGAGGCCTATAATGTCGGTGAACATGCATCGTGTGGGGGATGTGGCGTTCGTCACGCTGGATAATCCACCTGTTAACGCAATTGGATTGTCGGTCCGGTCAGGGCTTATGCGGGCAATCGAGTGGGTGGCAACGGAACAAAACCTGTCACACGTGGTGTTGTCAGGTGTTGGCAAATGCTTTGCCGCGGGTGCCGATGCAACAGAGTTTGACGCACCTCCTAAGGCTCCTCATTTGCCGGATGTTGTTGCTGGAATTGAGCAATCTGATGTCCCATGGGTCGCAGCGATCAATGGGCTTGCGTTGGGCGGCGGGGCCGAGCTGACCCTAGCTTGCAACTACCGCGTTATAAGCCCCAACACCAAGATAGGTTTTCCCGAAGTGACTTTGGGTGTGGTCCCGGGGGCAGGGGGAACTCAAAGGCTGCCACGGCTAATTGGGGTTGCGGCAGCGATCGATATGATCGCTACGGGTCGTCCCGTGTCCGCAGCCAAGGGGCTTTCTATTGGGTTGGTGGACGTTTTGTCCGAGGATCCCGTTGAAGCGGCCACCAAAATCGAAAAAAGTACTTTGGTTGGAATCCGCTTGGCAGCCAACAATCCTTCCGCACAGTTGGATGAGGATGCGTTGAAGCAGGGGCGAGCAATGGTCGCGAAAAAATTCGCCAACCAAATTGCCCCCGCGAAAGCCATCGACTTAATCGAAATTTCCTGCAGCAAAGCACTGGCCTATGGTTTGGCGCAGGAACGTGAAGCGTTTCTAACGTTTCGCAGCGGTCCGCAGTCCAAGGCTTTGCGCCACGTCTTCTTCGCGGAGCGCGGGGCCCGCGCGCCCAAACAACTGAAATCCCTAGCTGTCGCATTGGATCACGTCGCCGTTGTAGGCGGCGGCACAATGGGGGCAGGGATTGCGTATGCGCTGTTGAATGCTGGTCTAAAGGTCACCGTACTTGAAACAGATTCCGAGGCTGCGGTCCGGGCGAGGGACAATGTCGAAAAGATCATCAAAGCAAGCCAAGCGCGCGGGTTGATATCTGACAGAGATGCGGCAGATCGCAGGACAAATTTAGAAACGACTTCCGACTATTCATCTGCTGCAGACGCCACGCTCGCAATCGAAGCCGCGTTCGAGAGCATGGAGGTCAAGAAGGCGATTTTTGAAGCGCTTCAGGCCAATTTACCACCTGATGCGATCTTGGCGACCAACACATCTTATTTGGATGTAGATGAGATCGCTGCAAATTTGGATGACCCTTCTCGTCTTTTGGGACTGCACTTCTTTGCGCCGGCACACATCATGAAGTTGCTGGAAATTGTAAAAGGGGCAAAAACAGGCCAGATGGCGCTTGCAACGGGCTACGCTTTGGCGACGCGGTTGGGGAAAATACCGGTCGTTGCCGGGGTGTGCGATGGCTTTATCGGAAACCGGATTTTGGCACGGTACCGCGAAGCTGCGGACACTGTTTTCATGGATGGGTCGACTCCTTGGGAGATTGACGATGCCATGGTCGAATTTGGCTATGCAATGGGCCCGTATGAGGCGCAAGATCTGTCAGGTCTGGACATCGCACATGCAAACCGTCGCAGGCAGGACGCAACACGCGATCCAAAGCGGCGCTATGTGCCCATAGCAGACCGCATGATCGAGCTGGGCAAGCTTGGGCGAAAGACAAGCGCCGGCTGGTATCGCTACCCGGGTGGTGGCAGCAAGGTCGAAGATCCCATTGTTGCGGATTTGGCGCTAGAAGAAGCTCATTTCGCGGGTCTTACAAGAACCGACTACACGGCTGACCAGATCCGCGAACGTTTGCTGATGGCAATGATAAACGAGGCAGCAGATATACTCTTCGAAGGTATTGCTGCCAGTGCATCAGATATCGACCTTGTGACAGTTCACGGATACGGTTTCCCAAGATGGCGTGGCGGTTTGATGCATTATGCAGATAGTTTGGGGGTTGATCTAATCGTTCAGACGCTGGACCAGCTCGCGATCGAGGATCCAATCGTATGGCGGGCAAGCCCGGTTCTACGGGATTGCCAAGAGCGCGGGATAAGTTTGGCGGATTGGCGGCGCGAGGCTTAGAAGACGAGCACTTTCAAACGGGCGCTGGGAAAAGCCAGTTCTTAACATGTCGCTGCACTGTTAGCCCATCAAACTGGGCCAAGCGGACCTGTATGTAAAGGCGTGGAAAAAGTTCACGCCCCAGCGCCAGATATCGCTGGGGGTGTTATTCTAGGCTGACGCGTATTGATCCCGCAGAACGTTTTTCTGGACTTTGCCCATAGTATTGCGTGGTAGCTCTGCAATCAGAACCAGTTTTTGTGGCTGTTTAAACCGGGCAAGCGAAGCCCCGATGCTTTCCTTAATTTCGTCTAGGTCAGGAGTCTGGCCTGGTTGGGCCACTAAAATCCCCAGCACTGCTTCGCCAAAATCTGCGTGGGGGATGCCGATCACCGCGCTTTCCAAAACGCCCGGTTGATCATCCAGCAATAGCTCGATTTCCTTCGGATAAATGTTGTAACCACCAGAGATAATTAGGTCTTTGTTGCGGCCAACAATGTGGACATAGCCGTCTGCATCGATCTTTCCTAAGTCACCGGTGATGAAAAACCCGTCTGCGCGCAGCTCCGCCGCTGTCTTCTCCGGCATTTGCCAGTAACCCTGAAACACGTTTTCGCCGCGCACTTCGATCTGGCCAATTTCGCCCTGGGGCAAGACCTCGCCCGTTTCTGCCGTAGTGATCTTAAGCTCGACCCCCGGCAAGGGAAAACCAACGGTGCCTGCCCGCCGCTCGCCGGTGTAAGGATTCGAAGTATTCATATTGGTTTCCGTCATCCCGTAGCGTTCCAGGATGCGGTGCCCGGTCAGATTTTCGAACTGTACATGGGTTTCCGCCAGCAGCGGGGCCGAACCTGAAATGAACAGCCGCATATGCGCCGTCAACGATTTGGTGAACCGAGGGTCTTGCAGCAGGCGTGTGTAGAAGGTCGGCACGCCCATCAGGCTGGTCGCCCTAGGCATCCATTCAACCATGGCGTCGATGTCTAGCTTTGGCATAAACACCATGCTGCCACCGGCCATCAAGGTCACATTGGCAGCCACGAACAGGCCGTGGGTGTGAAAGATTGGCAAAGCATGTAGCAGAACGTCATCCGCCGTGAATTGCCATTCCTGCACAAGGGTTTCTGCATTCGACAGCAGGTTGCCTTGGCTTAGCATAGCGCCCTTGGACCGGCCCGTGGTGCCTGATGTATACAAAAGGGCGGCAAGATCATCGCGGTTTCTGTCAACCGTATCGATTCTGCGCGGTTTCATACGCGCCTTGTCCATCAAAGACCCGGAACCGTCCGTATCCAAAGTCAACAATTCGGCGTTCAACCCGTCCGCCATCGGTTTGACCAAAGCTTCCGCACGCGGGGCGCAAAGGATCAAGGCAGCGCCGCTGTCTTGAAAGAAGTACTCTAGCTCGTTGGCTTTGTAGCCGGTGTTCAAAGGCAGAAACACCAGGCCGGTCTGTGCGCAAGCGGCAAATACGGCAAGACATTCGGGCGATTTGTCCAATTGAGCCGCCACCCTGTCGCTCGGATTTAACCCAAGGGAGGCAAACACATGCCCGATCTGCGCCGCAGTTTCCAGAAAATCTGAATGTGTCCAAATCTGCCCATCCAATAGATGCAAGAATGGTGTGCTTTTCCCGGCATGGCGACCAAACAAAGCATCATAAAGCGGGTTCGTCATAGCTAAGATCGTCCTGTTATTTGCGCTAGGCCGGGGCTTTGGTCGCGCCCCTTAAGCGAAAATCTTGCCGGGGTTCATAATGCCCTTCGGATCCAATGCCTTTTTTATGGTCTGCATAACCGCCAGCGCAGGCCCAGCTTCGTTTTCTAAAGAGCCTTGTTTGCCTTGCCCAATCCCGTGTTCACCGGTGCAGGTGCCGCCCATTTCGACTGCGCGTTTTGAAATGCGTTTCAGTAAGTCTTCGGCCGCTTCGCATTGCGCTTGATTGTCTGGGTCTACACATAGCACGACGTGGAAATTTCCGTCGCCGACATGGCCCAGGACATAGCCGTCCAGACCCAGTTCGCTCAGGTCTTCTTGCGTTTGCTCGATACAGCTGGCCAGCTTGGAAATCGGCACGCAAGCGTCGCTGACGATCCCCTTTTGGCCCGGATGTTGTGCAAGGGCGGCCCAATAGGCATCGTGACGTGCAGCCCAAAGCTTGGCGCGATCTTCCGCGTCTTTGGCCGAGGTTAGCGCGGATACACCATTGCCCTCGGCAATAGCGGCAAACAGTTCGTATTCCTCGTTCGTCTTCGCTTCACCGCCCGAGAATTCGTAGAACAGTGTCGGGACGACAGCTAGATCAAGTTTCGAATACGCGTTGCTGGCTTTGATCTGTGCCGGATCCAACAGCTCGATCCGGCCGACATCAATCCCGCATTGGATCGCCTCGATCACCGTCGTGCAGGCTTGGTCGAGGGTCGCGAATTGGGCGTATCCTGCAACCACGTGTTCGGGGATGCCGCGCAGTTTCAAGGTAACCTCGGTTATCACACAAAGCGTGCCTTCGGATCCAGCGATCAGCTTTGTCAGGTCATAGCCCGCCGCTGATTTCTTGGCCCGGCTGCCCGTGCGAATGATTTGGCCGTCCGCCAGAACGCATTCCAGCTCCAGTATATTGTCGGCCATGGTGCCGTAACGGACCGCATTTGTACCAGACGCCCGTGTTGAAACCATGCCACCGACGCTTGCATCTGCACCCGGGTCAATCGGGAATTGCAGGCCGGTTGCGCGCAGTTCCTCGTTCAGGCGTTTGCGGGTAATGCCGGGCTGAACCACGGCCAAAAGGTCTTCTGGCGCGACTTCCAGCACAGCAGACATGTTGGTCATGTCGATCGAAACCCCGCCTTGGGGCGCGTTAACATGGCCTTCCAAAGACGACCCCGCGCCGAAAGGGATCACGGGAACCGAGTTATCATCGCAGACCTTAACGATCTGAGAGATCTCTTGCGTTGACTGTGGAAAAGCCACCATGTCTGGCAATTGCGATGGCAGCAATGTTGTCGTGTGGCTGTGATGTTCGCGAACCGAGCGAGAGGTCTGCAGCCTGTCGCCCAAGATCTCTTTTAATCGCGATGTGACGACTAAGACCCGGTCGGATTGTTTATTCATGACGTTCCCCCTCTTTGATGACTCGTTTAATTCTCTAATCGTTGCTTGGAAAGAAACTTTTCCTTAGGCGCATCCGACGGCGCTATCACTGTATAAGGGGTCAGGGTACGACGTGCATCTGCCAAAGCGATGCTTCTAAAGCACTTGGTGATCGCACCTGTCGGGCTTTTTGCGCTGAAAAGCAGGTTGCCAGGCAAGGTGCACGAAGTTTCGAAAAGCTTGATCGGGTTAACTCAAGGAAGCCCAAATGACCCGCCAAATCGTTCTGACCAAGTTCAAGCTTGGTGCCCCGGAAGACAAAATTGCTGGGATCCATGCTGGCTTGTCCGATTTGGTCGAACGCCTTCCCCACGCGTAGAATTTCACTGGCGGGCAATCACAATGCCCCTAGCAGATCGAAAGGGGCTATGTGCATGGGTTTGTGATTGATCTTAACAATTGGTCGGCCTTGAAGACCTACGCAGATACCGCAATGCGAAAAGCACCAAGAGGCCAGCCGGTTGAAAACGCAGATGATGTCCTCGACGGCGTTCTGGTTCTAGGTTTGCCAGTTTGGCCGCGAAGATCGGTCAGGGCTGTTTAGTCGGCCGTGATCTCAACATTGTCGACGGCGAAAAATTCGTCACCGATATTTTGGTTCGCGCCGGATGTCATGCCAAGTGCCAGAGTCTCTCCTGGATCATCAACGGTAACCGTCACTCGAGTGACGCTATCTCGCCAGTAGGTTGGGCCGGATCCACCAAGATTTGTCTGTTCTGAAATGGTTTCTGTTGTCACTGTTACGCCTTCAACGTCGGGCGTCGTGAAAGTCATTGTCCCGGTGTATAAGCCGCGTGCTAGCGTCACAGTTTTTCCATTGCTGGTTATCGTCGCAACTTCATTGTCCAGGCTGTCGCCACCGATCAGATCAAAGCTCAACGTCGCGCTGTCAGAGTTAGCGGGCACGTCCAATGTCACTGACGCGGTCTCACCCGGCTGAAGGACCAGGATTTCGCCCAAAGCTTCAATTTGGGTCAGAACGGTTCCGCCGACCCAGCCGCCTTTGTCGCCACCGGTGAAATCCATAGAGGCCAACAGGGAAGGGCCAAAGCTTGTGGAAATGTGGTCCTGGCGCAGGTGCAAATCTACATCCCCGGACAGGTTCTGAATGCCGCCAGACACAACGCCATAGGTCGCAATACCCAAGCCCACAATCGCGGCTGTCATGACGGTCCAATCCACGGTCACAGCGCCGGACTGGTCTTCGATAAAGCGTTTAATCTGCATTTTTCACCTGTATTTTGTTTTTCGACCTGTCACTTATCTTCAATTTAAGGCGTAATTTTGGCGGTGCCGGCTACTGGGCTGAAATACCAACATTGTCGATACCGAAGAATTCTCGGCCGACATTTTCGTCGGCACCCGACGTCATACCCAGCTCCAATGTCTCGCCGGGGTCATCAACTGTGACAGTCACGCGTGTTACGCTTTCTTTCCATGCGGGCACGTTGGACCCGCCAAGATTTGTCTTTTCAGAAATGACTTCCGTAGTCACCGTCACGCCTTCAACATCAGGCGTCGTAAAGACCATTGTCCCAGTGTCACCTCGGCCGCGGGCCAGCGTCACAGTTGTTCCATTGCTGGTGATTGTCGCAACTTCATTGTCTAGGCTGTCGCCTCCGATCAGGTCAAAGCTCAACGTCGCGGCGTCAGAGTTTGCAGGCACGTCCAC
>SPJP01000048.1 GCA_006844665.1 Paracoccaceae bacterium
CGGAAGAGGTTCTGGGCAATACCCTAAAAGCAGCCCCTGCCCTGAAGGACCAGATCGAGATCGTGACCAAATGCGATATCGTCGCCCCGGCGGGTCGTTATGCAGACGCGTCCTGCAAATATTACGACACCAGCCGCGCCCATATCCTGGCCAGCGTGGATCATTCATTGCGCCTGATGGACATCGACAAGATCGACCTGCTGCTGATCCACCGCCCCGATCCTTTGATGGACCACGCAGAAACCGGTGCTGCTCTGGACGAAGTGATCGCATCAGGCAAAGTCGGCTCGGTCGGGGTGTCGAACTTTAGGCTTTGGGATTGGACGTTGCTGCAATCGGCGATGGACGCCAAGCTTGCAACAAACCAGATCGAAATCTCGCTGGTCGAACATGCCGCCTTCACCAATGGCGACATCGCCTTTCTACAGGAACGCGGCATTGCCCCGATGGCCTGGTCCCCTTTGGGCGGCGGCACTTTGTTCGCAGAAAGCTCGGCCGAACTGCGCGCCATGATGAACGAAATCTCAGCCGAAACAGGCACTGACACGGCCGCCGTGGCTGTGGCCTGGTTGCTGGCCCACCCTGCCAAGATAATGCCCGTCATGGGCACCAACACCCTTGCCCGGATTGAAAAACTGTCCGACGCTCTGGCCGTCAACATGACGCGGGAACGGTGGTTTGCTTTGTACACGCTCGCCCTAGGTCATGAGGTCCCCTAGATGGATGGAGCATCACATAACATGAGCACGACTTTCGAGCCCACAGCGGACGCAAAGGGCTTTCGAAATGCCCTTGGGCAATTTGGAACTGGGGTGACCGTTGTCACCTGTCAAAGCGCCCAAGGCCCCATCGGCATCACAGCAAACAGCTTTGCCAGCGTGTCCCTGGACCCGGCCTTGGTACTGTGGTCCCCGGGCAAGTTTTCCAAGCGCTATGACGCGTTCTGCAATGCGACCCATTTCGCGATTCATGTGCTGGCCGAAGAACAGCTGGGCCTGGGCAGCGCATTCGCCAAAAACGGCTATGATTTCAGCCCCGCCGATTGGTCCCTGTCCGAAGACAATGTTCCGGTCCTCGAAGGCTGCTTGGCGCGGTTTGAATGCGTCCAGGCTGCGGCCCACGATGCAGGCGATCACACAATAATAGTCGGGCAAGTTCTGCGATTGCAGACGAACCCAGGAAAGCCACTGATCTTCTCGCAAGGTCAATACGGGGGATTTGCGCCGACAGATTAATAAAACTGTCGCATTCACGGTGCAAAAGCGCCGGAGTGCACAGAACAAGGCCCCGGACCGGGCCCATTCTGGGAGGAGAGGTCAATGAACGTGTTGCTTGGGCTGTTAAAGCCGATGCAAGTGCTGCTTGACAGCGTCTTGGCCGTAGGTCGGGGCATCGCGATTTTCGCCATCGGTATGATGGTTGTCGCGATCCTTATTCAGGTATTTTTCCGTTACGTTCTGAACAATGCATTGCCCTGGCCGGACGAGGCCGCACGTTTTTGCATGCTCTGGATGACAGGCTTTATGGCCCCGGCGGCTTTTCGTGTTGGCGGCTTTGTCGCCATCGACATGGTCATTTTGGCACTGCCCAAGAAACTGGGTGCCCTTCTGTCTCTGGCCCTTTTGTTCATATCTTTGTTGGTTCTGGTCATCGCAGTTCAGATCGGATGGAACGAGGTCACAGGCTTTGGCGGTCGTTTTGCCACCGCCTCGCTTTATGTCCCGTTCGACGTGATCGGCGCCTGTGACGCGCTTGGCCTAAAGCCGTCCCCGGATTCGGTTTGGTGCCGCCTGCCCCGCAGCTGGATGATGGCCTCGCTTTTGGTGGGCGTCTTCTTGCTGGTGCTGGTAAACATCGAACTGATCCTGCGGTCGATCGTGGCCCTTGGCGGGTCCGAGGATCAGCTGCGCCCCATGCCCGGTGCGGATGACATGGCGGGGGCTGAATAATTGCTGATTTGGTTCCTTCCCGTTTTCCTGCTGTTCTTGATGATCGGTCTGCCTGTCTTCTTCGGGTTGATCGCTGCCCCCGGCCTTTTGCTATGGCTGGACGGATCGGCCCGGGACATCGTTCTGCTGTACCGCAACGTGTACAATGGCATGGACAGCTTTCCCCTGATGGCGATCCCGTTCTTCATGCTCGCGGGCGAGCTGATGAACAAAGGCGGCATCACTTTGCGCCTGGTGGAATTCGCCCAAGCTTTGATGGGCCATCTGCGCGGCGGCCTGGCCCATGTGAACATCTTGTCATCCATGCTGTTTGCGGGCCTGTCTGGGTCAGCGGTTGCCGATACTTCGGCCCTGGGATCAATGTTGATCCCGGCGATGGAAAAGCAAGGCTATAGTAGGCGCTTTGCGGCGGCTGTTACGGCGGCCAGCTCGGTCATCGGGCCGATCATTCCGCCGTCGGGCATCATGATCATCTACGCCTATGTCATGGGCGAAAGCGTGGCCGCACTGTTTCTGGCGGGCATTGTGCCGGGCATCCTTGTGGGCGTGGGTTTGATGCTGGTTGTCAAGTTCATGGCCGACAAATACGACTTCCCTGTCGCATCCGCCAAAACCAGCTGGGGCGAACGGGGCCAAGCCAGCCTGAAAGCGTTCTTCCCGCTGATGACCCCGGTGATCATCATGGGCGGAATTCTGGCGGGGATCTTCACCCCGACCGAGGCCGCAGCCGTGGCCGTCGCCTATGCAGTGTTTATCGGGTTCTTCGTGCTGAAAACCCTGACTTTGCGGGACATCCCCCAGGTTTTGGCCAAGGCAGCCACCACATCGGCCGTTGTTTTGCTGCTCGTCGGGGCCGCAATGGCGTTCAAAACCGTTGTGTCCCTGTCCCACGCGCCTGAAACCTTGGCCGCCTATATCTTGTCCCTGTCAGAAAACCCGCTGGTCCTGCTGCTGCTGATCAATCTTTTGTTGTTCATCGTTGGCATGTTTCTGGATGCAGGCCCGGCCATCATCATCTTGGGGCCGATCCTTGGCCCGATCTTCGTCTCGCTCGGTGTCGACCCCATCCATTTCGCCATCATCATGAGCGTCAACCTGACAGTCGGCCTGGCCACGCCGCCTATGGGGCTTGTGCTGTTCGTCGCAAGTTCTGTTTCCGGCGAAAAGGTTGAAAACATCGCCAAAGCGATCCTGCCTTTCCTAGCCGTCGAAATCGCCGTGATCTTCCTGATCACATACGTCCCCGCAATTTCCATGACGATCCCAAGACTAACTGGGTTCGCCAAATAACTTTAACCAACCCACCGGAGGAGAAAACATGCTCAAGGGTTTTACGACAGCAGTCCTTACGACTGCGATGCTAATGGGGGGTGCAGCATCTGCATTCGCCGCTGGCCACGTGGAATACACTATTCGTGCGACTGCTAACTCCAACGAAAATGACGAAGACTATGACGGTCTGGTTGTTTTCAAGAACTTCGTGGAAAGCGCGTCCAACGGCAAAATCGCGGTCGAGCTGTTCATCGGCACGCAGCTTTGCTCGAACGGTGCAGAATGTCTGCAGGGTGTCGCTGACGGTTCCATCGATGTGTATATCTCTACATCCGGTGGCGCGTCTGGAATCTTCCCATTCGTTCAGGTTCTGGACCTGCCATATTTGATGTCTGACGACCGCGTGGCCGAGGCCGCATTGGCCAACGGCACTGGCTTTATGAACACCATGAAGGAAATGACGCTGGCAGCATCCGACGACACAATCCGTTTGATGACTGTTGGTAACACAGGTGGCTGGCGCAACTTTGCCAACACGCAGCGTCGGGTCATGTCCCCGTCCGATATGGACGGTCTGAAAATCCGGACTGTTGTTGCTGACCTTCCCCAGGAACTGGTGCGTGCCTTGGGTGCGTCCCCGACCCCGATCCCATGGCCTGAGCTGTTCACCTCGTTCCAGACAGGTGTTGTTGAAGGCTCCAAAAACGGCATCACCGACATCATGGGCATGAAATTCCCTGATGCGGGCCTGCAGTATGTCACTTTGGACGGCCACGCCTATATGGGCGCGCTTTGGTTCATGAACAACGCAGCCTTTACCGGCATGCCAGAAGAAATGCGTCGCGTTGTTGTTGATGGCTTTTACCAGCTGCAGCAGGCAACCTTCGCGTCCCCTAAGCGTAAGTCGATCCAAGCCTATGCTGATTTCGTAGCTGGCGGCGGTGACCTCTATGTTCCGACACCAGACGAAAAAGCAGCCTTCCGCGACGCAGCGGCACCCGTCTATGACTGGTTCAACAGCAATGTCGAAGGTGGCCCGGCTATTTTCGAAGCGCTGAACGCCACCGTTGCCGAGGTTGAGGCCGAGATCAACGCAGTTCGCGCGGCTGAAACTCAGTAATCCAGCTGAAGAAAAAACAAAGCGGGGCGTATCATGCGCCCCGCTTTTTTGTGCCAGATCGCATGGCCGTTCTTAGCGAAACGGATACATCCAAACCTTGTAATCATCGACCAAAACCAACGCTTTGTCGATTTCATCCTGGGTCATTTTGCGCACGACCTCTTCCAGGCTGATCGCAGCATCCGGGTCCCCGCCAATCGCCGACAGCGTGTACCACATATAAGCCCGCACCAGATCCGGCGCAGGCATGCCGCGGCCGACCTCGTAATACCAGCCGATCCCGGATTGCGCGCCGGGATGCCCCTTTAGCGACGCCCGCAGATACCATTCAAACGCGCGCTGGTCGTCTTTTTCCACGCCCAGCCCCAAGGCATACATCACGCCGATCAGCTCTTCGGCCTCGGCATTGCCGGATTTCGCGGCGGGCCACAGGGCGGCTTTGGCTTGTTCAAACTGGCCTGCCTCCATCAAATCGCGTGCTTCTTCCAAATCTGCGAAAGCAGGGCTTGAAACACTCAAGAAAACAGCCAAAATTGCGCCATGAAACATGTTCTGCATAGTTTGATCCTTTTCCTGTGCCTTCCCGCATGGGCCGAAGATTTCCCCGATCCCATCGCGCCCGAGGATTTCCTGATATTTGATCCCGATCAGGCGAAAATCGGGCAATTGCTGTTCTATGATAAGGTGTTATCAGGCAATCGCAACATCTCGTGCGGGACATGTCACCATCATGATTTGGGCGGAACCGACGGTCTTAGCCTTGGCATTGGCGAAGGCGGCGTGGGCCTTGGGGCGGAACGGTCCGCGGGCACTGGGACTCAAGCGATTCAAAAGCGCGTCCCCCGCAATGCACCCGGCCTTTGGAATCTTGGCCACCGCGAAATCCACAACGTGTTTCACGACGGTCGGTTGGAAATTGGCGAGCAATATGGCAACGGCTTTAACTCTCCGGCGCAGGAATGGCTGCCCCAAGGGTTGGACAACATCATCGCAGCCCAAGCCCTGTTCCCGATCACCGCGCAGTTTGAAATGGCGGGCAATCCCAGTGAAAACGAGATCGCAGGCGCTGTCCATGACCGCATAGACGTGGCATGGCCAATCCTCGCAAAACGCGTGCGCACGATACCCGCCTATGGCCAGATGTTTGTCGACGCCTTCGACAATATAGAAACCCCAGACCAAGTCACAATTGTAGAAATCGGCAACGCACTTGGCGCTTTTATCGGCAGCGAATGGGCCAATTATGACAGCCCCTATGATAGATGGCTGGCCGGCGAGTCCATGGCGCTGCGAACAGACCAAATGCGCGGCATGATCGCGTTTTATGGCGAGGCCGGGTGTTCCACCTGCCATTCAGGTCCGCTGCTCAGCGACCAGAAATTCCATGCGCTGGCCCTGCCCCAATTCGGGCCCGGACGGACCCGGCCGTTTGATCCGATCGCCCGCGATGTGGGCCGTGTGGGCGAAAGCGACCAGGCCGAAGATGCCTACCGCTTCCGCACGCCGCTTCTTCGCAACGTCGCTTTGACCGGACCATATGGGCATAACGGGGCCTATCCGACCTTGGAAGGCATCATCCGCCACCATCTGCAACCCCTTGAATCCTTGGACAATTGGACCCGGGATATGGCCAAACTCCGCCCGGCCCCGTGGTTGGCTGCTGGCGATTTCATCGTTCAATCCGACAAGATGGAACAAGACCGTCTGCGGGCCAAGCTGGACATCATCCCCCACGATCTGGACGATAAAACCGTCTCAGATCTGGTCGCCTTCATGAATGCGCTTACCGGGGCCTCGGCCCAATCCCGTCCCCTGGGCCGCCCGGACACGGTGCCCAGCGGTCTGCCGGTCGACTAGCCGCCCAGCTTGATCGCGATATTCTTGGTTTGGACGTAGTTCCACAACGCCTCGCGCCCTTTTTCTCGTCCGTACCCGGACTGACCATAGCCACCAAACGGGGTTTCAACCCCGCCCGCGAACCATTCGTTGACAAAAACCTGCCCCGCCCGAATTTGCCGCGCGGCTTGCGTCGCCCGGTCCAGATCCCGCGTGAACACGCCCCCCACCAATCCGTAGGGCGTGGCATTGGCCATCGCGATAGCTTCGGCCTCATCTCGGAATTTCAGGACCGAAACGACAGGTCCAAAGACCTCCTCCTGTGCGATCTGCATATCTTGGGTAACGTCTGTCAGAACCGTCGGTTCCAGGAAAAACCCCGGCTGGTTCATCGCCCGGCCCCCTGTGGCACAGCGTGCCCCATCGGCCTGGGCTTGCACCACCATCGCGGCGGCGCGGTCGCGCTGCGCTAAGCTTGCCATGGCCGCCATATTCGGCCCCTGTGCGACCCGCTCGATCCCCGGGCCAACGCTCAAGCCTTCGGCCAGGCCGGTGATGCGGTCCACCAGCTCGTCATGGATTTTGTCGGAGGCGATGATCCGCGACATGGCCGAACAAACCTGGCCCGCGTTGAAATAGATCCCCCAGCGCACATCATTCACAAAGGCGTCCAGATCAGCGTCGTCATGAACAATCGCCGCCGATTTGCCCCCCAGCTCTAACACACATGGCACAATATTTCGCGCCGCAGCCTCGGCAATGCGAATGCCTGTAGCGACCGAGCCTGTGAACACGATCTGGTTGACCCGCGCGTGGCTGGCCAAAGCGGCACCCGCCTCGGTCCCGTGGCCGCACAGGATATTCACCGCCCCTGCAGGCAAGCCCGCCGCCTCGGCCGCTTTGGCGAAATAGGTGTTCGACAACGGGTCCAGTTCCGGCGTTTTGATCACGCATGTGTTGCCCGTCGCCAATGCCGCAGACAGGGAACGCGCCGTCATTTCCAGCGGATAGTTCCACGGGATGATCTGGGCCGACACACCCATGGGCTCGTGCACGGTAAAGTCGAAATAGCCCTTACCCAGCGGAATCGAGCGCCCCTCGACCGTTTCAGCCTGGTTGCCGTAATATTCAAAATACCGGGCGGCCCCTTCAACCTCGATCCGGGCTTCCCACAGGGGTTTGCCGGATTCTCGCGTCAGAACCGTGGCGATTTCTTCCAGGTTTTCCAACAGGTAACGCCCCATGGCCTGCACCATGCGGCCCCGTTCCACCGGGCGCAAATCCGACAAAACGCCCGACAGATGCACCCGCTGGGCCGCCGCCACCGCGCGGTCGACATCCCTAGCATCCGCGCAAGCCTGCTGGGCCAAGGGCGCGCCCGTGCCGGGATCATCCACCGTGATCCGCCCCGCGCCACCATCGCAAAACGCGCCGTCGATATAGTTCTGCCAATAGCTCGGGAAATCGGTCATGGGGGCTCCTTTCATGCGCTTTCATAGAACCAAACGCATCGTGCCGCGCGCCCGCCCGTTCGCGTCGCAAATGTCGCGACCACGACTTTTTCCGCCCCGTCGGGCGCTTTACATTCCCCGCCCGCTCGCGTCACACTCGCCCAGAACACCCCAATGAAAGCCCGCCATGCCCAGCCTTCCAGACTTTCGGCTCGAAACTCATTTCTCAAAATGGGAATTCAAAGCACGCCACCATATGACCGCGTCTGACGCCGAAAGCCTGAGCGTTTCCGAGCTGCTGGCCCTTGCCACGCCCGAGCAACGCGACGGCTTCGAAAACCTGTGGCTGGGCTATACGGAAACATACGGCGCCCCAGATCTACGGGCGGCCATTGCGGCTACTCATTCCAGTCAAACCGCAGAAAATGTGCTGTGTTTTTCCGGCGCCAGCGAAGGGATCTATGCGGCAAACTCGGTCCTGCTGGACAAGGACAGCCACGCCATCATGGTCACCCCAAACTACCAATCCCACGAAGAACTGCCTCTGTCGCTGGGTGAAGCCTCGGCCGTGCCACTGGACCCAAACGACAACTGGTCCTTGGATATCGACCGCGTCGCAGCCCAAATCCGCCCAAACACCAAACTGATCACCATCAACTTCCCCCACAACCCCACCGGCGCGATCCTGTCCTTGGACCGGTACAACGCGCTGATCGAGCTGTGCCGCCACCACGGGATCTACATCCTGCATGACGAGATTTTCAACGGCCTCGGCCCCACGGGCACCCAACATTTGCCTTTTATCGCAGATATTTACGAACGCGGCCTGTCCCTTGGGGTGACCAGCAAATCCTATGGGCTACCCGGGTTGCGCATAGGCTGGATCACCTGTCAGGATACCGATCTGTTGTCCCGGATGGAACGGTTCAAGCATTACCTGTCGATCTGCAATTCCGCCCCAAGCGAACGTTTGGCCCTGATTGCTGTAGAAAACCGCGACGCGATCCTGGCGCGCAATTGCGACATCGTGGACGAGAACTTAACCAAATGGGACGCGTTCTTTGCCCGCCACACGGACCTGTTCGACTGGCAGCGTCCCCAAGGGTCCTGCATGGCCTTCCCACGTTACTTGGGGCCTGAAGGCGTCGATGCGTTCTGCGCCGATCTGGTCGAACAAAGCGGCGTGTTGTTCCTGCCCAGCAGCATCTACCGTTCGGGCCTGAACGACACCCCGACTGACCGGTTCCGCTTGGGCTGCGGCCGCAAGGGGTTAGACGAAGGCATCGCAGCCTTGGAAGCACATATCATGAAGAACAGCGCCTAAGGGTCCTCAAACCCCGACACCACGCCGCTGATCAATTGATAAGACAGCAGATCCCGGATTGCGTTTGGGTCGCGGATCAGGGCTGTGCACTTGGCTTTCAACGCAACCAGCAAAGTTTCCGCCGGGCAATAAGCGGCGACAGCCTCCGCGTGGGTGACGAATTCAAACCGCAGCACCACGCCCGCCCCGGCCTGCGCCACCTTGGGCAAATCGTCGGGAATGACCGTACCAATGCGCGGATAGCCCCCGGTGGTCTGGCATTCGGGCAGCAAAACATAGGGATATCCCGGCCCCGTCATCTGGATGTCGCCCGCAAGGATCGGTTCGGACAAGATCGACAGGGAATCCGCTGATCCAAACGGGTCCCCGTCAAAGCCCAGTTCCGCCGCTTGGCGGTTGCCGCGCGGGGTGCGGGTGAATTCGGTGGCCTGAAACCGCACGATCATGTCGTC
>SPJP01000039.1 GCA_006844665.1 Paracoccaceae bacterium
AATTGACCCCATTGTTCAGCGGCTCGGTCCAGATCGAGGAGGTCACCGCCAAAGGCGCAAAGGTGCTGTTGGAACGCCGGGCCGATGGTCGGGGCAACTGGGAATTCTCGGGCGCATCACCCGCGCCCCAAGACACGGGCGCCGAAGGCGATGCTGCGTCTTCTTTGCCGTCGGATTTCAGTCTGGGCCAGGCCTTGCTGACAGATGCGTCTTTGACATGGGTGGACCATGGCACTGGTGCGAATATCGCGCTGGAAGATGTGGATCTGTCGGTGGAACTGCCCTCGCTGACCGGACGGGCCAGTTTGGACGGCGGGCTGACCTATAACGGCGAACGACTGACCCTGACGGGCTCGGCCACCAATATCGCGGGGCTTTTGGCGGGCACGGTCGAACCTGTCGATCTGGCGATCAAGGCGGCGGGCGCGACAGTCGATTTGTCGGGCCGCATCGGGCTTGCCCCGATTGCAGCCGATGTGACCTTGGGCGTGGGCGTGCCCGATCTTGGCCCCGTTATGCGCTTGGCCGGCCAATCCGCGCCAAGCCTTCCCGGTGGTTTAGGCAGCAATATCCGATTTGACGGCCAGATGATCTATGCCAGCGATGGCCCTGGAACAGTGTATCTGCGCGGCGCAACGGCCCGGCTTGGCGGCAACACGCTGAGGCTAGAGGCTGATCTGGCCCTGTCAGACATCCCGAACCTAACCGCCCGGATTTCCGCAGGCGATCTGGATCTTAGCCCGTTTACCACCGGCGGCAGCTCTGACCCGGCGGTATCGGGCACCGGCTGGCCCCGCGATAAACTTGATGTCAGCGCCCTTGGCCTGATGAACGCCACTGTCACGCTAAAGGCCAATACGGTCGATCTGGGTTTGGCGCGTCTGGGCGTTGTCGACACCGTGCTGACCTTGCAAGACCGTCGCCTTGTGGCTGCATTGAACCAAGTCGCAGCCTATGGCGGCGGGCTGACTGGCCAGGCGGTGTTCAACGGGCGCGGCGGGCTAAGCGTGGGTGGCGATCTGCGTCTGTCCAACATCGCCCTGCAGCCCTTGCTGAACGATCTGGCCGGGCAAGACCGGCTTGTGGGCAGCGCCAATGGGGCTTTGAAATATCTGGCCGTAGGCAATTCCGTCCATGCCCTGATGAACTCGCTGTCGGGATCAGGTAGCATCGCGATTGGCCAGGGCGAGATTTTGGGTCTGGATCTGGCGGGAATGCTGCGCAATCTGGATGCGTCTTATCGGGGCGAAGGCTCAAAAACCGTGTTCAACGGGGTCACGGCCTCTGTCACGATGGATGGCGGGATTGCCACGAACAGTGATCTGAACTTTGACGCGCCCCTGGTTCAGGCCACCGGTGCGGGCGCGGTCAATATCGGTGCGCAAACCCTGCAATATCGCTTTACCCCTGTGGCCCAAACCGGCGGGAACGGGATCTCGGTTCCGGTGATCATCGAAGGGCCTTGGAACGACCTGTCTTTCCGCCCCGATCTGGCCGCCCTTATCGATCAGAACCTTGCCGCAGAACGCGCCGCAGCCGAAGCCGCCGTGCGCGCCCAAGCTGAAGAGGCCCTGCAGCGAGAGTTGGGTGTCGATGTGGAAGCGGCAGGCGGCAATGTGGAACAAGCCGTGCGCGACCGGGTGGATCAGCAAGCCGATGAAGTCCGTAAGCAATTGGAAAACGAGGTCGGAAACGCCCTGCGCGGGCTGCTCGGGGGCGGCAATTGACCCGTCGCATCGGACGCATCGCAATTGTTGTTCCGGATTATGACGAAGGCTTGGCCTTTTACGTCGGCAAGCTGGGCTTTCAGCTGGTCGAAGATCAGGACATGGGCAATGGCAAGCGTTGGGTGACAGTGCAGCCTACCGGCGGGGGCACGGCGATTTTGCTGGCCCGCGCAGTGGATGCGCGCCAGACGGCCGCGATCGGGAACCAAACCGGGGGCCGCGTCGGGTTCTTTCTGGAAACTCAGGATTTTGCTGCGGATCACGCTGCATTTCTGGCCGCTGGCGTGGATTTTGAAGAAACGCCCCGGTCCGAAGACTATGGCATGGTCGCGGTGTTCCGTGACCCATTTGGAAACCGTTGGGACTTGATGGAATATTCAAAATGACAGTTCTTAGCCTTTCAAACGGAACCCTTCTGCGTCGTCTGCACCCGTCGGATCTGCCGCGCTTTTGGCAAACCCGCAACGACCCGGAACTGGCGCGTTATCAAGGCTGGTCGAAAATGACCGGGGCCGAGGCGCGGGGCTTTTTGCAGGAAATGGCCACAGCCCCGCTGTTCACCCCCGGCGGCTGGTGCCAGATTGCCATTGCCGACCAAAGCGCGCCGAACTTGTTGTTGGGCGATATCGGGTTGTACCTGGTGCCCGACGGATCCGAGGTGGAGTTTGGCATCACTTTGGCCCGCGACGTACAGCACAGGGGCCATGCAATTCGGGCCTTGGATGCAGCCCTTGACCTGATTTGGCGGAAAAGCCCGGCGCAAACGGCGGTGGGTATTGCTGATTATCGCAACCTGCCCTCGATCCGGTTGATGCAACGTACGGGCTTTGTGCCGGACACGACATTTGCCACCGAATTCCGCGGCCGCCCGTGTATTGAAACCAGCCGTAAACATCACCGCCCCAGCGCCCTGCGTACGGCGGCTTAACAAGCGATTAATCGCAAAGGGCTATAACCCCCGGTGAAGCTTCAATCCGGTTCGTAAAGAAGGGCCGGGCCAAAACGGAAACCGCCGGGATTATCGCCCCGGCCCGCAGAACGTTCGAAGGATGGGGCCCCCGCCCCATGGCTTGTCCCGTTTGTCCAAGCGGCGCCGCTTTCTAACCTAACTGCCAATTATATATGACCGAGCATTCAACGCCTTGCCCCACCGCCCCAAACGCGGTCCGGGGCCAAAGCTGTATGCGACGTCACCAAAGCCCTAAACAAAGAAAAACGGACAAAGCGGCGTGGGCTGCTTTGTCCGTTCAAAGATTTATTCAGTGCTTACAGTTTAGGAAGCGCTGGCAGATCCTGGCCCAGCCATGTGTTGGAAAGCGTGTTCAGCTCGCCGCCCAGGGTCTTGTGCAGGATGAAGGTGTTGACCCAGAACAGCAGGTCCAGATTGCCCTTTTTGACGCCGATAAAGGCTGGGGATTCTTTCAGGATGAACTTGGTTTCGATATCGGCATCCGGATCGGCGGCGCTGATGGCGGCCGCAACGGTGTTGCCGCTGACCAAAACGTCGACCTGACCGGATTCAAACGCGGCGCGGGTGGCGGCGTTGTCACCAAAGCGGATGATCTCGGTTGTCTCAGGCGCGATTTTTGTCAGCTCCAGATCTTCCAATGTGCCGCCGGTCAGACCAACGGACATGCCCGCCAGATCAGGTACACCTGCGATGGCTTTGCCGCTGGCCGCAAACGCACCCGAAAAGAACGGCGCATAAGCGGACGAGAACCAGATCGACTTGGCGCGTTCGGGGTTGGCGCCCATAGTTGCGATCACAAGGTCAACGCGGTCTGTTTCCAGGAACGGAATACGCTGGTTCGAGGTGACAGGCACCAGTTCCAGCTCGACGCCCAGATCAGCGGCGATCAGCTTGGCCACATCCACGTCATAGCCTTCATATTCCCCTGTCGCGCCCAGTGAGCCGAACGGTGCAAAAGATTCAGGAACCGCGATTTTTACAGTGCCAGAGGCAAGGATATCGGCCAGATCAGCGGCAGCTTGGCTGGCCATGACGGGCAGGGCCATCACGGCGGCTGCGACGAAAGTCGTGAACTTGTTCATGGTGTTTCCTTTAGACGTTTTGAAAGGTTAGGCCGCAACGGGCGGGGTTTTGGGGACCGTGCCCAGACGCTTTTCCAGTCTCAAAGCCAGACGGGACAGCGGGAAGCACAGCGAGAAATAGATCAGCGCCATCAAGGGGTAGATGATGAAGGGTTCGGTGCCCTCGACGGGCGCATTGGCCCAGCGTTTGCCGATGCTCATCACGTCGGAAAACCCGATGATATAGGCCAGCGAGGTGCCTTTGATGATCTGGACCAGAAAGCCGACAGTGGGGGCCAGGGACACGCGCACCGCTTGGGGCAGGATGACCAGACGCAGGGTTTGAAAGAACTTTAACCCCAGCGCCTCGGCCCCTTCCCACTGACCTGTGGGAAGGCTTTGGATCGCGCCGCGCCAGACCTCGGCCAGATAGGCGCTGCTGTACAAGGTCAGGGCCATAATCGCGGCGACCCAGATGTTGACGTCAAAGCCCAGCAAACGCGGAACGCCCAGACCGAACAGGAACAACAGCATCAAAAGGGGGGCGGATTGGAAGAACCAGATATAGCTTTGGGCCCCGAACTGCGCGGGCTTGGACGGCAGAATTCGCAAGACCGTGATGCCGGCCGCCGCGATGCCTCCGCCGATAAAGGCGACAAGGGACAGGTAGATGGTGAACTGCGTGGCATAAAGCAGCTGAAACAGAACCACCCCTTCAGGCGCGCCAAAGATGGATACGAACAGATCTTTCATCGTGCCACCTGCCAGGCAAACAAGCGTTTCTGCAGCACGGCCAGCCCCAGCTTAAAGCTGAGCGAGATCGCGATATAGATCACCGTCAGGGTGAAATAGACCTCGAACGTGCGAAAAGTGCGGCTGTCGATGAATTTCCCGGCCTGGGTCAGATCATTGACCCCAATTTCCGCAATCACGCCTGTGGTCAGGAACAAGAAGATGAATTGGCTGGCCAGGGAAGGATACATCTTGGCCACGGCTTGGGGCAGGACAATCTTGAAGAAAATTAGTAGCTTGCTCAGCCCTAGGGCCGATGCGGCCTCGCTTTGTCCTGCACCGACGGTGCCGTAGCCCGCCCGCAGGATTTCCGAAAAATAGGCTGAAAAGTTCAAAACCAGTGCCAGCAGGGCATGGGCCCAGAACGGCCATTGATAGCCGAGCAGCAACGGCAGGCCGAAGGCGACGAAGAACAGCTGCACGATCAAAGGCGTGTTGCGGATGAATTCCACATAACCGGTCGCGATGTTGCGCAGATAGGGCACGCCGGCAAAGCGTACGCCCGATAAGGCAAGGGCCATCAGAAAGCCCAGAATTGCGGCTGAAACGGTCAACAATATGCTGAACATCGCGCCCTGTAGCAGCATGAACAGATACTCGCCGCTGCGATATATTTCAAAGAATCTCAAATCCATTCCGAAACAAAAACAAGTGCCTTGGACGCTGGACAGGGCGCGGGGCAAAGGTGTTTACCGTTATGCGGCAGATTGTATACAAATTTGGCGGACAATGTATTTTTGAGCGTTTTTTGTGCGAGCCCCGTCCGGGTTCACGGCATTTCCAACCCTTTGGCCACAAAAAAACCGCCCGAGTTACGGGCGGTTTTTTCAGAAATATACGTGCCGTCGATCTAGCGGCGACGGTCGCGGCGGGCGCTCATAGGTTGGAACGCCACGCCCACATGGGCTTCGCAATAGGGCTTGCCTTGCTGCGAAGGCAGGCCGCAGAACCAGAAATCCTCGGTCGCGGGGTCGCCGATGGGCCATTTGCAAGTCCGTTCGGTCAGCTCCATCAGGCTGATTTTCTTGGCGTGCTTTTCAACTTCGTTGACCTTGGCCAAGGCTTCGGGGCTGATTTCGTTGGTCGAAGGCTGGGGCGGCAGGGGTTGGCCTGCGGGCACGATAGCCTTGCGGAACGGCACAGGGGGCGGCGAGGCGGACATGGTCCGCGGCTCGGGCCGGGCAGGGGCCGCTTCGGGTTCCGCCTTTGGGGGCGGGGGGGCTGCCGCTGCCGGGGCTGCGGGTTTTTCCTTGGGCGTGGCTGCGGGCGCTGTTTTGGCCGCAGCATTGGATCCGCCACCGCCATTGCGGTTGGACAGCCCAAGCCGGTGCACCTTGCCGATAACCGCGTTGCGGGTTACGCCGCCCAGCTCTTTGGCGATCTGGCTCGCGCTCTTGCCCTCGCCCCACATGGTTTTCAGGATCTCAACGCGTTCGTCGGTCCATGACATCTTGGCATTCCTTTGCAAAGAAAAGGCCGGGCGATGGGCGCCCGGGCCTCTGCGACAGTCTCAGTCAGCGTTCTATTGTAACCATCGTCTGGCCGGATACAAGTCAAGCAACGCAATTGAGCTAAACCGAATCTAAAGAGGCCCCCCAATGCAGGACTATTCTACCCTTGGAGTACGGCGGTTTGGGCGGGTGAACTGGCTGGGCCTTGCCACCCTGATCGAGCGTGAGATCCGCCGCTTTGCGACTGTCTGGACCCAAACCTTGCTGGCCCCGTTGGTCACCACAGGCTTGTTCCTGACCGTGTTCACTCTGGCCATCGGTCCGCGCCGGGGCGAGGTTATGGGCGTGTCCTTCGTCGAATTCCTGATCCCCGGCATTCTGACCATGACGGTGATCCAGAACGCCTTTGCCAATACCTCCAGCTCGATCGTGATTGCGAAGGTGCAGGGCAATATCGTCGACAGCCTGATGCCGCCCCTAAGCGCGGCCGAGCTGGTGACCGGCTATATCGCCGGCGGATTGGTGCGCGGGATCATCGTGGCGCTGGCGATTACCGTTGCAGTGGGGCTGACCCTTGGGGTGTTTCCGGCCCATCCATTTGTGGCACTGGGCTTTGTTGTGATGGGGGCAGGGCTGCTAAGTGCGCTTGGCGTGATTGCTGCCATATTCGCCAACAAGTTCGACCAGATGGCCGCCCTGACCAATTTCATCATCGTGCCCCTTAGCTTTTTGTCGGGCACGTTTTACAGCATCGAAGGGCTGCCTAAAGTTCTACAGATCCTGACCCATCTGAACCCGATCTTTTATCTGATCGACGGGGTGCGCTACGGATTTATTGGGGCGTCAGATTCCGCGCCCTTCTTGGGGGCGATGGTTGTATTTTCCACCTTTGCTTGTGTGGCGGGGCTGGCCTGGTATTGGTTCAAGATCGGCTACCGGATCAAGCCCTAGGGGCGTCGGGCCGCTTGCCCCCTAGGGATGCGCAAAAAGGCGCAATCCGGAATTGATGAATTGGCAAAACTTGGCCATACTGGCCGCACCAAGACGCAATTCAAGCGGGTTTATAAGCCGCGCGTTTTGGGGACAGCAGTTTATTTGACCATTTTCGCCTACAGGATTTTCGCCCATGCTTCGACCGCTCTTTCTCAGCATCGTGATCATTGCTTTGACCGCCCCCGTACAAGGCGGCGTGATCGAGCGGGCGTGCATGTCCGGCGGGCGGGATGCGGCCAACCCTAATTTGTGCGGATGTATTCAGCAGGTGGCGGATCTGACCTTGCGCAATTCCGAACAGCGCAAAGCAGCGGGGTTCTTTCGCGACCCCCACCGCGCACAAGAGGTGCGGCAATCGTCCCGCAGCGCGGACCGAAAGTTCTGGGAACGCTACCGCGCCTTTGGCGATGCGGCCCAGACGTACTGTTCCTAAACTTTTAGGTCTTTGGCCAGCCCATCGCAGGCGCGCTTGACCAGTTGAAACACAGTGTCGAACCCGTCCTCGTAATAGGGGTCGGGGACATCCTTTAGTTCGGTGTCAGGGTGGTGATCCAACAACAGCCCCAGCTTGGCCTTGGCCCCGGCCGGCTGCATCCGCTCCAAGGCCGCCAGATTGCTGCTGTCCATGGCGAGGATGTGGTCGAAGTCGTGGAAATCCTGCTTGGTGACTTGCCGCGCGCGCTGGCCGCTTAGATCGATGCCTTGGCGCTTGGCGGCGGCCTGGGATCTTTTGTCCGGCGGCTCGCCCACATGCCACGCGCCGGTGCCCGCGCTGTCCGAAAAGACCGCATTTGTATTAACAAGGCTTGCGAACACGCCTTCAGCCGTAGGCGACCTGCAGATATTTCCCAGACAGACAAACAGGACACGAATAGTCATTTAGGGGGCCTCGCTTTCAGCCGTTACGGGGTCAGGTCCACGGTTTGGCGCAAATCGCCGCTGGTGCGGTCAAACACCAGGATTTCATTGCCGGACACAACCGCGATCCAATCGGGCCCAAAGGTCACGGCATCTGCTGCGACGCCATCGGGCAATTGCACGGCATCTGGTAACACCATAGACCCTGCGGATGGGAAGCGGATGACAATGACGCTGAACACAGCTATCAACCCGCCGATCATGGTGACGGTCAGAACCGTTACCAGTACCCGAAGAAACCGCAGATTGCCCTCGCTTACAGGTTCCTGTTCCATGACGTCCTCACATTCTGAACTTTTGACAGTCGTATTGTCGGACGACGCGCCTGCGCGGCTTGATAAGGCATTGGCGCGGGATGTGCCAGTGGACGCAAGCCTGTCGCGGTCCCGCCTGGCCAAGCTGATCGAGGATGGCGCCGTGATGCGCGGGGATGAAGTGTTGCATTCCAAATCCAAGGTGCAGCCGGGGGATGAGATTGCCATCACACTGGCCCCGGCGCAGGAAACCTCGCTAATCCCGCAGGATATCCCGCTGGATATTCTGTACGAGGATAACGAACTGATCGTGGTCAATAAGCCTGCAGGCATGGTGGTGCATCCGGCCCCGGGGCAATGGACGGGCACTTTGGCCAATGCGTTGATGTATCACGCAGGCGACAGCCTGTCGGGCATCGGCGGCGAAAAGCGCCCGGGCATTGTGCACCGCATCGATAAGGACACATCGGGCGTGCTGGTCGTGGCCAAGACGGACGCGGCCCATCACGGGCTGTCTGTCCAGTTTGCAAAGCACACCGCGCGGCGCGAGTATATCGCCTTTGTCCACGGCGTACCCAGTGCCGCCGATCCGCGGCTTGTGGGCCATGCGGGCGTGTCGTTCGAGCCGGGAAACATCCTGTGCATCAACGCCCATATCGGACGCCACCGGGGGGATCGCCAAAAAATGTCCGTACTGCCTCAAGGCGCCAGCGGGGCCCGCCATGCTGTCACCCGGGCGCGTACGGACCAGACCTTTGGCACCCCGCCCGTGATCAGTCGCGTCACCTGCTGGCTGGAAACCGGGCGCACCCATCAGATCCGGGTGCATCTGGCCAAGGTCGGTCACGCGCTGATCGGCGATCAGACATACGGTCTGGGGCGCAAGATTTCGGCCAAGGCGCTGGGCGAGGCTTCGGCCGATGTGGCCAAAAACTTTCCCCGCCAGGCGCTGCACGCGGCAAGCCTGGGGTTCGTTCATCCGGTCAGCGGTGAGACATTGAGCTTTCAATCCGAGATGCCCGACGATCTGCGCGCGCTGCAAAAGGCGCTGGAAAAGCCTGTGCGCTAGGGTCAGGACCCATTAATCCTGCCCTGCTGGTTTGACAGATTTTTTGTCTGGCCGTTGCCCGACAATGCATCGCAATGATGCATGAAAGGCAAGGAACGGAGACGCGGGAATACCCTCTCGTGT
>SPJP01000139.1 GCA_006844665.1 Paracoccaceae bacterium
GTGAAGTGCTGTTCCGGGGCAACGGAGTTCTTGGCCATGGCTTCGCCCTGGGACATCTGGGGCAGACGCTTTGCATCATCGTCATCAGATGTTTCATCTTTGCCTTCTGTATAGATCGCCATAAAGCCATCAAAAAGCATGACTTGGCCATTGGCACGCAACACAACCTGACCATCGGCGCTGCCAATATCGACCGTCGTGCGTTCCATCCGGGCGGCTTCCATCTGGCTGGACAAGGTACGCTTCCAGATCAAGTCATACAGTTTGCGCTGGTCGCCATCCATCAACTTCAGCGCGTCGGCGTCTTTGTCCATATTGGTTGGGCGGATGCATTCGTGGGCTTCTTGCGCGTTTTTGGCTTTGTTTTTGTAGACCCGAGCGGAGCCCGGCAGGTATTCCGCGCCGAACCTGGACTTGATCGTTTCGCGGGCTGCTGTGACTGCTTCGGGTGCCATGTCAATGCCGTCGGTCCGCATATAAGTAATGTGTCCGGCTTCATACAATCTTTGGGCCGTGCTCATGGTTTGGCGAGCGCCCATGCCGAATTTACGGCTGGCCTCCTGTTGCAGGGTCGAGGTCATAAATGGCGCAGATGGATTGCGATTTGCGGGTTTGGCTTCGACGCTGGTGACGGCCAAATCGCGCGAGCTGATTGCTTGGACTGCAAGCTCTGCCGAAGCCTGGTTCGAGATGTCGAACTTATCCAGCTTTTGGCCCGCAAGAATTGTTAGCTTTGCTTCAAAGCTCTGGCCACGTGGGGTGGTCAGCTCTGCCTTGACGCTCCAATATTCACGCGGATTGAAGACCTCGATCTCCATCTCGCGTTCTACGATCAGGCGCAGGCAGACGGATTGCACGCGACCAGCAGATTTTGCGCCGGGCAGTTTGCGCCACAAAACGGGCGACAGATTGAAGCCCACCAAATAGTCCAAAGCACGGCGAGCTAGATAGGCTTCGACCAGTTCCATATCCACTTTGCGCGGATTCTTCATAGCGTCTGTTACGGCGGTCTTGGTGATCGCGTTGAAAACAACCCGGCTAACTGGGGTGTCTTTTTTCAGCGCACGGCGCTTGCGCAAAGCCTCTTCTAAGTGCCAGCTGATCGCTTCCCCCTCGCGGTCCGGGTCGGTCGCGAGAATCAGTTCGGGGTCGTCTTTTAGGGCCTCCGCAATCGCGCGAACGTGTTTTTGGCTGTCGCTTGCGACCTCCCACAGCATCTCGAATCCGTTGTCTGGATCAACTGATCCGTTCTTAGGAGGCAGGTCACGAACGTGTCCATAGCTGGCAAGAACGGTATAGTTATCGCCCAAATAAGTGTTGATTGTCTTGGCCTTAGCGGGCGACTCGACGACGACAACGGGCATATGAAAAACCTTTGAAACAGGGATCTAATGGTAAGCGGCAAGATGTGGAGGCTTCACGCCAATTGTCAATGGCATCTGCAAGGGCTGAGCCAAAGGGCCGCTTGCTGTGCAAAATTAAGCTCTAGGCTTGCGCCACCATTCCGCCGGTTTGCCGAGTGATTTGACCCAAAAGTTCTAGCTCGCACAGGTGACGAGTGATGTCGCCTGCCGGGGCGCTTAATGCGTCATAGATATCCTGTTCGGGACAGGGGGCGGCGGAAATCAGTGTCAGTATTTCGGCGTCCAGATTGTCAGACTCTATCCTGGCTGGTGCTTCGTTAATGTCCTGAGGCGGCTCTTGGGGCCTGGAAGGGGGCAAAGCGTTCACAACGTCTTCCACACCCCGAATCAATGTTGCCCCGTCACGCAGCAACTGATTGGTGCCGCCTGCGCGTCCATCAAAGGGATGGCCCGGCACCGCCATTACGTCGCGCCCCTGATCAAGTGCGTCTTTCGCGGTAATCAAGCTTCCAGATTTGGTCCCGGCCTCGACCACCAAAAGGGCAAGCGATAGGCCGGAAATGATTCTGTTGCGTTGCGGAAAGTGTCGGGCTTGGGGGGACATTCCCATGGGCTGTTCGGAGATACACAACCCTTCGTTACGGATCTGTTCGGTTAGTTTTGCATTTTCGCGTGGATATATGACGTCGACACCCCCGGCGATGACCGCAATGGTACCGGTTGGGCAGGCCGCAGAATGCGCAGCGGCATCAATACCCCGAGCCAATCCTGAAACAATTGTATAGTCGGCCTCCCCCAAGCCTTTTGCCAAAGACCGCGCCATGCGCCCGCCAAGCGAGGATGCGTTCCGGGCCCCGACCATCGCCAACATCGGTGTTGAAAGCAAATCCGTATTCCCCAGCGTCCACAACATAGGGGGTGCGCTGTCTATTTCGGCTAACATATTTGGGTAGATGCCTGATCCAAGCGCGATCAGCCGTGCGCCGGCTTTTTTGCCAGCCTCATATTCCTGAATGATGACGTCGCGGGGGCAAATCGAATATTCTTTTGCGCCTGCGGATGCTGCAATCCCCGGAAGGGCGTCTAGTGCGGCTGCCGCAGTTCCAAAATCGCTTAGCAATCTTCGAAATGTTGCGGGGCCGACCCTGCGGGACCGGATTAGTTGCAACCAATCCAGAGCTTCTTGTTCAGATTTTGGGGGTGCAGTTCGGGTGGGTAGCATGGGCACCTTACATGACCCCGCTGCTTATGTGTGGAAAGGGTGAACCAGATGTCCGGGATCAAGCCGCATTGCCTAAGGTGGTGCGAGGGTGGGTGGGGTCAGCGATGTTGCCTTTTTCCGAACCCGTCCATCTGGTCTGAAACCCTTTTGACGAAAAGAGCTTAACAAGGCGTAAACCAAAACGGGTGGTTTTGAAAAAAATACATCAATCGGTTGAATGTTTTGCGGCTACACCGCCATTTTTCAGCAAACTTGCCCGCAGTTCTATCAAGATTGACCCACTTTTCCCTTACGAAGCCGACCCACCGACCGTTAGGCCGCCGATCATAAGCGTTGGCTGGCCGACTCCGACTGGAACCCATTGGCCGTTCTTACCGCAATTGCCCATGCCCGGATCAAGCGCCATGTCATTCCCGATCCCGCGGATTTGGCCCATGGCGGTAGGGCCGTCTCCGATAAGTGTTGCGCCTTTAACTGGTGCGCCGACAACACCATTCTGCACGCGGTAAGCTTCGGTGCAGCTGAATACGAACTTTCCATTGGTGATATCGACCTGTCCTCCACCAAAGCCCACTGCGTAGATCCCATCTTTTAGATCGGCAACGATATCGCCTGGGGCTGTGTCGCCACCCAACATATATGTGTTGGTCATGCGCGGCATAGGCATATGGGCATAGCTTTCGCGGCGCCCGTTGCCTGTCGCAGGGACCCCCATCAGGCGCGCGTTCTGGCGGTCTTGCATGTATCCGACAAGAATGCCGTCTTCGATTAGCGTGGTTTTTCCGCTTGGCGTACCTTCATCGTCCATTGATATTGAGCCCCGCCGGTCGGGGATCGTGCCATCATCCAGAATTGTAACGCCCTTTGCGGCGACCTGCTGGCCAACCAGGCCCGCAAAGGCGCTGGTGTTTTTGCGGTTAAAATCGCCTTCCAGCCCGTGCCCCACAGCTTCGTGCAATAGGATGCCGGGCCAACCAGGGCCCAACACGACGTCCATTGCGCCCGCTGGCGCGGGTACAGCGTCTAGGTTGACCAAGGCCACACGCAACGCTTCGCGGGCAACCCCTTCCCAGTGGTCGCGGGGCATCAATGCGGCCAGGCCATACCGACCGCCGCCACCTGCAGATCCTGATTCGCGCCGACCGCCCTGATCAACGATGATCGAGATGTTTAGCCGTGTCATGGGCCGCACGTCGCGCAGCAACGCGCCTTCGGGGCGCAGAATCTCGACCTCTTGCAGGCTGGCGGCCATTGACGCGCTGACTTGCACGACGCGCGGATCCAAGCTTCGGGCGAATGCGTCGATTTCCTTTAGTGTTTCCACTTTCACGCCAAAACTTGCGTCAGCCATGGGATTCGCATCGGTATACAAACGTTGGTTTGTCCCGCGCGGCGCGTCGACAAGGGTTCCTCCGCCATCACCGACGGCCAAACGAACGGTACCTGTGGCACGAGCAAGAGCGGCCTCGGATATTTCCGAGGAATGGCCATATCCAACGGTTTCGCCTCGAACAGCGCGCAGACCAAACCCTTCGGAGGCATCGTAGCTGGCGGTCTTTATGCGCCCATCATCCAAGACCAAAGCCTCGGATTTACGGCGTTCAAGAAACAGCTCGCCGTCGTCTGCGCCGTCCAATGCAGAACGTAGGCCGGCCAAGGCTGCTGCTTCGTCAAGTTGTGTCTCGAACGGGCGAAAGGGGCTGTCGGCCATGAGGAATGTCCTTCGTAGGGGCTAAATAGCGACCGAAAGGCGCAGGTCGCACGCTTGTTTCATACGCTTTAATATGGAACACCGAGGCCCGGACACAATGGTATGTCGCACAACAGTTGCGGTATATCTGGAACGGGGGGGTGCACTGGTGTGCTTCCCCTTGCTAAGCAGGATAGAAACAACATGGTTTTGACACACCGTATTCTCGGCGCAGCGACTGCAGGTATTGCAGCACTTTTTGGCGCTGCCGCCTCAGCGCAAGACAGTGCGCAAGCTCTCGCTGACCTTGAGATCGTTGGCCGTCCCATTGATGGTGGTATCGGCTTTCAACCCGCAGCGACCGAGTTGGCCGTGGAATTGCAGAGCCTTGACGGTGCGCTGTTGATCTTGATCACAGCGATTACGTTGTTCGTTACAGCCCTGCTTGCGTGGTGCGTTGTGCGCTACAATTCCAAGGTCAACAAAGTACCTGCGCGTTTCACACACCATACCACAATCGAAATCGTTTGGACCCTTGCTCCGGTCATAATCCTGGTTGTTTTGGCTGCGATTTCGCTGCCGATCCTGTTCAAACAACAGGAAATTCCAGAAGCTGACGTGACTATTAAAGCGACCGGTTACCAGTGGTACTGGGGCTACGAATACCCCGAGCATGACCTGGCCTATGAAGCCTTCATGCTAGAGCGCGACGAGCTGGAAGAGTACGGCTATACGCAGGACGAATATTTGCTGGCCACATCAATGCCGGTTGTTGTTCCCGTAAACAAAGTTGTTGTTGTGCAGGTAACTGCCGCTGACGTTATCCATTCCTGGACCATCCCAGCCTTTGGCGTAAAGCAGGACGGCGTTCCTGGTCGCTTGGCAGAGCTTTGGTTTGAAGCAAAGCGGGAAGGCGTCTACTTTGGGCAGTGTTCTGAGCTGTGCGGCAAGAACCACGCCTTTATGCCTATTACCGTCAAGGTCGTAAGCCAGGAAGTATATGACGCTTGGATCGCGGACACCGTTAAAGAGTTCGCAGGAACTCCTGACGTATTGACTGTTGCATCTAACTAACTGACCCGCATCTGGCGCGCGCCTTGGATGGCGCGCGCTTTGCACTATCTGGCCCCACCGGAGAGTAAAATGAGCGACACCAGCTATACCGGCCAATCGTCTGCGCCTCTAACTGTTGAGGGCGAGGCCCAGTTCGGCGACTACATCGCCTTGTTGAAGCCGCGCGTGATGTCTTTGGTTGTGTTCACAGCTTTGGTTGGATTGCTTGTCGCACCGGTCGCTGTTCATCCATTCATTGGTTTCTGCGCCGTTTTGTTTATCGCCATCGGTGGTGGCGCATCTGGGGCGCTGAACATGTGGTGGGACGCAGATATCGACGCAATCATGCGCCGTACCCAAAAACGCCCTATTCCTGCAGGTAAGGTCACCGGCGAAGAAGCCTTAGCCGTTGGTAGTGCGCTGGCTGCTATGTCGGTGATCATGCTTTGGCTGGCGACCAATTGGGTTGCAGCGGCTTTGCTGGCCTTCACCATCTTCTTTTATGCCGTTGTCTACACAATGTGGTTGAAGCGTGCGACGCCGCAGAACATCGTGATCGGCGGGGCCGCGGGTGCATTTCCCCCAATGATCGGTTGGGCCGCGGCGACTGGGTCCATCAGCATCGAGTCCGTATTGATGTTCTTGCTGGTCTTTATGTGGACGCCACCCCATTTCTGGGCACTGGCACTGTTCATGAAGTCTGACTATCACGAGGCAAAAGTGCCTATGCTGACCGTCACTCATGGACGTAAATCGACCCGTACGCATATCTTTGTTTACACATTGCTGCTGGCGCCTGTCGCATTTGCATTGTGCTTCACCTCTATCGCTGGGCCGATCTATCTGGCGGCTGCTGTTGTCCTGAACGCGATCTTTGTAAAAGGCGCGTGGGACATCTGGAACCGCACGGAAGAGCAGGCCGAGGCTGACAACTACGCGACCGAACGCAAGGTCTTCAAATTCTCGCTTTTGTACCTGTCTTTGTTGTTCGGCGCATTGCTGATCGAAGGCATCGTGATGCGTTTCGGCGGATGGGGGTTTTAAGTTGGCTTTTGGTAAGACACACGAAATTCACGAACGCCGGTCCGGACGCAACATAGGCGTCGCGGTTTCTTTGATAGCGTTTATTGTGATCGTTTTCGGTTTGACTGTGGTCAAGATCACGAATGGCGGGCCGGTTGAAGGCTTTGACCACGCGCCGCGCGCTGCCCTTGCAGACCGCGCGTCGGAGTAGCGCCATGTCTGATAATCAACGCAAAGCTCTCGACCCAAAAATCAAAACTGTACGCATCTTGATGTCCGTGGTTGTTGTCATGGGCGGCTTGGCTTGGGCATCTGTCCCTTTGTACGACCTGTTCTGCCGCGTAACCGGATTTGGCGGCACGACGGGCGTCGCCGATGCAGGCTCTGACGTGATTCTGGACCGGACGATCACTATTAAGTTCGACGGCTCGCTGGACCGAGATATGCCTTGGGAGTTCAAGCCAGTTGTGCACGAGATGGACATTCGCATCGGCGAAACCGGTCTTGCCTTCTTTGAAGCTCATAATCCAACTGATGTCGCCGTTGCTGGATCCGCAACCTACAACGTAGCGCCCTTCGCCGCTGGAGGATATTTCGTCAAGATCGACTGTTTCTGTTTCTCGGAACAGATTTTGGACCCCGGCGAAACAGTTTTGATGCCGGTGACTTTCTTTGTCGATCCAGAGATTGTAGACGATGTCGAAGCGAAAGATCTGGGCCACATCACGCTCAGCTATACGTTCTATGAAGTAGACCTGCCCGAGGGCTATGCGGCGCTAGATACGCCGCTGGCTTCTCAACCCGACCAATTGTAAAAACGCCCCAATAACGACAGCCGAGGAACACGACCCATGGCCCATGCTAAGAACCACGACTACCATATTCTACCGCCCTCGCTCTGGCCCTTCATCGGTGCTTTAGGCGGTTTCATCATGCTGTTCGGCGCTGTCTTGTGGATGCATGACGATGGCCCTTACATGTTCCTAGCCGGTTTGGCAGCAGTCTTGGTGACTATGTTTGGCTGGTGGACAGAAGTTGTTCGTGAAAGCCACGCTGGCGATCACACCAAAGTGGTTCGCATCGGCCTGCGCTATGGCTTCATCTTCTTCATCATGTCCGAGATTATGTTCTTTGCGGCATGGTTCTGGTCATTCTTCAAACACGCCATGTATCCAATGGGCCCCTTGTCGCCTGCAGTTGACGGTGTGTTCCCTCCGGTCGGCATCGAAACTTTTGATCCATGGCACCTGCCGCTGATCAACACTCTGATCCTGCTATGTTCGGGTGCAGCCGCCACTTGGGCGCACCATGCATTGGCACATGAAGACAACCGCGAAGATATGAAAAACGGTCTGTTGTTGGCCGTTGGTCTGGGCATCCTGTTCACGATCTTCCAGGTATATGAATACAGCCACGCAGCCTTTGGCTTTGCTGGCAACATCTACGGCGCGAACTTCTTCATGGCCACTGGCTTCCACGGCGCCCATGTTGTGATCGGTACGATCTTCTTGTTCATCTGCTACCTGCGCGTTCGCAAGGGCCATTTTACAGCCGAACAGCATATCGGCTTCGAGGCGGCTGCTTGGTACTGGCACTTTGTTGATGTTGTTTGGTTGTTCCTTTTTGCGGCCATCTACGTCTGGGGCCAGTAGATCTACGCCACGTAAGAAATGATACAGAAGGGGCGCGGCGATGGTCGCGCCCTTTTCCCATTAGACCCGAGGATACGATGCGATTTCTTTTCCCACTGATCTTTGGCGTTGTCGGAACTGCGATCCTTGTGGGGTTGGGCGTCTGGCAGCTTCAGCGACTGGAATGGAAAGAAGCGATCTTGGATCAGATCGACTTTCGCCTATTGGATGCCCCAGTGGCGCTGCCTATGACCCCGACAGAGGAAGCAGATGAATATCTGCCAGTAGAAGTGTCTGGCCAATTCCAAACTCGGTTCTTGGATGTGCTCGTATCCACCAAAGAAACCGGCCCCGGTTTCCGCGCGATCACGGTTTTCAAAACGGACGAGGGTCGCAGCATTCTTGTGGACCGTGGTTTTGTCCCCGAGGTAGAAAAGAACGACCCTCGCCCGATCGAGACCGCGACCGTCGTAGGCAACCTGCTTTGGCCCAACGAGGTCGACAGCTTCACCCCAGAGCCTGATCTTGGGCGAAACATGTGGTTTGCCCGTGATTTACCTGCGATGGCGGCGGCCCTGGAAACAGAGCCTGTGTTGGTCGTTCTGCGGTCTTCTTCTGAAAACAACCCGCAGGCGACACCAATGCCTGTGGACAGTGCGGGCATTTCAAACGATCACTTGCAGTACGCTGTAACCTGGTTTGGCCTGGCCATTATCTGGGTTCTGATGAGTGGATACTTTCTATGGCGACAACGTCGCCCCGTTAACTAAAGGCCCTTACGTTAATGTCTAACCAAATTCGTTATGTCTCGACCCGGGGGAACGCCCCTGATCTGCCATTCCACGAGGCGATGTTGACCGGGCTGGCCCGTGACGGCGGGCTGTTCGTCCCATCCGAGGTGCCGCAGTTTTCTGCCGGTCAGATCCGTGCAATGGCCGGACAGTCCTACGAGGATATCGCCTTTCAGGTAATGCGCCCGTTCATCGGCGACAGCTTCACAGATGCTGAGTTCAAAGAAGACATCGCAAGCGCCTATGAAGGCTTCGCCCATGACGCCCGTGCGCCCCTAAAAAAGCTCGGTGCCAACCATTTCTTGTTGGAACTTTTCCACGGCCCAACCCTGGCATTCAAAGACTTTGCCATGCAGTTGATCGGCCGTTTGTTCCAGCGCGAGCTAAAGCGGCGCGGCACCAAAGTGACCATCGTTGGTGCTACGTCGGGCGACACCGGGTCCGCCGCGATCGAAGCTTTCCGGGGCCTGGACGCGGTAGATGTCTTTATTCTGTATCCCCATGGCCGCGTGTCCGAGGTTCAGCGCAGACAGATGACGACCCCGTCGGAAGACAATGTACATGCCTTGGCTTTGAACGGCCATTTCGACGACTGCCAAGCTCGGGTTAAAGACATGTTCAATGACTTTGAATTCCGGGATGAAATCGCACTGGCGGGAGTGAACTCGATCAACTGGGGACGGGTTCTGGCCCAAGTAGTTTATTACTTTAGCGCAGCAACCAGCCTTGGTGCCCCGGATCGCTCGGTTAGCTTTTCCGTGCCGACTGGAAACTTTGGCGATATCTATGCCGGCCAAATCGCCAAGCGTATGGGGTTGCCAATTGATCAGCTGATCATTGCCACCAACCAAAACGACATTCTGCATCGCTGCCTGTCTACCGGCGAATACCGCACCAGCGAAGTACACCCGTCCATTAGCCCCTCTATGGATATTCAGGTGTCCAGCAACTTTGAACGGGCCTTGTTCGACGCTTACGACCGGGACGGAAACGCTGTTGCGCAATTGATGGACCAGTTGAAGGCCGAAGGCGGCTTTACAGTCAGCCAAGGCGCTTTGCAGGCTTTGCGGGAAACCTATACATCCGGCCGGGTGTCCGAAGAAGAAACCAGAGCCGAAATCACCCATTCCCTTGCCCATAGCGCTGAACTGCTGTGCCCGCATTCGGCAATTGGAGTAAAAATCGCGCGGGACATGTCCAATGGCCAAAGCCCGATGGTAACATTAGCCACAGCCCACCCCGCCAAGTTTCCGGCCGCGGTCGAGGCTGCCAGCGGCATTCATCCGCCCCTTCCCCCGCACATGGAAAACCTTTATGAGCGTTCAGAACGGGTTACCCAAGTCGAGAATGATCTGGATGCACTCGAGACCCATATTAGAAAGAACCGCCGCGCGTGAGCCTTAAACTCGATACTTTGTCCAATGGCTTTCGGGTCGTCACTGAATCCATGCCCAGCCTTGGCTCTGCTGCCATAGGAATATGGGTATTAGCCGGGGGGCGCCACGAGACCGAGGCACAGAACGGCATTGCCCACTTCCTAGAACACATGGCGTTCAAAGGAACAAAGCGACGGTCAGCTCTGCAAATTGCAGAGGAAATCGAGGACGTGGGCGGATATATTAACGCCTACACGTCCCGGGAAGTGACGGCCTATTACGCCCGGGTACTTAAGGATGATGTTCCTTTGGCCATGGATGTGATCGCCGATATCCTGCTGAACCCAGTGTTCGATCCGGCCGAGATCGAGGTCGAGCGCGGTGTGATTTTACAAGAAATCGGTCAGGCTTTGGACACGCCAGACGATGTGATTTTCGATTGGCTTCAAGATTGTTCTTTCGCGGATCAACCCTTGGGCCGAACGATCCTGGGCCCTGAAGAACGAGTGCGGTCCTTTTCCCGGGAAGACTTGGCTGGGTTTGTAGGCCAACACTATGGCCCCGGTCAGATGATTTTGTCGGCTGCTGGTGCCGTGAACCATGACCAAGTGTTGAAACTTGCCGAGCGTCTATTCGGCGGTTTGCCTGCAAGCCCTGTGTCCGTGGCCAATCCTGCATCCTTCACAGGCGGCGAGCGACGCGAGATCAAGCCATTGGAACAAGTGCATTTCGCCCTAGCGATGCCAAGCCCCGGCTACACAGCCCCCGACGTCTATGTAAGTCAGATTTTTGCGACCGCGTTTGGCGGTGGCATGTCCTCGCGGTTGTTCCAGGAAATCCGCGAAAAACGGGGCTTGTGCTATTCCATCTTTGCCCAAGCCGGGGCCTATGCCGAAACGGGCCTGACCACGATCTATGCTGGCACGTCGGCTGAACAAATCGGTGACTTGGCGACACTGTCTGTAGAGGAGCTGAAACGCGCCGCAGATGGCATGAGCGCTTCGGAAATTGATCGTGCACGGGCGCAGCTGAAAGCAGGCTTGGTTATGGGCCTTGAAAGCCCGTCTAGCCGAGCTGAACGCTTGGCGCGCTTGGTTGGAATTTGGAACCGGGTTCCCAATTTGGGTGAAACGGTTGCGCGCATTGATGCGGTGACGGCTAATGATGTTCGCAAATTCGCAGCTTCGCTTTGTAGCGGCGGTCAAGCGGCCATGGCTGTTTACGGCCCTGCTGAACACGCGCCACTGTTGGCCGAGGTGCAATCAAGGTTGGCGGCCTAATGCTTCAATCCAAAGCGCGTAAGTTAAGGCTCGAATCCGAGCGTTTAGTGTTAAGAGCACCTGTTCATGCGGACTACCGGGATTGGGCCACTTTGCGCAGCGCGTCCATGGATTTCTTGATCCCGTGGGAGCCGACATGGGCCCCGGATCACCTTAGTCGCAAAAGCTTTACCAACCGGGTGTATTGGGCCCGCAGGTCGATAAAACAAGGTTCCGCGTTCCCACTGTTCATTTTCCGGGCAAGCGATGATCAGCTTGTTGGGGCGATTACTTTGGACAATATTTGGCGTGGTCCGGCCCAAGCAGCGACCATCGGTTACTGGATGGGCAAATCTTTTGCGCGCCAGGGCTATATGCGCGAAGCGATCTGGACCCTAAGCGATTTTGCGTTCGGCAAGCTTGACCTGAGTCGCATCCAGGCGGCTTGCTTGCCAGAAAACAATGCGTCCCGAGGCGTTTTGGAAAAAGCGGGCTTCAAGTATGAAGGCGTTGCCCAAAGCTATTTGCAGATCAATGGGCGCTGGCGAAATCACGTTTTGTATGCGGCATTGCGAAATGATCGGCGCGGTCGCGCGACCACGGGGTAGGCTGCGCAAAATGGATTTGTCCTAAGCGCTCCCTTGAAACTTTCAGCGAATTCCTTCACCAGATTCGAATGACAAAGCTTTTCCCCGCCGATGATGCGTTTGCCGCTTCGCTTGGATTGCCCTCTCAGGCGTTCCCAGAGCTTTCCCCGAATTATTTAGAAGAACCACGTGGCCGTTATCGATCCGCGGATGGTTTGTTGATCGCGCCCGCCTCCACGCAAGAGGTCGCGATGGTGATGCGCGCAGCCCATATGGCTCGCGTGCCTGTGGTGCCCTATTCCGGCGGCACAGGCCTTGTCGGGGGGCAGATCGCCCAAGATCTGCCGCGGCCCGTGATCCTGTCGCTGGATCGCATGCGGGCTATTCGTTCGGTACACCCTGACGAAAACGTTATTGTGGCCGAGGCTGGTGTCATCTTGGCGGACGTTCAAGCCGAGGCACTGCAAATGGACCGGCTGTTTCCGTTGTCGCTGGCATCCGAAGGCTCTGCCCGCGTCGGGGGTGTTCTTTCAACAAACGCAGGCGGCGTTAATGTCTTGCGATACGGAAACGCCCGTGACTTGTGTCTGGGGATCGAAGCGGTTCTACCGAATGGCGAGGTTCTGAACACGCTGACGCGGTTGCGTAAAAACAACACTGGCTATGATCTGCGCCATCTATTGATAGGAGCAGAAGGCAGCTTGGGCATTATCACGGCTGCCGCCTTGCACCTTAGCCCGATGCCAGTCCACACGGGCACGGCGATGCTGGCGGTAGAAAGCCCTAAGGCGGCGCTAAGTCTGTTGTCGTTGGCCGGTCGTATCGCTGGCGGCAACGTGTCCGCGTTTGAGTTGATCCATAAGCAGGGCTTTGATTTTCTGGCAGAAACCATGCCGCAGGTCCGCTGCCCGTTTCCCGATGCCCCCGAATGGTGCGTTTTGGTGGAACTTGGCGGGCCCGAGACGTTTTCGCCTGAAGACACATTGATGTCGTTGTTTGAACAAGGGGCCGAGGGCGGGTTGGTCAACGACGGCGTCGTAGCTCAAAGTCAGCAGCAGGCCATTGATCTATGGTCCGTGCGTGAAAGCATACCCGAAGCGAACCGGCGGATTGGGTCTGTATCCAGCCATGACATCTCGGTCCCTTTGTCAGTGATCCCGGGTTTCATCGAAAAAGCCAAGGCAGCAATCTTTGCGCTTGGTCCGTTTCGCATCAATTGCTTTGGCCATGTTGGGGACGGCAATCTGCATTTTAACGTCTTCCCCTTACAGGGAGTTTCACGGGACGCACATAATGATATTCGGGCGGATGTTAAACGGACGGTCCATGACATCGCGGTCGAGATGGGTGGATCAATGTCGGCAGAGCACGGCATCGGGCGCATGAAGGTCCAGGATTTGGAAACCTATGGTGATCCAACAAAGCTGCTGGCGATGAGGGCAATTAAGCAAGCCCTTGACCCCCATGGTACCTGCAACCCCGGGGCCGTGTTGCGCCAATAAAAAAGGCGCCTCGCTAAAGGAGTACGAGGCGCCAAATGGGGATTGGATGGTGTTACCGGTTTTCAGGTAAGGGACTGGCCGGTTTTGTGGGTCCGCAAACTGCCACATTCGCTTCAACACGCTCACATTAAGCGATGAGTCTTGCGAGTTGGTTAACAGATGCGCTTTTTCAGTGAAAAGAGCGCCCGACTTAGTCGCCGTCAAAGGCAACCAGTGCATGCACGTCTTGGCCCATTTCCTCCAAGGCTTTGCGGCCGCCCAAATCTGGCAGGTCGACGACAAATGCGCAGCCGACAACCTCGGCCCCTAGTTTTTCGATTAGCGCTATGCCTGCCTTTGCTGTGCCACCTGTGGCCAGCAAATCATCGACCAAAAGAACCTTTTCGCCTGGTTGCAGACAATCGTCGTGGATCTCGACCGTTGCCTCGCCGTATTCCAAAATGTAGCTTTGCTCGATCGTTTTGCCGGGCAGTTTGCCTTTTTTGCGGATCGGCACAAACCCAACCGACAACTGGTGAGCTACAGCCCCGCCTAAAATAAAGCCCCGCGCCTCTAGGCCCGCGACCTTGTCGATGCGCTGGCCGACATAGGGTGACAGCAACTGGTCAATAGCCAGGCGAAACCCCCGAGGGTCCAGAAACAGCGTTGTCACATCCCGGAACATGATCCCTTCATGGGGAAAGTCCGGGATCGTGCGAATATAGTCCTGAACGGATTTTGTCGCCTTGGCAGCAGAGGTCATATCTAGGTCGTCCTTTTGGAATGGGCCTGTTGGCAACTATTACTCGCTCGCGTTACTAAGCGAGCCCGAACGCGGATAGTGAAGACGCAGCACTTGGGCATCTTGGCCAACCAATCTGGTGACGGCATTGCTGTCTTCGTCAAATATCGTTTTGCCCGCATAGGAAGGGTTCCGAAGATCCGTCGCAAGGCCAAGGGACTGAACCAGTTCTTCCAGCAAAACTGACCGGATTGACCGTCGGCGCAAATCGCGGCTAAGGGCAATACCACTGGACCGGATCACGCCGTCGCGCCACCACAGTGTCACAAGGCCCGCTTGGATCACAGATCCATCCAAGCCCTGAAACCCCGTGTCCCGAACCTGTTTCCCCCGTCCCGCACCCGTTAAATACACTGGGATATCGGCTTGGGTCCCTGCGGGCAGGATGTGCAAGCGAACGGCGGCCCGGACATTGTTGATCTCGTCGACGGCCTCGGTCAGTGCTATTTCAACGGCCGCGACTTTGTAGGTTGGAAAATCTGGGTGAATGCCTTCGATAGAAACGCTAAGGTTCAATGCTTTGGCGGCGGGCCAATGGGTAAAGGGCTTTTCACAAGGCGCGCCGGGCGCTGCGCCGCATGCGACGGCCCTGTAGAAATCTGAATCGCTAAGTGCGCCGTCGGTTTCAACATACTCTGCGGCCAGGCCTTGGCCGCAAAAGCTGATCACAAAAACGCTGATGATGGCGGTCAGCTTCATGCCAAGACGCGTCCTGCAACAGCATCCAGCTTGGCCAACAACGCCGGGTCACGTTTTTCGGGCGCAGTCATGATTACGTATTCCAACGCGCGGTCGCAGCCATGCGGGCAGGGTTCGCGCGTTGCCCCCAATAGACCAGGCAGTTTTGAGACCAACCCTTTGGCGTTGTCAGAATTGCCCGACAAAGTGGCGATGATTTCGGTGATATCGACCGCACCATGATCAGGGTGCCAGCTGTCATAGTCAGTGATCATGGCAACGCTGGCGTAACAAAGCTCGGCTTCGCGGGCGAGCTTGGCTTCGGGCATGTTCGTCATTCCGATGACATCGCACCCCCATGCATCGCGGTACATTTTGCTTTCGGCTACGCTGGAAAATTGCGGTCCTTCCATCGCCAGATAGGTGCCACCTTCATGCACAGTGACGCCGGTTAGGCGGGCAGCGTCGGCGCAAGCGGCCGACAGCCGGGGGCAGGTTGGGTGCGCAACGCTGACATGGGCGACGCATCCCGTGCCGAAAAAGCTTTTGTCACGGGCAAAGGTGCGGTCGATGAACTGGTCAACGACAACGAAATCACCAGGCGCCATTTCTTCCCGAAACGATCCGCAAGCGCTGACCGAGATTACATCGGTCACCCCAAGCCGCTTCAGCGCATCAATGTTTGCGCGATAAGGTACGGTGCTGGGCGAATGAACGTGGCCCCGACCATGCCGAGGAAGAAACGCCATTTTGACCCCGTCCAAGCGCCCCGTCAGGATCGCATCCGAGGGCGCCCCCCATGGGCTTTCGACCTCGGTCCAAGCGGCATCTTGTAACCCGTCAATCTGGTAGACGCCGGATCCACCAATTACGCCAAGATAATTGTCCATATTTGTACCTGTATGCATTTCTTTTGACCCGAAGGTCGCCCAATGCGGGGCCTGAATGCAATGGGAAACGGTGGGCCGACATTTATCCGTGACCTTGGCGCAACCCTTCTGGGCGGTCATTCGCGCACGGGTGGTGCGTTGGAACAAACACTGTCAAAAGGCCACTAATCTGGCGCAGAAGCGCTACGCATGAATTGCACCCCACCAAGCTCCCTTAGAATGCTATCGAAAGTCCACTTATGCCCCGTTCGACACTGGCCTCTTTTGCGCGCCGAATTGCTCCGCCTGACCTCTCTAATCTTAGCCCGCGGGGAATCACACCTGAACGTTGGCGGATTGAGATCTTATCTGGTTTGACGGTTGCTTTGGCCCTTGTGCCCGAAGCGGTGGCCTTTTCCTTTGTGGCTGGGGTTAATCCGCTGGTCGGCCTTTACGCGGCCTTCATCGTGGGTCTGATCACCGCGATCATGGGCGGGCGTCCGGGGATGATTTCGGGTGCCACGGGTGCTTTGGCGGTTGTTATGGTTGCTTTGGTAGCCCAGCATGGTGTCGAGTATCTGTTCGCTACAGTTGTCCTAATGGGCTTGATCCAGATTGCAGCAGGTGTCTTCCGGTTGGGCAAGTTTATCCGACTTGTCCCTCACCCCGTAATGTTGGGCTTTGTGAACGGTCTGGCGATCGTGATCTTCTTGGCGCAGATGGGCCAGTTCAAAGTGCCAGGCACGGCCGAGGTTTCGGGCCACGGCGTTTCCGGCGGCGAATGGATCACCGGGTGGCCTTTGATCATCATGCTGGGGCTGGTCGCCCTGACAATGGCCGTAATCCACTATATTCCGAAGGTAACCAAGGCGATTCCAGCGCCTTTGGCGGGTATCTTGATCACGGCGATCTTGGTCATTGCCTTTGGCATTGATGTCCCACGGGTTGGCGATATGGCATCTATCCAAGGGGGTCTGCCATCGCTGCATATCCCAGTGGTTCCGCTGAACCTGGAAACCTTGCGCATAATCCTGCCTTACGCCCTGATCCTAGCCGCAATTGGTCTGATCGAAAGCCTGCTGACCCTTAACCTTGTGGGCGAGATGACAGGCAAGCGGGGCGGCGCGTCACAGGAATGCGTGGCCCAGGGTGTGTCCAACACTGTAACAGGCTTCTTTGGCGGCATGGGCGGTTGTGCGATGATTGGTCAGTCCATGATCAATGTAAAATCTGGCGGCCGGACTCGTATCGCTGGTATCGCGGCGGCCCTGTTCCTGCTGCTGTTCATCATGGTTGCATCTCCTCTGATTGAGCAAATTCCATTGGCCGCGCTAGTGGGCGTGATGTTCATGGTTGTGATCGGGACATTCGCTTGGAACTCGCTTCGTATTTTGCGCAAAGTACCTTTGACTGATGCCGCCGTTATCATTTTGGTAACCGTTGTGACGGTCATGACCGATCTGGCGACGGCTGTGGTCGTTGGCGTGATCGTATCGGCGCTGGCCTATGCTTGGTCCAACGCCACACGCATTCACGCCAAGACCTATGAGACGCCCGAAGGGGCCAAGGTCTATCAGATCCAAGGGCCTTTGTTCTTTGGCTCTGCCGAAGGTTTTTCCGAGCTGTTCACCCCGGCACAGGATCCATCGGTTGTCATTGTTGACTTTGCCGACAGCCGGGTCGCGGACCAATCGGCGCTACAAGCGATCGAGGCTGTGGCCGGTAAATACCAAGACGCAGGCAAAAAGATCCAGCTGCGCCACCTTAGCCGCGATTGTCACGAGCTGTTGGCAAAAGCGGGTCAGCTGATCATCGATAGTGATGATGACCCCGACTACCAGATTGCGGCTGACTATGGTGTCCGCACGGGGATCATCGGCGGCCACTAAAGAAACGAGCACGTCAAAAGCCCGATGAAAGCAAAAGCGCTTTCATCGGGCTTTTTTGTTATTCTTGCGGGCGTTTTAGGGAAAACACCTTTGTGACGCTCGCATAGTCCCTGTATCCCAATCTGGCCAAGGGCTGAAAATGGGTCACGTCGAACAAGCCGTCTTTCAGGCAATCGTCTCGCATGTGAATTCCGGTGACCTCGCCAAGGACGGCGAAATTGAACTCTCCCTCCAGCTTAACGATTTGCGTTAATCGGCATTCCAAGTTCGCGGGAGCAGACCCGATCCGTGCGCAGTCAATCGTATCGCACTGAACTTTGGGCAGGCCAGCCAATTCGAATTCGTCGTCACCGCGCGGATACATACCGGACGTCAGGTTCATCTGGTCCTTCATCGCATATTCCACGATGTTGACGCAGAAAACGCCCGTTTCCCGTATATTCGCAACGCTGTCTTTGGTGTCGCCTCGGTCGTCTTTGGCGCTGGTCGAAGCGAACATGACCTGCGGAGGCGTGTAGGCGACCGCGTTGAAGAAGGAATATGGCGCTAGATTGTCTTCTCCGTTTCCGTCCCGCGTGCTGATCCAGCCGATGGGGCGAGGTGTGACAATCGCGTTAAATGGGTTGTGGGGCAGGCCGTGGCCTTGCTCTGGTCGGTAGAACATCAGGGATCCTCTTGGCGGCGGGGTTGCGGCTGTGCTAGGGCGGCGCGCAGCAAAGGGCAAGCTGGCGCACGGGTTGATCCTAAGATTGGGGCGGCGCAAGGCAAAGGAAAGGGCGGCACAGGTGTATCTGCGGGAAGAAACCGAGGCAGACCAGCGCGAAGTTGAGGCGTTGTATGATCTGTGCTTTGCCCCTGGGCGCGAGGCGCTGTCGTCTTACCGCTTGCGCGAAGGCGTTGGACGCGTGCGGGAACTGTGTCTTGTTGCCCATGATGATCTTGGAATTTTGGGCGGCGCGATCCGGTTCTGGCCGGTGACTGTCGCGGGTCAAACCGTTCTTTTGCTGGGCCCAATTGCAGTGCACCCAACGCGGCAAGGCGAAGGATTGGGCGGGTATTTGATGATAGACAGTTTGGATCGAGCCCGCGCCAAAGGGTGGGAACGTGTGCTGCTGGTCGGCGATGCGCCCTATTACCAGCGCTTTGGGTTTCGCAAGCTGAATGGCGTGCAAATGCCCCCGCCGACAAACCCGGATCGGGTGCTTGGGCTGGCTTTGAAAGATGGCGCTTGGACGGGAATTCACGGCCCCGTCCAGCGGACCGATCGGGGCTAGAGACGCGACTAAGGGTTGCAATGCAGGCATTTGCCCCCATCTATTGCAGAGTGTGCTACGTGCGAGAGGCCCCAGAATGACGTCCGAAACCTCAGAGCTACCTTTAGGCCAATCTCTTATTGTAACACAGGTTAAGCCAGACCGGGAAGCCGTGTTGGACGAATTGGCAAAGCGGTACCGTTCGGCCAATGGGTTGGGCATGCAGGTGCTTGGCTTGTTCGGCGGGCAGGCGGAAAACATCCTGAAAAGACTGCCAAATTCGGTTTCAAACCAATTGGACAATGTGACCCGCGCGGCGTTAGAAACGTCCTTTGACGTTGCCGCCAGATCGCGAACAGCTTTGCCGGACCAAAAAGACTGGTTGAATACCGTGGTGACAATGGGCACGGGTGCTGCGGGCGGTTTGGGCGGTTTGCCGACGGCCATGGCCGAGCTGCCAGTGACAACAACGGTCATTTTGCGCGCGGTTCAGGGGATCGCCGCTGAACACGGATATGACCCTTCGGACGAGGCAACTCGCATGGACTGCTTGATGGTCTTTGCCTCTGCCGGGCCACTGGAATCTGACGATGGGTTGGACACGAGTTTTCTGTCCATGCGCATTGGCCTTACTGGGGCAACCTTGCAAGGCTTGATCTCCCGGGTTGCACCGCGTTTGGCATCGGTTCTGGGGCAAAAACTTGCGGCCCAAACCGTGCCATTGTTGGGGGCTGTGTCAGGGGCCGCAATTAACTATGCCTTTACCAGTTATTACCAGGATATGGCACGTGTGAATTTCGGGCTGAGGCTTTTGGCCGACGGGCTGGGCGAAGATCGTGCCAGCCTGATCGAGGATTTCCGCAAGCGAGTTGAGCGCCCTCGTCTGCAAAAGCGAGCCGGGTAGACCTATCACTTAGCTTTGCGTGCGCAGCCATTGGCTAATAGCTGGACGAACCGTCATTGCGCCATTGGCCCGTGCTTCGGTGATAACACTCCGTACGTCTCGCAGATCGATCCGACGCAACAGGTGTTTGACCGGGCCAATGGAGGCCGGACGCATCGACAAGGACCGCAGGCCCATAGCGGCAAATGCAAGCGCTTCAATTGGCCGACCTGCGTCTTCTCCACAGAAACTGACCGGAGTTTCTGTTTCGACGCAGCGCGCGACGATTTGTTCGATAAAGGCCAGAAAGCTGGTGTTCAGCGTGTCATAGCGCCGCCGAACGCGTTCATTTTCCCGGTCAGCGGCGAAGAAGAACTGTTTTAGATCATTGCCCCCGATTGAGATGAAATCCGCCAACTCGAAGAAGTGTTTGGGCGCAAAAGCGAGCGAAGGCGTTTCCAGCATCGCGCCTATTTCCAACTCCGACGGCAAAACATGGCCGAAGGCTGCTTCCCGGTCAATTTCCCGCATCAGCATATCGCGCGCGCCAGTGAATTCCTCTAACTGAGCGATGAAGGGGAACATCACGGTCAATGGACCACCATTGGCCGCCCGGATAAGGGCCTGCAATTGCATGCGCATGACGCCGGGCTTATCCAGACCCACGCGAATGGCGCGCCAGCCAAGGGCAGGGTTCGGTTCATCCTGAGGCTTCATGTAAGGCAGAACTTTGTCTGACCCGATATCCAAGGTCCGAAAGCAAACTCGTTTCCCATCGGCAGCCTGAATCACCCTTGCATACAGACTAGCAAGCTCGCCCCGTCGGGGCACATTGGACCGGGTAAGGAACTGCAATTCGGTGCGGAACAATCCAACGCCAGACGCGCCAGAGTTTTCAAGGGATGGCAGGTCCGCCATTAGGCCCGCATTCATATCAAGGCGAATTTCGGTGCCGCATAGGGTCTGCGCAGGCTGATTGCGGATCGATGCGTAGCGTTCCTGCGCCTTTGCATGCATCGCCATTTTGTCCCGGAAGGCGGTTTTCACGGTGTCATCGGGACGCAGGTGAACCACTCCCTGTTCTCCATCCACCAGTACGAAATCCCCGTTCAACGCCTCGGTCGAAATTCGGTTGACGTTAATAACCAATGGGATCGCCAAGGCCCGCGCGACTATGGTTGCGTGGCTTCCGACCGATCCTTCTTCCAAGATGATACCTTTTAGCGAGCGTCCGTAGTCCAACAGCTCGGCCGGCCCGATTGATCGCGCGACCAGAATTGGGTTTTCGGGCATCTCCGCCCCGGTTTCAGCGCCTTGGCCGGTTAGCCTGCGCAGCAGCCGGTTGGACAGATCGTCTAAGTCCTGCAGACGTTCTCTCAAATAGGCGTCCGGAACTGTCCCAAGGCGTGTTCGGGCCAAGGACTGCTCCTTTTCCACGGCAGCCTCGGCCGACAAGCCCCGTTCGATATCGTCTTCCATACGCCGCAGCCAGCCTTTCGACTTGGAAAACATACGGTAGGCTTCAAGCACCTGAATCTGTTCGCGGTCTTTGGCGCGTCGTAGCATGTCATCTATCGACACCTGCAAGTCTTGGACCGCTTCTTGCAAACGCAGGCGTTCGGCGTCGGGGTCATCGGAAACAGGGTTTGTGACAACGACGCGCGGTTCGTGCAGCCAGATTTGGCCCGCTGCGACCCCTTCTTGGGCAACGCTGCCGCGCATCATGACTTGGTTTAGGTGACGTTGCTGTAAAGCTTCGCCTTCGCCAACAAATGCCCCTAGCTCTGCCATTTCGGCAAGAACCATCGCGACTACCTCTAGGGCGTAAAGCTCGTCTTCGGAAAATTCCCGGGCGTCTTTGGACTGCACCACAAGAACGCCAAGGGCTTCGCCCAAGCGCTGAATAGGAACGCCTAAGAAGCTAGAGAACACTTCTTCCCCAGTTTCTGGCATATATCTAAAACCGCGGGTGCTGGGTGCATCTGCTGTGTTGATCGGTTGCGCGCTGCGCGCGACGCGGCCAACAAGACCTTCGCCAAGTTTCATCCGGGTTTGGTGGACGGCTTCGGGGTTTAGACCCTCGGTCGCGCAAAGCTCCAGGGTGTCGGCGTCGCGGAACAGATAGACCGAACACACTTCTGTCTTCATGCTGTCTGCGATCAGATTGGTGATACGGTCCAGACGCTCTTGGCCTTCGCCCGCCTCGGCGAGCGTCGCCTGTAAGCGGCGCAAAAGTTTGCGCGAGTCGGTTTCCGTTCGTTCTGGCATCACAACAGCCGTCCTTTTGATGTCGCGCCCTTCTGAGCGCGGCATGCAAGATAGAACATACCTTAGCGTTTTGCGAAATACCGTTTGTTAGGCATTGGCGAATGATGGCGCTAACGCAAAGGGGGCGCGTGATCTATTGGCGAAGTCCTGCCGCCAATAGGCACGGCATGGGCGAGCTGACGCTAGAAGCCATACGCAAAGTCCGAGCAGGCTCGAACTTTGCGACGAATTGCTTCAGAGATGCGTTTAGCTACGTTTGTACAACCCGACTTGGGAAAACAAAGCGACTTGGGTGGGAATAGCATTGGCCCCGCCGGGAAATTGGTTCGTGCCGGTTTGATAGATCCCGTAGCGGATTTCGACAGTGCCGCCGCGTGTCATGGTTTGACCCGTTATTCGACCGAGGGATCGGCCGTTGAAGAAGGACTCTATTGAACCATCATTGCCGGTCGACAGTTGGAACCGGCATTGAACTTCGTGCCATCTGTTGAAAAGGCTTGCATCACGTCCAAGGGACCCAATCCGTGCGGCCCTGGACGTTACATGGCCATGTTGGGCTTCAGAAGTCTTAACTTCAGACATGATTGCTTCGAGAGTGTTGTTCGCGTCCCAGTTCGTATCAAGCGAGAAGATCGGAGTACTGTCGCCATCTCCATTTCTTGTGAAATTCCACAAGAGCTGGCCCATTGTAGATCCGACATAGGGCGCCGGAGTATATTCGTTTGACGGCAGGTAGACGTAGTAACGCAGAAGGCCTTCGTCGCCTTCGCTCATATTCCCGATCATAACACGTTCAATGCGAGTACGCGAAACCATCCGGTCGCCGAGCTGGCGCGGTGTGCAATCGCCCCTGTTAGAGCAATCGCCACCCCGGAGCTCGAACCTTTCGACCTGAGCCGTCGGTGCACTGCCCGTCGGGTCAGAGACTCGCTTGTAGTTATGGCTTTTGTTTTTGCCGGAAAACCGTGTTTGCCTTAGCCGTACGTTGCTGTACGAGCCCTAAGACAACGCAGGTGTAGCGAGGGCAGCTGCTGAAGATAAAAGAAAAGCGCGGCGAAGCAAGATAGCCTCCTAGTCCGAAATGGTACGCGAAAATTTTTACCGATTCGCATATGCTCTGACAAGATGTATCCATTATCCTGAGTGAATTGCTCGGTACCAACGGAGCAATTCAAATCCCACAGTCTGGCAAAAATGATCCTTGCTTGGCTAAGATCAGGACCCGGCTTTTTCCAGTTCGAACGCGTCGTGCAGCGCTTGGACTGCCAGTTCCATATATTTACGGTCAATCAGAACCGAGACTTTGATCTCGGATGTGGTGATGACCTTGATGTTGACGTTTTCGTCCCGCAGGGCTTTGAACATCTTGGCGGCAACACCGGCGTGGCTGCGCATGCCAATGCCAACAACACTCACCTTTGCGACATTGGTGTCGGTGTCGAGACGAGCAAAATTGATGTCGCCAGCTTCTTTGGCGTCTTCCATGGCCTTGGTCGCGTGGCGAACCTGATCGGTTGGACAACTAAACGTCATATCCGTGCGACCATCTTCGGAAATGTTCTGGACGATCATGTCCACGTTCACACCGGCATCGGACAAAGGTCCGAAAATGGCCGCTGCGATGCCGGGCCGGTCGGCCACAGACAAAAGGGTCATTTTTGCTTCATCACGTGAATAGGCGACGCCCGAGACGACATTGGATTCCATGATTTCCTCCTCATCGCAAACAAGCGTTCCCGCTTCGTCGGATGGTTCTTCAAATGATGACAACACACGTAGGCGGACTTTGTAACGCATCGCCAGCTCGACCGAGCGGGTTTGCAGCACTTTCGCCCCAAGGCTGGCCAATTCCAGCATTTCTTCAAAGGCGATGCGATCAAGTTTGCGCGCCTTGTCAGAAACCCGTGGATCCGTTGTGTATACGCCGTCTACGTCAGTGTAGATATCGCAGCGAACTGCTCCGAAGGCGGCTGCAAAGGCAACAGCGGTGGTGTCCGATCCGCCGCGTCCCAAAGTCGTGATCCGGCCTTCTGGGCTGATGCCCTGGAACCCGGCAACCACCGCAACCCGCATCCCTTCGCCAAATTTAGCGTTCAGGTTGTCGGTCGGGATTTCTTCGATCCGGGCGCTGGAATGGGCGCTGTTGGTTTTCAGCGGCACTTGCCAGCCTTGCCAGCTGCGCGCAGGAATATCCATTTCCTGCAAGGTCAGCGCCATAAGGCCCGCAGTTACGTTTTCACCGGAAGACACAACCGCGTCATATTCGCGTGCGTCATACATGGGCGAGGTTTCATTCACCCAGCCGACCAGCTCGTTCGTTTTTCCGGACATTGCGCTGACAATGACGATCACGTCATGGCCTTTGGCAACCTCAAGCCCAACGCGCTTTGCAGCGCGCTTGATGCGGTCCAGATTTGCGACGGATGTACCGCCGAATTTCATCACGAGGACGGACATGTCCCCTCCTGTCATTTTGCTGCAGGCGGCCTATGCTAAGTTGAGCCCGAGGGCAAGTTATCCCTGCTGCGACTGATGCGTTTAATAGGGCTTTGGCGAGGCAAATCGCCAAAGAATCCAAGAATTGCCAGAGTGAAACTTATTTCAGTGTTTCACTGTACAACGACAAAAGAGCATTGCCCCATGCCTCTGGCGTCAATGACAGCTCCGCTTGGCCTGCAAAGGCATGCTCGCTGATCGCTTGGACCTGTGCTGAATTCAGGTCTGAGAAAGCGACAAGACTGTCCTTTAGCGCGTTGGGGTCGTTTGCATCATAGACCATGCCCAGCCCTCCGTTTTTGATGTCCTGCGCTATCAGGCCTCGGTCCGACATGATAACCGGCAAGCCAGAGCGTGACGCTTCGGCTGCCACTAGCCCAAAAGGTTCCGGCTGTCTGGTGGGCATTACTATCGCGCGCATGGTGCGCAGATGGGTGGCAATTTGTTCGTGTGATTGCCAGCCGGTGAACTGAACGCTCGGGTGTTTTGCCTGTAACTCAGCGCGCAGGGACCCTTCGCCAATGATGGTCAAAGCAACTTTGGCTTGGTCGACGGCTGCACACAGCGTTTCAACGCCTTTGCCATGCTCGATCCGCCCGACAAAAGCAAATTGCGAATTCTCTTCGGCAGGAATGCGATCCTTGGTAAAGGGAACAATCGGGTTGCGTAGAATTCCCACTTTTTCATCCGCATAGCCTGCCCTTTTTAGAACTGGGACCATACCGGGGTGAATCGCTAGAATCCCAGCCCAAGGCAGGGACTGAGAAAACCGACCGAACATCACTGCATGACGCACCGCGCGCCAGGCTTTGTGTCCATTTGAACGTTTGTCACACGGGCTTGAAAGACACCCCAGGGACATAGGTGTTTTGGTGCAAACCCGATCGGCGTTGAAATGAAAGTTGCCGCCGTTCGGGCAGGCAAGGAAATAATCGTGGGCGTGAATGTAGCATCTGCTTGCCACCGGCTTAAGTGCATCAAAGACCGAAGCGGTCAGAATGCGGGACCAGCCGTGCAAGTGGTAAACCGTGCCGGGGCCGTCAAGTTCGGCTAAGATCTGACTGATACGGTCACGCAGCCCAGAATTGTACAGCCCTGGCGTGGCTGCGGCCAGTTTCGGGCGATCAAGCAACAATGCTCCTCCCAAAGCGTGAAGCTGCACGCCAGCGTCTTTCAACGCACTCTCGTCGCCCGCGTCGCCCGATATAAAGTGCACCTCGTACCCGGCTCCCTGCATTAGCTTTGCAGAAAGGATTGCCAGCCCCGTCGCGCCACCTTTGGCGACGCTTGAATCGTTCAAAATGACCACCCTTTGGGGGACGGTCACTGAATTTTTCCTAGGCAGTGTTTGATCTGTCAAAGATTACGTACTCTGGTCGGGTTTTGTCGACCAGTAAGCATGTCACCAATTGCTTTCAAGTTTCCACGTAACCTGCCGGGCCGGTCGACCCAGTCTTCGGGATTGAAAGACTTGATAAAATTGGCCGCAAAGTTGCGCGACATCATTTTCAGCGCATGGGTCCAATGCATTGTGCCTTTTCGGCACAGATAGATTGGGTTTGCGATCTGGGAATAGCCCAATGGTACACCTCGGCTGCGGCCCGTTTTGGTGCCAAGATGCACGCCCTGCAATAGATTGGATTTAACGACATTCCCATGAGCCGCCATCTGACGCGAGAAATCTACATCCTCCAGCCAGGCGTATAGGGGCAATGTCGTGTCAAATTCCATTCCATGGACATGAACCGGGGCCATTCGAATGGCCATATTGCAGCCGTAACCGTTGTTCACGGGGCTCAACTTCTCGGGTTCATGGGGCGCTGCCGCTAGCCAATCGGTGGCGTCTTTATGGGTAAAACCAGGGCCCAAAATACCATCGGCGCGCACAATTCCTGTGGCAACCATGACGTTGGGGTGCGTGTTGAACAACGTCGCTGCAGCCGATAAATACCCGTCGCAAATCAAGAAATCGTCGTCGAGAAACAGGACAATGTCGTCAGGCTTTGTGACAGCCATCACGGTATTGCGTTGGTTTGGCAATCCTTTGGGGCCAATCAGGACGTCGACCTGATAAGGCAAATCCGTCAACACGTCCCGTTCGACGTCGCTTTCAGCTGCAATCGAGACGATAACCCGTTTCGGGGCGTCGTCTAAACCACTTAAGTACCGCAAAGTATCCGACAAAATCGTAGGCCGGCCGGTCGTTGCGATTGCCACAACGATGGGGGTGTCGATCTCTTTTTCCAAAATTGCCGCCGACATCAGTAAGCACCCACACGGAACAAGACGACCTTTACCGTGCGCAGCAAGATGTCGATGTCCCCCCAGAACGACCGGTTGTTGGCATAATCGACATCCATCGCCACGCGTTCGGGATAGGTTGTATCGCTGCGGCCCTGGACCTGCCAGATCCCGGTAATGCCGGGGCGCACGCATGCGTAAGCCCAGTAACGACTGCCATAGCGCTCTACTTCAGCAGGAACGATCGGGCGAGGACCAACCAATGACATTTCGCCTTTCAGAACATTCCAAAACTGCGGCAGCTCGTCCAGCGATGTCTTGCGCAGAAACCCACCAAAAGCTGTAATCCGCGGGTCATTCTGCAGCTTGAACGTCTCGTCCCATTCCGCGCGTAGAACGGGATCATTGGCCAGGATCGAAGCCAGTTTCTTGTCGGCGTCCTTGACCATAGACTGGAACTTCCAACAGCGGAACAATTGGCCGTTTTCGCCAATCCGCAGTTGGCAAAAGAAAGGAGATTGCCGATCTATGATCAAAAGAGCGGCGGCGATTCCAAGCATCAGAGGGCTGAAGATCAAAATGGCCAGCAACGCGAAAAATTTGTCGAAGGCAAATTTGAAGACGACAGCATCTTTCGATCCGACGTAACTTGCAGGTGGAACAATGCTTGCCCGTGTTTGGGCAAAAACATCAAGGCGCCCTTGATCAGGTTGTAGTGTCATACTGCTACCGCAAGCCTGCTTTCACAGACTTTCCCACTTGTACCACCGAATCATGCCAACACTTGGTCTACAGGATTGATCTAAAATGCTGCGTATATTTCTGGGAAACAGTCCGTTGCGATTTCGGAAACTGACTTGCTTTTAAAGGGAAATTTTGAACTTTCGATCTGCCAGAAGGGAAACAGTACGGGCAAAATTAAGTGAATGTTTACGAGGACAGAAATCGGCCACAGTTCGGCCATTTTAAGAACGGAATCGCAGGTGTTGATAGGGGCTCAACCTGCCTCGAAAGCTCAATCCATGACCGCGAACGTTCAGCCCCACGGCCCAAAGCCAAAGCGTCAAGCCTTGGGCGATAGCTCTATCACGGTTGTTGAGCGCATTGTGGCGCAAGCCAGCCAGTTTGCGGTTTTCATTTTCGCAGCAAATATTCTTAGCCCGGCAGAATTCGGTGTCTTTGCGCTGGCTTCCGCTTGCGCGATTCTGCTGTTCCGTGCCGCCGAGGCGGCATGGGCCCCCTATATAATGTCATGGTCCGGCGACGCCGAACGCCCCCGCCAAGTTCTATTCCTGGCCATTTTGTCGGGGGTTGCAATGGCTGTCCTAGGGCAGGCGTTGGGCTTCTCAGCTGATATGTTTGCAATGTCCTCGATTATAGGACCTCTCATTCATCTATTTTCGTTCTGGATCATGCTGGCAACCATTTCGTCAGCGTTAAAGGGCCTGATGGTTTGGCAGAAAAAACTAAAAGCATCCGCCGTCTGCGAAATTGCGTCGGAACTTTCCGGGCTCGTGGCATCTATAACTTCTTTGTGGGCGGGATTTGGTATCTTCGCGTTGGTAATCGGGCGATTGGCTGCTCAAAGCGTTCACCTGGTATTAAGCGCTTCGGTCGTTCGCCTTGGCCCCCTGACATCCATGCCCAAGGCCGCGATGGAGGACCTGTGGAGCTTTTCCAAGCAGGTTTTCACCAGTCGAATGATCGCGAATTTGCGTCTTTATACGGCAACCTTTGTGATCGGCGCGTTTCTGGGCCCGGTAGCGGTTGGCCTGTTTCGCGCAGCAGACCGTCTTGTGATTGCGTTTGCAGAACTTTTGATGGCACCCGGTTACCTCTTGGCTTGGACGCAGTTCCGGCAAGCTCGTGACGCGGGTCCAGTTGAAACTGCCAGCGGTCGGATAAACCAACGGGCAACAGATTTCTTCAAAGTGATATTCGCTGCCAGCCTGCCGTTAATGGCGTGGTTGGTTTTGCAAAGCGAAGACATCATTACGGGCTTGCTAAGTGAAGAATGGGCCGCAGCGACGCCATTGGTTGCCATCCTTGCGATTAGTCGCCTGTTAATGACGCCGAGCGTCGCGACAGAGCCGCTCTTGTCGATCACTGGTCAAGCAAAGCGTTTGCCGATGGTGACTTCGCTTACATTCGCATTCTCGATCACGGTCACTTTGATCGCGGCTCAGTTCGGTCTTTATGCTGTTGCCAGCTCTCAGATCATCGTCGCGATCGGGGTTCTTGCTCTGAATGTGTGGGTGTATCAGCGCTATGCGTCGGTCGGTTGGAAAGCTGTGCTTGGCGGCGTGCCGGCCTTGCTGCTGCCTTTGTGCGCGGGAACGCTGACATTATGGTCCTTGATGCAGTGGCCAGGCGGGGCGGAATTGCCCGCATTGGTACGCGTTGTAGCCTATGGGTTGGGTGCACTTGCCGTTTACTTGTCCGCCCTACGGGTCCTAGACCCAAACTTTGTTTCCTTGATCCTAAGTACGAAAAAGGCAGACGCCTCTGGTGCCGCGTCCGAAATGGCGGGGCAGAGCTGATGGCGCTGATAAAACAAATCAAGCGCGCGCTGCGCCTTACCCTGATGCTCATGTCGGCAACACGCGCTCGGCTGCAGGCTTATTCCTCACGTCCTCCTCGGTTTGCGGGGGTGTATTCTAACCGAGCCAAAGCATTGGCCAGTTTGCCCCAAAAGGCGCGCAACGGTTACGACAACGACAAGATTGTCGAGGTGTCGTTCAACGAAATGCAGGATGTCGTTCTGGCCGATTACCCGGTTGTCATGTGGCTGGGCAAGCTTTTGCCCGAAACCGGCAATGTGATTGATGCCGGGGGGCACTTGGGCACAAAGTATCTGGCGTTCCAACCCTTGCTCGATCTGAATACGGTTGATTGGACCGTCTATGATCTGCCCGCCATCGTGCAGGCGGGCCGGGGCTTTCAACAGTCCGGCAAGCTTCCCGCAGCGCTCAGGTTTGAAGATGACTTAGCTGCAGTGCCAGAGTGCGATCTCGTTTTGGCGTCGGGTTTGTTGCAATATCTGGATGTGCCGCTGGCGCAAATGCTTAACAGCTTGCCACGCTGCCCACGGTTTCTGCTGCTGAACAAAGTGGCGTTACGCGACGGTCCCTCTTTGGTGACACTTGAACAAATCGGCTCGGCGCGAGTTCCTTACCAGATCCGCAACCGGGCCGAGTTTTTAGCCGAGCTCGAAGCACTTGGATACGTTCTACGTGATGAATGGGAAATAGCAGAGCTGTCGCACACCATTCGTACCCATCCGTGGCATGGCGCGTCCCAAAGCTGGGGTGGATTGCTGGAATTACGATCTGATGCCGTTTCGTCCATCGTTTCGAAAGGGCAAAGCAATGCGGCCTAAGGCGACCAAACGTTTCCATTCTACGGCTAGTCAAGGCGCGTTAGAAGACGCGAGCTTGATAGGTGTGACAAGAAATAAACGCAATTTTGTCCGTATCTTAACATCCCTCCTTGTCAAGGCTTCAACCTATGGGCGTTTGACGCCCGCAGCTCGAGGTTTCTAGGTTTTCTTAAGGTTTGCGCATTTTTTGGGACCAAAATGATGCGACCCGGTCAATTTAAGGATTTAGCACATGGCACATGTGAACGAAAAATCGGCCAAAGCTATTAACCCAGACCCTGGGGTTTCTTCGTGTGTCAAAAACATTGTTTCTGATCGCGCAGACCAAACCGCAATTCTGACCAAGGACGGGCCGGTCAGCTATCGGAAACTGAACGCCAACGCGCGCAAAGTCGCATCCGGCCTTTTGGCCAAAGGTATTCAGACCGGGGACCATGTTGGACTGCTCGCGCATCGTGGGGTCGAGGCGATAACAGCAATGCTGGCTTGCGCCCGTATCGGGGCCGTGATCGCGCCACTTGATCCGACACACGCGCGGGAACGGCTGCCATTCAT
>SPJP01000194.1 GCA_006844665.1 Paracoccaceae bacterium
GTTTTGGGGGTCTCTACGATTCTAGATGGTGGCTTTGCCATGGGGTCGAACTTGCCGCTGATCTCTCGTGGTGAGGAGGAGCAACAAAGCGCAGGCCGGGCTGTGACGACCTCGACCGGGCAGCAACGGGTTATTCCGCAAAAGGCGACGTTCGGGTCGCTGACGGCGGGCGGGTTGTACTAGGGTCAGGCCCTAGGGGCGCTTATCGCAAGGGCTTGGTCATTCCAATGCCGGGCCCTTTGCGCTGTGTGACGGACCACCCCAGTTTTTCATACATACGGATATTGCCGTCCATTCTTGCATGAGTGGTCAGAACCATGTCCTTCATGCCCAACTGCCGCGCCCGTTCGGTGGCGTGATCCATCAAACGGCGACCCAAGCCCTGGCCGCCACATTTGGGATCGACGGCTATATTGGCGAGCCTTAGGGACTGGCCTTGATGCTTTAGCACCATCACGGCTACGGGGCCGCTTGGCCCAGTGATCATCCAGCCTTCGTGATCCGAAAGTTCCTGATCCAGCCCCGTGATCGCGTCAGGCATATCGGGGATGGTTGCATAATGCGGGGCATAAGCGGCCCGTAGAATTTCTGTCAGGGCAGGGGCATCATTTGGTCCGGCCCGCTTGATGATGAAATCTTCCATGCCTCGTTAAAACATCTAGTTGGGGCGGTGGTAAATCCAAAATTGTAACGCGCAGCCGGGGATTGCCCCCCATGATCGGGTCAGCTAAACCGGCGCAGCAGCTTAGAATTCAGGATGATCCCCATGCGCGCCGACGCCCAGAACAATGTTGAAGCGATCCGCAAAAGCCTTGTGTTGCTGGCCCAACGCCTGGATTGGGAAACCGCCCCACACCGGCTTGAGGAATTCAACGCCCTGACCGAAGACCCTGATCTGTGGAACGACCCGGACCGGGCACAAAAGCTGATGCGGGAACGTCAGGCTTTGGTAGATTCCATGGGTATCTACACCGGGATCAAGCAAGAGCTTGAAGACCATATCGAGCTGATCGAGATGGGCGAGCTGGAAGATGATCAGGAAATTATTGTCGACGCGGAAGAGGCGTTGAAGGCCCTGGCCATCAAAGCGGCTCAGAAGGAACTGGAAGCCCTGTTGAACGGCGAAGCCGACAGCAATGACACCTTTCTTGAGGTCCATTCCGGTGCTGGTGGCACCGAAAGCTGTGACTGGGCCAGCATGCTGGCGCGAATGTATGTCCGCTGGGCCGAGAAAAAAGGCTACAAGGTCGAGGCGCAGTCTGAAACTCCGGGGGAAGAGGCGGGGATCAAGTCCGTCACTTACAAAATCAGCGGCCATAACGCGTATGGCTGGCTGAAATCGGAAAGCGGCGTGCACCGCCTTGTGCGGATCAGCCCTTACGATTCCGCCGCACGGCGCCATACCTCTTTCAGCTCGGTTTGGGTCTATCCGGTTGTGGACGACAATATTGATATCGAAGTGAACCCGGCCGACATCCGCATTGATACGTACCGGTCCTCGGGGGCGGGTGGTCAGCACGTGAACACCACCGACTCGGCCGTTCGGATCACCCATGCGCCGACTGGAATTGTCGTTACCAGTTCGGAAAAATCCCAGCACCAGAACCGGGATATCGCTATGAAGGCCCTGAAATCCCGGCTGTACCAGATGGAGCTGGACCGCCGGAATGCGGCGATTAACGAGGCGCATGAAAACAAAGGCGATGCGGGCTGGGGCAACCAGATCCGGTCCTATGTTTTGCAACCCTATCAGATGGTCAAAGATCTGCGGACCAATTTTGAAACTTCGGACACGGCCGGTGTGTTGGACGGTGATCTTGACGGGTTGATGGCGGCCACTTTGGCCTTAGACGTGTCCGGGAAATCCCGCGCCGAGGCGCAAGCAGACTGATCCTTTTTGGCTCGGACGGCGGGCGCTTATTCACAAAAAAAACGCCGCGCTGTGAAAACCAGCGCGGCGTTTTGTCATAGGTCGTAAACGAGTGTTTAGCTTTTCGCAGCGGCTGGCTTCTCAGCAGGCGCTTTTGGTGCTGCTGCTGCTGCCCGTGGAGCCGCCGCAGTTTTTGCACCTGCGGCGCCAAGGGGATCTTCCTGACGCTGAACCGAGCCTTCGAAATGGGCGCCGGATTCGATCGCGATGGTTTTGTGGATGATGTCGCCTTCGACCTGAGCGGTCGATGTCAGGCGAACCTTCAGGCCACGTACTTTGCCGACAACATGGCCGTTTACGATGACATCGTCAGCGATAACTTCGCCTTTGATTACAGCGGTTTCGCCAACAGTCAGCAGGTGAGCACGGATGTCGCCTTCGACTTGGCCTTCGACCTGGATGTCGCCGCTCGTGCGCAGATTGCCTTGGATGATCAGGTCCGATGACAGGACCGAAGGGGCCACTTTTGCTCGTGGAGCCGCGGCTGGCGCAGGGGCCGCTGCAGACGGGGCTGGTGCAGCGCCTGCCGCTGCAGGGCGCTGTGCTGGCATTTCGGGCATTTTGGGGCGCTCAGGCTCGCCGGCTGCCTTAGGCCCAGGCTCATTGATTCGAGATTTAGAAAACATTTTGTCCTGCCCTGATAAACTTCATAGGATTCATAGGTTTGCCGTCCAGACGCACCTCGTAGTGAAGGTGTACGCCTGTTGAACGTCCAGTAGTTCCCATATCACCGATCCGATCCCCTTGCGAGACCCTTTGGCCTTCGGAGACCCGAACCCGGGTCATATGGGCGTACCACGTTTCAATTCCAAACGCGTGCCGCACTTTGACCATGCGGCCAAATCCATTGCCCCACCCAGCCTTAATCACGACGCCGTCGGCGGCGGCCAAGATCGGGGTGCCCAATGGGGCCGCAAAGTCAGTGCCATTGTGCATGCGGCGTGATCCGTTTTTAGGATCGCGGCGGTAGCCGAAAGGCGAGGTGAAGCGGAACGCGGCTTGTACTGGCTGATACAGAGGCGTCATTTCCACGGCCATTCTGTAAGTGTTCACTTCGTCCAGCTGGCTAATGATGTTGTTGGCACGTTCGGCATTCGGGTCGACCACGTCCAGACCTTCAGGGGTCTTGGTCGATACCGACAAAGGGACCAAAGGGCCGCCTTGTCCACTATAGCCGCGGCGCACCTCTTCCAAAATGCGCTCGGTTGGCAGGCCTGCTTGTTCAAAGACGCCTTGCAATGGTTCCAAGGATACAGTCGCGGCTTCTTCCAAGCGCGAGAATATCTGTTCGTTACGCTCATCCGCTAAGCGGGACGCAAATATCATGTCGTTGATTTCTTGCTCGGCCTTGATGGCTTCGATCGCTTTGGTGTCGCGGCCCTCTGCCGTGGCCAGCAAACGGTCTGCCATCGCTTCGATCGTGGCTGTGTTGGCGGCCAGCATCCCGGTTTGCGTATTGGTCGTGCCGGTTGCGGCTTCTAGCTCGGCCATGACCATTTCGGCCTGGGACCGCGCTTCGTCGCGCTCTTTCATCACCGAACGCAGGGTGGCCTGGATCACTTCGATCCCGGTTTCCAGCTCGGTCCGGCGGTCTTCGGATTGCAGCAAACGCGCCTGCATGTCCGAGATCTGGTCCATTGCGACGTAAAAACGTTCCTGCGCCATCCGTGCTTCTTCAACACGGCTGTCGCGTTCCTGGCTGAGGGCGTTCAAGCGTTCACCATATACGGCGTGCTCGCGCATGGCCTGTTCGCGGGCGGTGCCGCTGCCCAGGCTGTCCATTAGCATCACAGAGGTAGAAAAAATCGTCCAGCCCAGCACAATCGCGCCGCCGGTTAGGATGGAAACTTGGGTCGCGGTTGATAATCGCAGGAACCGGGTTCCGTCATCAGACTTTAGGAACAATCGCTGTTCTGGAAAGGTCTTGCGTATCTTATCGAACCAACGATTGAACATATGGTTTCGCCTTTGTTGTCCCACACCCTTTAGCCCCGTTCCCTTATACTGGGAACAATTGACTGCAGAATTCCTAAGCGACCGTCGCCAATCTCGCAACAATTTTAGGGGCGTAAAAACAGAGTTAACAACAATTTATCGCGGAATTTCGCCAATTTAGAGCTTTATGTTGATTTCAGACAAGCGGATTTTTGCCAAACCGGGGCTCTGAGGCAAGCGGCCAGTAAAAGTCTGGGGGCAGCCCAGCTTCGGCACGCAACTCATGATTGAATGGCGGCTTTAAGTTCCCGTAAAAGTATTGCCGTACCAGAGCGTGAAAGGTTTCCTTGGGGTCCAGATTCTCGCGACCGCATAAAAAGTTGAACCACTTTGACCCGTAAGCCACATGGGCAACCTCTTCGGCATAGATGACCTCTAGGGCCTCGACCGCCTGGTGTTCTTTGAACTTCTTGAACAATTCCAGCATTTGCGGGGTCACATCAAGCCCTCGGGCTTCCAATACCATGGGCACAACGGCCAGACGTGCCATCAGGTCGTCTGTTGTCTCTTCTGCAGACCGCCACATGCCGGCATGGGCCGCAAAAGCCCCGTAGTAGCTGCCTTTTGCTTTAAGGCAGGCTTGCATCAGTTTGAAATGTTTGGATTCGTCGTCAGCCGCGCTAACCCAGTCGTCATAAAATCCAATCGGGAACGGTACATCGGTGAACCGGGCAATGATGTCCCAATGCAGGTCGATGGCGTTCAGCTCGATATGGGCGACAGCGTGCAGCATGGCCAGGCGGCCTTCGGGTTTGCCAGGTTTGCGTTGGGGAACGTCCTTTGGATCCAGCAGCTGTGGAGCGTCTGGGCGTTCGGGCCTGTCAGGCGGCGTGGCTTGGCCAATGGGCATGGGCGCGCCGGCCGCCAAGCTGTCGCGCCATTTGGCAGCGCAGGCTTGGGACAGGGACGCTTTGTCTTCTGCACCTGCGCAGGTCAGAACCGCGACGGCGCATTCGGCCAAGGTATCGGGCAGGGTATCGGGGGGCTGGATCACAGGGCTTTGACGGCTTCTAACACCGCTTCGGCATGACCGGGGACTTTGACCTTGCGCCAGATTTCCCGCAGATTGCCGGACCCGTCGATCAAAAAGGTCGCGCGCTCGATCCCCATGTAGGTTTTGCCATACATGCTTTTTTCAACCCAAGTGCCGAACTGTTCGCAAATCGCGCCGTCCTCGTCCGACAACAAAGCGATCCCAAGGTCATGCTTGGCGATGAATTTGTCATGTTTCTTGACGCTGTCTTTGGAAATCCCGATCACAACCGCGCCAGCGGCATCGAATTCTTCGACCAAACCGGTAAAGGCTATGGACTCTTTGGTGCAACCGGGTGTGTCGTCTTTGGGGTAAAAGTACAGGACCACGGCCTTGGGCTGAAGATCGGAAAGCGTTAGGGTGGTGCCGCCATCACGAGGCAATGTAACGTTGGGGGCGGCTTGGCCGATCTGCAGCATGTGTGTCTCCGATTGATGAAGGGTTGCGTTGCAAGGATAGGCGGCGCAGAGCAGAGTTAAAGAGCAAGTCGCAAAAAAGCGAACAGGTTTGGGTATTTCACAGTGAGCGAGACGCAACCATCCCCTGATCAGGACCGCCGAGACCCGTCGCGCACCCGCCGCCGAGGCCGCAGGCAGCGGATTGGGTGGTCGATGCTGATCATGATGTTGGCGTTTCCTCTGGCAATCTGCGCATTGATGCTGCGCCCCGAGGGCTTGGCTCTTCCAGATCTGGCGCGGGAAAGGGTGGCCTCGGGCCTGACGGCCAGCCTGCCGCCAGGGGCTCAGATTATTTTAGGGGAAACCCGGCTGCAGCTGAACGCGAATTGGCGGCCCGTTGTGTCTATGGATGAGGTTCAGCTAATTGATAAAGAAGGCCGCCCTGTGGCCGAGGTGCCCCGCGTTTCGGCGGCTTTGCACCGGAATGGGCTGATTTTGGGCCGTGTCCAACCCGCCCATGTGGCGTTTCACGGTTTGACCATTTCGGTGGCCCGTACCCGGGACGGGACGTTTCTGATCAGCTTGGACAACGACACCCAACTGCCCAGCGTCACCAATCTAGGCGATATCGTTGCAATAATGAATGAGACAATGGGCCAGCCGCGCCTGGCGCAGCTGGATTCATTTTCTTTGTCGGATCTGACTTTGCAGATCCGCGATCCATTGGCCGGGCGGGCCTTTGGTTTGCAGGACGGTTCCTTCAACATGACCCGCAAGGGCGACGGGTTAGCGGCGCAATTGTCTGTGGTTCTGCGCGATCCTACAGATACCAATGAGCGCCGTGATCCGCGTTTTTTGGACGGGCGAATGGCGGCCAGGGTTCGGTTCAACCTTAGCACTCAGGCCGACAGCCGCGCGGCCCAGCTGTCGTTTCAGGCCGACAATATCTCGCCCCAACTGATTGCCGCGCAAAACCCGGCGCTGTCTGGGCTGTCGGTGATCGATGCGCCTATGTCTGTGTCTATGCGCGGGGCTTTGGACCAGGACGGCTTTGTCGACACCATGTCCGGAACCCTTGATGTGGCGGAAGGCGAGCTGCAATTGGGCGCGGAAACCGTCGGGCTAGAGGCCCTGAAAGCCTATCTGGAAATCGATTCCGAGACTGACGCGCTGGTGCTGCAAAGCGTCCAGCTTCAATCGGACGCCATTAATCTAGAGATGTCGGGCCAGGTGACAGTCGACGAAAGCCAACCAGCTGAGGCCCCCGGCTTGGCCGTTCTGGCCCAGTTGCAAATGACCAATATCGGTTTGGACTTGCCACAGGACTTGCCCGTCGCAACCGACGCACCGGTTATGATAGATCAGGTACAGGCCGATCTGCGCTATGATTTTACCGAACAACGCCTTGATTTGGGCGCCGTGACGGCACTGGTCGGACCCTCTCAGGCGCATATGTCGGGCTATATCCAAGTTACTGGCGAGGGGCCGATCCTAGCGCTGGATGGTGCGGTCGAGGATATCTCCTTCGATCGGGCGGCAGCTTTGTGGCCCACGGGGGTGATCGCAAAAACTCGGGGTTGGCTGATCAAAAACCTGTCCCAAGCGGAAATGGACCGGATGGACTTCTCGGTCCGAAAGCGCCCAGAGCAGGAAAAGCCAAATGTGGGTCTAAGTGCAGATTACAAAAATGGGCGGTTGACCTTTTTGCCGAATATGCCTGCGCTGACCAATGGGTCGGGATTTTTTAGCCTGAATGGAACACGATTTGCCCTGACCGTTGACCAAGGCACCGTCATGGCCGACGGGGCGGCTTTGTCAGCGGCGGGTTCTGTATTTTCGGTGGAAGACACACGGATCAAACCCGCTCATGGACGGGTCGCGCTGCAGCTGCAAGGCCCGGTGCGCGGTGCGTTGGCCCTGTTGTCACGTGATCCGGTGAATATGCCGGTGGATCAGCTGTCGATCACCGGCAGCAGCAATTTTCAGGCCGATATTGCTTTTCCATTGGGCAAAGACCCAAGCCCCGACCAGATCGACTGGACCGCCCATGCCACGCTAGAACGCGTGAATGGCGACGATTTAATCGCGGGCCGGGAATTGCGGGCAGGCCGTCTGAACGTTCGCGCTACAAAAGAACAGCTGAATGTCACCGGTGGCGTGATGGTGCAGGGCGTGCCCGCGACCATCGCATTGACCCGGGCCATGGGGGCTGATGCGAACCCGCGCGTCCAGATCACCGGCGCGCTGGATCTATCGGCAGATTCTTTGGCCAAGTTCGGTGTGCAGATCGATGCTTTATCCATCGACGGGACCGCGCCGGCCAGTTTCGTGATGGATGTGGTGCCGGGACAGGCCCCTCGGCTGCAAGTTTCGTCGCAACTGGTGGGCACGGCCCTGGGAATCGAAACACTGGGTTGGCGCAAGCCCCGTTCAGCAAAAGCTGATTTGGCCTTGGATTTGACCTTGGGCGATCCCGTTCAGGTGACCGGGCTTAGCATGTCGGGTGCTGGTTTGCACGCCAAAGGCTCGGTCCGGTTGGGGGCGGGCAACCAGCTAGAGGTTGCGCAGTTTGACACCATCACCGTGGAAGATTGGCTTGACGTCTCGGCCAGGTTAATCGGCAGGGGGGCTGGCAGGCCTGCCGCGTTAGAGGTCACCGGCGGGCGCTTGGACCTGCGGGGCCTGTCCGGGCAGAGCACATCGCAGAACGGCGCTACCGCCCCGGCGCGTGGCCCGGTTTCCGTGTCTTTGGACCGGGTTCAAGTGGCCAGCGGGTTGCGGGTGACGAATGTGACCGGCGCTTTGGCCGAAGGCACGGTGTTGAACGGCAGCTTTACCGGGCGCGCCAATGGCACTGCCCCGATCCGGGCCGAGGTCGTGGCCAATCAGGGCACCACAAGTGTGCGTGTCAGGGCCGAGGACGCGGGCCAGGCCTTGGCGGCGGTAGGCGTACTAGAGAACGGCCGGGGCGGCGCGCTGGATATGGTGCTGCAATCGCGCTCTGGCGGCGCTGCCTCTAGCACGTGGGACGGGCAGCTGAGCATCGACAATCTGGTCGTCACCAATGCCCCGACATTGGCTGGCTTGCTAAGTGCGATAAGCGTCGTCGGCATCTTGGAACAAATGGCCAATGGCGGGCTGAGTTTCGGCACGACCGAGGCCAATCTGACCTTGTCCCCTGACGGGATCATGATTTCAGAAGGCCGCGCCAATGGGCCGTCTATGGGCGTCACATTCGAAGGCTTGGTGTCCCCGGCGCGTGATCGTATGGACCTGCAGGGGGTGATTTCCCCTTTGAACATTCTGAACGGTATTGGCGGGGCCCTGTTCGCCCGCCGTGGGGAAGGCTTGTTTGGCTTTAGCTACCGTTTGTTCGGCCCGCTCAAAACCCCTCGGACCGAGGTTAACCCGCTGTCGATCCTGACCCCCGGCGTGTTCCGCGATATCTTCCGCCGGGAACCGCCTGTGCTGGAATAGCCGTCAGACCAAAGATTTGCGGAAAAACACCCGGTCGTAGCCCTGATCCTGACGCCGACCTGTTTCGGTAAATCCCAAATACGGATACAGCGCCAGATTTTCGGTCATATGCTGGTTCGTATATAAGGTCACAGCGGCCAATCCGCTTCGGCGCGCCAAGTCTTCCACATGGGCCACCAAAGCACCGCCCAACCCTTGGCCGGCATAGCCCTTTGCCACCGCAATATTGTCCAGCTCCATCGCGCCGTCTTTTTCGAAGCAAATCACATAGCCCGCGATGGCCCCGTCGCTTTCGATCACCCAAGCCTCGTCCCGTGCGATATGGGCCGTGAAATCAGCGTTCATTGGCGCCGGGCGCTTGCCGATCCGCGCGGTGTATTTGCCATAAGCTGCGACGGCGATGGCGCTTAGAACTGGTGCGTCCTCGGGCCGGGCAAGGCGGATATTCGAAATGGGCTTCATTGCGTC
>SPJP01000193.1 GCA_006844665.1 Paracoccaceae bacterium
TAACCTGATCCATGGCCACCCGCGAACACCGTTCGCAGCCGGGGACCGAGCGGTCTAGGTGTTTGACCTGAAACCCAGTCATGGCCAAAGAAAGCATGACTTGTCACGCTATATTTAATATGCTGTTTCAGCCAGTTAAGGAAGCACCATGGCCGAGCAGACGATCAATAGCGAAACCCGCGCCAGGGCGCGCCGAGCTCAGACAAGGGACGTTGTGTTTACGCGTTTGCCTGCAGCCTATTCCGCATCCCGCGCCCAAGGTCAAAAGCTGTTGCAGGCCGCCGGCGGGTTAACGATCGTTGAATGGCGCACCTTGTGGGATCTTTACGAGGCAGGCCCCCTAACCATTCGCGATTTGTCTTACGTACAAACATCCGATCATTCTTTGCTTAGCCGCGCCTTGCCCGACATGAAGCGCAAAGGGTTTGTCACCATGGCCCGCAGCCCGGATGACGGGCGCCAAACCATAGTGTCGCTGACCGAAAAAGGGCGCGCGGCCTATCACAAGGCAGCCCCCATTATGGCCCGGCGCCGGGCCGCCCTGCGCGCCGAGTTCACACCCGAAGAGCTGGCCACCTTCATCAACATGATGGACCGGCTAGACGAATTTTTACGCAGCCCCCTGAACCGTTTTCTAAACGATCCCGACCAGAACGACTAAGCCCCGTCCACCCGCGCGCCAGGCGCGATAATCGGATCTGCGGCGTTCAGTTTTTCCATCGCGAACCCGGCAGCGGCCTTGTATTTGCCCATAAAGTCCTGACGTTCGGCTGCAGGGATCACGTCTTCGATATCCTCGAACACGCCGCCGCAACGGTCATCCAGCAGGTTCAGCAACCCGAACGGCCCCGCCCCCCGATTGCGCAGCACCAGTTCCGAAATGGGCGCGCAAAGCTCTTGGTCAAAAGCGGCCAAGGCGTCGGGCGTGACACCGTGCTCGATCATTTTAGCCCCTAGAACACGCGCATCGACAATGGCTTGGCTGGCCCCGTTGGACCCAGTTGGGTACATCGCATGGGCCGCATCCCCGATCAGGCCAACAGGGCCTTCGACCCACGTGTCGACCGGATCACGGTCGATCATCGGGTTTTCATAGGCGCAATCGGTCTGGGACAGCATCGCAGGCACGTCCAGCCAGTCATAGCGAAACTCTTCAAAATGGTGAATAAAGTCAGCCAGTTGTACAGGCCGGAACCAGCCGTCATTCTGCCAGCCCTCGGCGCTGTCCATGGTGACCTCGGCGATCCAGTTGATTAGGGCCATGCCATCAGCATCCGGCTCGGACACCGGATAGATCACCATGCGGTGACGGTGGGTGCCCAGCCCAACAAAGGATGACCCCGTGCGCAAAGGCTTGGCCCGAACGGTGCCGCGCCACATCACAGCACCGCCCCAATGGATCGGCGGCTGGTCAGGATGCATCTGGGCACGGACAGCCGAATGAATACCGTCAGCACCGATCAGCAAGCTGGCCGTCAAATCCTCGTTCCCGTCCGGAGTCTGCACTTGGACCTGAACCCCCGTTTCAGAAGCCGTATAGCCAAGCACCTTGCAGCCCAACCGCACAGAATCCGGGCCCAGCCGTTCCAAAACTTTGCGGTACAACATCACATGCAGCTCGCCCCGGTGGGCGGCGTATTGCGGCCACTTATAGCCTGCCTCCAAGCCACGGGATTCGGCATAGACCTCTTTCCCGTTCAGCCCGACCAGGGCCCATTCCAAGGCCTGCACGCCGACCTGATCCAGATCATCACTGCCGATGCCCAGATCATAAAGTTCACGCACAGCGTTGGGTTGCACATTGATGCCAACCCCCAAGGGCCGCATCTGGCGAGAGGATTCCAAGACCAGGCAAGGCACGCCGATCTGATGAAGCGTCAGCGCCAGGGTTAACCCACCGATTCCGCCGCCTGCGATAATAACCGGGGCCGTCATGCTGGTGCTTCGCCTTGGGTCAAGACATGGGTGGCCAGGCGTTCAATATAAGCTGGGTCCGGGTGGTGCTGGGCGACGGCCCGAATACGAAGCCAAACGGCTTGCTGCAAAAGATTCGACATCATTTCATAGTACCTGCGTGCGTAAGGTGTCGGGTCTTTTAGCGTCTGTAATTGCATTCGTATAGTGCGCCAGTTTTCAAGAGCCGGGGGTGTTTGGTCGCCCGACAAACGGCACACAAGATCGTCGAACGCATCGGCACCCTCTGCCCGTAGGCCGCGGGTGACCAAGGCGCGGGTGTGGATGCCATTTGCACCTTCGTAGATCGCGCAGATTCGGGCGTCGCGCCAGACCTGTTCCACACCATATTCCGAAAGATAGCCGTAGCCACCCATGATCTGCATGCCGTGATCAGCCGCCTGTGTGCCAGCCTCGGACCCGAAAACCTTGCACAGGGCCGTTAGTATTTCCAGCAGCGGGGCTGAGCTTTGGCGTTCAATCTCGACCAAGGTCAGGTGACACATGGCCCGCGCGCCAATGGCCAAAGCTGCCTGGCTATCCAGCATCCTTTGCACATCGGCATGGTCCGATAGTAACGCGGGCGCGCCGTCTGGCTTGCGGCCTTGCTTGCGTTCAGCCGCATATTCCGCCGACAGTTGGGCCGCGCGGGCGGCATGGGCCACCCCTTGCAGCGCCACGTCCAACCGAGCGTGATTCATCACGGTAAACATCGCCTGCAGACCTGCGCCTTCCTCGCCAATCAGCTCGGCCTGCGCATCCGTAAATACCATCTGGCAGGTGGGCGAAGCGTGCAGGCCCATTTTCTCCTCGATCCGGGAGACGACGGCTGCGGGTTGCTTTTGGCACAAAAACAGCGACAGCCCGCGAATGCCATCTTCCGCCGTGCCAGATCGGGCCAGGACCAGATGCAGGATATCTTCGGACAAATCCTGGTCCCCGCCCGAGATAAATATCTTTTCACCATCGATGTGCCAGCCGTCGCCTTGCCGGGTCGCCTTGGTGCGGATGGCCGACAGATCAGACCCCGCGCCCGGTTCTGTCAGACACATGGTCGACAGCGCTTGCCCGGATATCAGCTTGGGCAACCAGTGATCGCATTGCGCCGGGCTGCCGAATTTCAGCAGGGTCGAGATCGCCCCGGGCACAAGGTTACACACCATTTGCAGCGAATGGTTCGCGCCGGAAAACACCTCGGACACACCTGCGGCCACCAGGGGCGACACCCCCATGCCGCCGTGCTCCTCGGGCGCGGTTAAACCTTGCCAGCCGTCGCCCGCCAATTGCGCGAACGCATCGCCAAATCCGTCCGGCATCCGCACCTTCCCGTTTTCCAGCCGGGCCCCCTGACGGTCGCCCGATTCGTTCAACGGAGCCAGGACACCTTCGGCAAACTGGCCGAAATGGGTAAGGATGTCAGACGCAATGTCATCATCCCATTCAGCCAAGCTTTCTGCCTGTGCAACATGGCGCAGGCTAAACAAAATGTCGTCAATGGGCGCTTTAAAATCTGTCATAGTTTCCCCCTCAAAAAACGCTATACAACAAAACCGTTATACATTAAAACAAATTTACAGAATTAACTTAGGGTGGATCACATGGCCAACATCGCCGGACAGAAAAGAATTACGCGGTTAGACATCGAAGACGACATTGCCATCTTGACCTTTGACCGCCCGGAAAAGCGCAACGCCATGAACGACCAGCTGATTTCCGAGCTGGACGAGTTTTTCTCGGCACCGCCCAAAGAAGTCAACGCCGTTATTCTACGGGGCGAAGGCGGACATTTCTGCGCGGGTCTTGATCTGGCCGAACACGAGCACCGCGACCCGATCGACGGCGTTTTCCATTCGCGCAACTGGCACCGGGTATCCGATCTGATCGAATTTAGCGGCTTGCCGGTTGTGTCGGTGCTGAACGGGGCCGTAATCGGCGGCGGGCTGGAAATTGCGTCTTCGACCCATGTTCGAATTGCTGAACCTGACGTGCGATTCCAGATGCCCGAAGGACGACGCGGTATCTTTGTGGGCGGCGGCGCGACAGTACGCTTGGGCCGTTTGCTGGGCCCTGATCGGATGCGCGAAATGATGCTAACAGGGCGCAGCTACGGCGCAGAAGAAGGCCTTGCCCTTGGCCTGGCCCATTATTCTGTCGGCGCGGGTGAAGGCCTGGATTTGGCCAAAAAGCTGGCCAGAAAAATCGCCGACAACGCACCGTTTTCAAACTATCTGATGATGCAAGCCATTCCGCGCATCAACGACATGTCGCGCTCCGATGGCATGTTCGCAGAAAGCCTGGCTGCGGCGATGTCCCAAACCTCGGATGGGGCCAAAGAAGGCCTGCGCGCGTTTTTGGAAAAGCGGCCTGCGAAGTTCAGGTAACCAAGCGCAGGCAATCTAACGCCCGTGCAGCGATCCTAGCGAAATCGTCCAAAGGGGACTACAGGCTCCGATCTAGCCTACCCCGGATTTCTAAAACGGCTTCACTTTTGACAAAAAAGGCCCCAACCACGCTTCCGCTTGGTTGGGGCCTTTTGTTTTTCGGATCAATTTCGCCTTAGGCCAAGATGACCTCGCCCTGGCCCGCATACATTTCCTGGATCGTGGACGCGTAATTTGTGCGCATGGCCCGCTGGTTCAACGAACCCTTTTCTGTCACCTCGCCCAGATCAAGACTCGGCTCTGTTGTCAGGACAAATGCGCGTTTGACACGACCGGCCGAACCAGTGGCGGCCTTCGCGGCCTTGGTCAGTTTGTCTTGTAGGTCAGCCCTTAGCTGGTCCGGATCCATACGCTTGGCGTTTTCAGACAACAGCAACAAAGCACCCAGCTGTGCCTCATCCTCGCCCGTGATGACGGCATCGCGCACCAACCCGTCCAACGCATCGACCAGCCCCCCTCGGACAGAGCCAACCGCCACCCAGGTGCCTGTACTCAGCTTGAAGTTTTCGGCCACGCGCCCGTCAAAGAAAAACCCTTGGGAATAATCATCTGGGTCGGCAGGGCGCAGGGCGTCGCCCATGCAATAATAGCCTTCCTCGTCAAACGCTTCGGCCGTTTTGGCCGCGTCCCCGTAATAGCCTGGGGTAATGCTGGGGCCTTTTAAGCGCAGCTCTAGCTTGCCGCCGTTTGGCACCAGCTTCATCGACAGACCCGCCGTGGGAACCCCTACATTGCCCGACGCGTCCTGCACATCCGTGCAGGCCAAAGCGAAGGGCGCGGTTTCGGTTGACCCAAGGCCAGTGGCCAACAAGACCTCTCGCCCAGTGGTTTTACGGCCGATTTCGCGCAAACGATCCCATGTGTGCTGCGCCATTCCTGCGCCCGCATAGAACATCATACCCATCTGGCTAAAGAATTTTTCCGCCAGCGCTTGGTCTTTTTCCAGCTCTTCCACCAGAAAATCCCAGCCCAAAGGCACGTTGAAATACCACGTGCAGGCGATTTCACGCAGGTTGCGCAGCGTCTCGTCAAACTTGCCGGGCACTGGTTTGCCATCGTCTATATAGTAACTGCCGCCATTGGTCAGAACCAGGTAAGACACCTTGTTGCCAGCAGCAGTATGGTTCCACGGGGCCCAGTTCAAAACGACCGGCGGGCGCTTTTCCAGGAACCGATAGCAATCGCGCACCATTGCCTGCATGGCACAGATCATACCGTTGGTGTTGATAACCGCCTTGGGCGACCCGGTGGATCCTGATGTGAACAGATATTTCACAACGCTTTGGGCAGACACGGCATCGCGGACGGCCACAGCCCCCGCGGGATCACCAGCAGTCAGATCATCGAACCCACATGTGTTCTGACCGGTGCGGGAAATAACCTGCAACCCCGGCGCCGCGATCGAGGCAACTGCGGGCGCAAAGGCGTCGCCATCATCGGCGTAAACAGCCCCCGGCTTTAGCGACGCGGCAATGTCTTTCAGCTTTGCGTGGTCTTTCGACACCAGCGAATAGGCCGGGCTAACCGGTGCAAAGGGAATGCCGACATAGAAACAGGCTGCGCCCAACAGGGCGTGCTCTAGCGAGTTTCCAGACAGGATCAACAGCGGCTTGTCAGGCCCAAGGCCCATCTGCAACAGGCTGCTGCCAATGCGCTGCGCCAGATCCCGCGCCTGACCATAAGTGTATTTGCGCCAATCGCCGCCATCCTCGCGCCCCGCGATCCACAGCTGATCCGGCGTCGCATCAGCCCATTTATCCAGGTAATCTGCCAAGGTGGGCAGATGGTCCGGCAGGGGCTGTTTTTGTTCCATCAAGATCGTGCCGTCTTCACGGGTTACGATATCAAATTCGGGGGACCAGAAATCTGTGGGATCAAGGGCGCTCATGATCAGTTCCGTTACCTTGGGGCCATGCGGATGGCGCCATCCAAGCGGATGACTTCGCCGTTCAACATGGGGTTTCGTGTGATTTGGCGCACCATGTCGGCATATTCTTCGGGAGCGCCCAAGCGCGACGGAAACGGCACTTGCGCCCCAAGCGAGGATTGAACCTCGGGCGGTAATTCATGCAATAGCGGTGTTAGGAACAGGCCCGGTGCGACGGTGCAAACACGGATACCTTTGTCGGCCAGATCGCGGGCCATAGGCAGGGTCATACCGACGATCCCAGCCTTGGAGGCCGCATAGGCAAGCTGCCCGACCTGCCCGTCAAAGGCCGCAACCGAGGCAGTGTTCACAATCACACCACGCGCGCCATCATCGTCTGTCGGATCTGCAGCAACCATGCGTGCGGCAGCCTGGCTGGCGCAGTTGAAGCTGCCAATCAAGTTCACTTTAACCGTCCGCTCGAACAGACCCGGATCATGGGGCGCGCCGCGCGACACTGTTTTGGCCGCCCCGCCGATACCTGCACAGTTCACAAGCACCCGGATCCCGCCCAATTGGCTTTCTGCCCCGTCGATCCCTGCAGCAACCGATTCCGGGTCCGTGACATCTACCTTAAAGAACTGCCCGCCGATCTGCGCCGCGTGCTCAACACCGGCCTGTTCGTTCAGGTCAAACAGCGCAACCTTCAGCCCGTCTTCCGCCAAACGAGCCGCCGTTGCAGCGCCCAAACCAGACGCACCGCCGGTAACAATCGCGGTGTGGCCGTTCCAATCTTGTAGTGCCATCAATCTTCCTCCATTCGGCGAATTTTCTTCAGCAATGCAAATAGGGTTTGCCGTTCAACGCCCGTCAGATCACTTAGCAGCCGCTCTTCTTTGTCACGCACCAACCCCAGCGCTTCATTATAGGCGGCAAGCCCTTCTTCGGTGGGCACCAAGGCTTGGATGCGGCGATCCCCCGGAACAGGGGCGCGTTGCAAATAGCCATAGGCTTCCAGCTCGTCCACGATGGCCACTAGGCCCGACCGTTCGATCCCCATCACCCGTGCCAGCGCAATTTGGGTGATGTTGGGATAGCTTACCGTCAAGGACAGCGCGGAAAACACACGGGCCGACATGCCGTCTTTGCCCACCGCCTCGCGGAAATGCGCTTCAACGATGATGTAGGCACGCTTTAAATTATACCCAACTAAGCTTTCTAAATCTGCGGTGTCAGCCTCCTGCTGGCCCAAGGTTGCGAACTTCGAGGAATTCTTCGCCATTTGTTGATCCTCTATAGGTGGCAGCTTACATGATGTTTGTTAATCAAGTAAACAGTTTTTGTTATCAAAGGCTATATTTGTGAAGCTTCTCTATTCTTCACCTAAACTCGTATGCAGTTTGACCGCTTTGCTTGCTCCAATCCGCGAAATGGAAAGCCGCAATCAGCAGATTATTCATAGTTTGGTCGGTCAGCTCGAAGATCCCGAATTGCCGAATGCCTTCCAAACCCCGGTGCCGGTTCACACAGGATTTTCGTAATTCGCCTGGACATAGGCCGCGTGCTGAAACCCCACGACACCGCCACGCCAAAGATCCACAGTCGCGGTCTTTGGCACCGCCCGAACAGGTCCAATACGGGCGATCCGCGATATGTTTGAGGGAACAAACCCCTTTTTGCGAATGACGGTGCGCGGCATCTTCAATCCGTGAAGGTTGATCTTTTGACCAGTGTCTAACGATTTGTCCCAGCCCCAAAAAACAGGGCTGGGACAGGTTTTCTAAAGCGCGCTTTCCAGCGCAATCGCGATGCCCTGGCCCACGCCAATACACATCATCGCCAGGGCTTTTTCGCCCGCCTTCATATCCAGTGCTGCTGTCCCTGTGATCCGCGCGCCCGACATACCCAAGGGGTGGCCCAGGGCAATCGCGCCGCCATTGCGGTTCACCCGCGCGTCGTCATCGGCAACGCCCAGATCCCGCAGCGTCGCCAAACCTTGCGAGGCAAAAGCCTCGTTCAGCTCGATCACCGCGAAATCCTGCGGGGACAAACCAAGCCGCGCCATCAGCTTTTTCGAGGCAGGCGCAGGCCCGATCCCCATGATCCGTGGCGGCACCCCGGCCGAGGCCCCGCCCATTACCCGGGCAATCGGGGTCAGGCCGTGGGCTTTGACAGCGGCCTCGGACGCCAGGATCAACCCAGCCGCCCCGTCATTAACACCAGACGCATTGCCCGCCGTTACCGTGCCATCGGCCTTCACAAAAGTCTTCAGCTTGGCCAAGTCGGCGGCCGTTGTCTGGGGCCGTGGGTGTTCGTCGGTGTCCACGATCTTGGGATCACCCTTGCGCTGCGGGATCTGCACAGGGGTAATTTCCAGTGCCAGACGCCCACTTTCCTGCGCGGCACCTGCCTTTTGCTGGCTGCGCAGGGCGAATGCGTCTTGGTCGGCCCGGTTGACGTTGAAATCCTCGGCCACGTTCTCGCCCGTCTCTGGCATCGAATCCACGCCGTATTGCGCCTTCATCATCGGGTTCACAAAGCGCCAACCAATGGTGGTGTCGAACACCTCGTTGCTGCGCGAAAACGCTGTCGTCGCCTTGGGCATCACAAACGGCGCGCGGCTCATGCTTTCGACACCGCCTGCGATCATCAGATCAGCCTCGCCCGCCTTGATGGCCCGCGCCGCGGTGATCACCGCATCCATGCCCGACCCACACAACCGGTTCATCGTCGTGCCCGGCACACTGTCTGGATAGCCCGCAAGCAAGGTCGACATACGCGCCACGTTGCGGTTGTCTTCGCCCGCCTGGTTGGCGCAGCCAAAGATCACCTCATCCACGGCTTCCAGATCCATACCAGCATTTCGCGCGGCCAAGGCACGCAAAGGTACAGCCCCTAGATCGTCGGCCCGAACCGAGGATAAAGCCCCCCCGAAACGCCCGATTGGCGTGCGGATAT
>SPJP01000192.1 GCA_006844665.1 Paracoccaceae bacterium
GTGATTTCGTCGCCAATGTCAGTCACGAGCTGCGCACTCCGTTAACGGCTGTGATTGGGTTCATTGAAACCATCAAGGGGGCGGCCAAAGACGACAAGGCCGCGCGCAATCGGTTTATCGATCTAATGCTAAGCGAGGCTTTGCGCATGGACCGCTTGGTCGGCGATCTGCTGGCGCTTAGCAGGGTGGAGGCGACAGCCCGGATGCGGCCCAACGAAATGGTTAATATTACCAATGTGCTGAAGTCGTCTCTAAGCTCGCTTCGCCACGTGATCGAAAAGTCTGGCGTAACGGTCACGTTTAAACCTGCCGACAATCTTCCCGCCATCCCAGGTGACGAAGATCAATTGCGGCAGATCTTTAACAATATGATCGAGAATGCTGTGAAATATGGCGGGGCAGGGAAAGCGGTCGAAATTACCGTGACCGATCCTGCACGTGACGCGCAATTGCGTGGCGATGTTCTGCGGGTTTCGGTCCAGGATCATGGCAAAGGAATTGCGGCGCACCATTTACCGCGCCTGACAGAGCGATTCTACCGAGTCGACACCCACAGGTCCCGCGAAATGGGCGGCACCGGTCTTGGCCTTGCAATTGTTAAACATATTCTGTCCAGACACCGGGGTCGGCTGGAAATTAACAGCGCTTTGGATGTCGGGACCGAGGTTATTGCCGTTTTGCCGACCGAGTAAGGCTCTGAAAAATATAGTGAAATTATATTTTTGCCTAAAAAATGCCCCGATCCATCCTTTGTCATGAAACTGTTACACTCCTGTCACAAAAGCATTGCTAAGCGCGCCTAGACAACCGGCGAGCGTTGTCTACGACGCCCTATGCTTGAGAAACTCAGGAGTTTTCACATGTCTCTCAAATTGATCGCCGCTTCGGCAATCGCAATTACTGCCGTTGCATCTGCTGCTTCGGCCCGTGACCAGGTTCAGGTCGCTGGTTCTTCCACAGTTCTGCCATATGCTTCCATCGTTGCTGAAGCGTTCGGCGAAAACTTCGACTTCCCAACACCTGTTGTTGAATCCGGTGGTTCCTCCGCTGGCCTGAAGCGCTTCTGCGAAGGCCTGGGCGAGAACACAATCGACATCGCCAACGCGTCCCGCGCGATCCGCGAAAAAGAAATCAAAGCCTGTGCCGAAGCCGGCGTTACTGACATCGTCGAAGTTCGCTTCGGTTATGACGGCATCGTTTTCGCTTCCGACATCAACGGCAACTCTTTCGAGTTCACACCTGTTGATTGGTACAAAGCTCTGACAGCTCAGCACTTCGTTGACGGTGCTCTGGTTGAAAACACACTGACAACTTGGGACCAGGTTAACCCTGCGTTCGCCGCTCAGGAAATCCAAGCCTTCATCCCAGGTACCAAGCACGGTACTCGTGAAGTCTTCGAAGAAAAAGTGATCCTGCAGGGTTGTGAAGACGGTGGCTACTTTGACGCCATGGTCGCATCCGGCATGGACGAAGACACTGCTGAAGAAACATGCATGAGCATCCGCACAGACGGCCGCTCTGTAGACATCGACGGTGACTACACAGAAACTCTGGCCCGCATCGACGCCGACTCTAACGGCATCGGCGTATTCGGTCTGGCATTCTACGAAAACAACACTGACAAGCTGCAAGTTGCAACTATGAACGGTGTTGTTCCAACTGTTGAAGCCATCGCGACTGGCGAATACCCAGTATCTCGTCCGCTGTACTTCTACATCAAAGAAGCACACATCGGCGTTATCCCTGGCCTGAAAGAGTACGCCTCTTTCTTCGTATCTGACGACATCGCCGGTGGCGAAGGCCCTCTGGCAGCTTACGGTCTGGTTGCAGACCCAGAGCTGGCCGAGACACAGGGTGTTGTTGACGCAGCAGGCAACTAATTCTGCCTAAGTAATACCGAGGCGCGCGGGATTGATCCGCGCGCCTTATTCGATAAAACAGCCCTAATTTTCGCGCTGGAGCCCCCCTTATGCCTGTAATCTGGATCTTGCTGATCGTGCTTGCCTTAGCAGCCGTCGGCTATGTTTTGGGACGCCGCCGGGCGTACGCCTCTGCCGAGGGCGAAATCCGGAAACTCCATTCTTTGCCAGCCTATTATGGTTACAACGCCGCCATGCTTACGGCGGTTCCTGCGTTTTTTGTGATAGCGATTTGGTTGATCGCCCAGCCCATCCTAATCGATGCGCGCATTGGTGCTTTGATCCCGGATAGCGCGATTTCTGAAAGTTCCACCCGCGGATTGGTTATGTCCGATGTTCGCCGCGTTGCTGAAGGTTTGGATAAACTGGTTGCCGCGGGCAGCCTGACCGACGAAGAAACCCACAATCTGCACATTGAAACCACCGATATACGCGAGCTTCTTGGTTCGGTCGGCACGGCTCTTGGGTCTGATGTCGCGCCCGAGGTTCTAAGTGCAGCCCAAGATTACCGGGTTTTGTCTGGTGCCGCCTCTTTAGGGATGACGATCCTTGCCTTCGTGGCCGCCATCGGCGGGCTCTATTATAGCCTGAAGCAAACCAACAAAGATTTTCGCGCACGCAACACTGTGGAATCCATGGTTCTTAGTTTGCTGGTCGTCGCCTCGACCATCGCGATCCTGACCACGGCCGGCATCGTTCTGTCGATGTTGTTTGAAACCCGGAACTTCTTTTCTCAGTACAATTGGGCCGATTTCTACTTTGGCACCACCTGGAGCCCTTCTTTCAGCGGGCGCGGCGGATCTTCGCAGCTGGGCCTTCTGCCACTGCTTTGGGGCACGCTCTATATCTCGGTGATTGCCTTGCTGGTGGCCGTTCCAATCGGATTATATGCCGCCATCTATCTTAGCGAATATGCTGGCCCAAAGATGCGGTCTGCCGCCAAACCGTTGATCGAGATTTTGGCCGGTATTCCAACAATCGTCTACGGTCTGTTCGCCCTGATCACCGTTGGCCCAATGTTGCGGGACTACTTCGCGCAGCCCTTGGGACTGGGGGAAAGCGCTTCTTCGGTCATGACGGCAGGCATCGTGATGGGGGTTATGTTGATCCCGTTCGTATCCTCGCTGTCCGATGACATCATCAATGCAGTGCCTCAGTCATTGCGCGACGGCTCGCTGGGCCTGGGCGCGACCAAGTCGGAAACCATCCGCCAGGTTGTTGTCCCAGCCGCTTTGCCCGGCATCGTTGGCGCGGTTCTGCTGGCCGCATCCCGTGCGATTGGCGAAACCATGATCGTGGTGATGGGGGCAGGGGCCGCAGCCAGGCTTGACCTGAACCCGTTCGAGGCCATGACAACCGTTACCGTTAAAATCGTCAGTCAGCTGACCGGTGATACCGATTTTTCTAGCCCTGAAACCTTGGTCGCCTTCGCCCTTGGCCTGACCCTTTTTGTAATCACACTTGGATTGAACATTGTCGCACTTGCCATCGTGCGCAAATACCGGGAGCAATACGAATGAGCGACGCGACCCCACAGGCTCCGCGCAAATCCTCCTCGCTTCTGTCGGTGGATACCCAAACACAAAAGCGCAACTCTGCTGAAAACCGCTTTAAAAACTACGGGCTTATCGCCGTTATGGCTGGTTTGCTGGCACTGGTCATCTTGCTGACCTCGATCCTGAACAACGGATTGTCCTCTTTCCAGCAAAGCTTTGTCACCATCGAGGTCGAGCTTCCCGAAGCCAAGCTGGACAAATCCGGCACCCGTGACCTGACGGTTATGTCCAAAGTGACAACCTTTGGCTACGCGCCCTTGCTGACCGCAGCAATGCAAGCAGTCATCGAAGAAAACGGCGTCGAAATCGAAGGTCTGACCAAAAAAGAAATTGGCGGCTTTGTATCGAAAGATAGCGCGGCCCAGCTGCGGGACTTCGTCTTGGCCAACCCCGAAGTTGTCGGCACAACCCAGTCCTTCACGTTCCTGGCCAATGGCCGGATCGACGGCTATTACAAAGGTCGCGTCACCGCAGCCTCGGCCGAACTGGACAAAAACGTCTCACCTGCACAGTTGCAGCTGGCTGACGCTTTGCTGGACGCTGGTGTGTTAACAAACGGCTTTAACACTGGCTTCTTCACAAAGGGCGACGCGTCCGGTCAACGGCCCGAGGCGGCTGGCCTGGGCGTTGCTATCCTAGGGTCACTATACATGATGATCGTCGTGTTGTGCCTGGCTTTGCCAATCGGTGTTGCGGCCTCGATCTATCTGGAAGAGTTTGCGGCCAAGAACCGGTTTACGGACCTGATCGAAGTTAACATCGCAAACCTTGCGGCGGTCCCGTCCATCGTGTTCGGTATCCTTGGCTTGGCGATCTTTATTAACTTTGCCGGATTGCCCCAATCAGCCCCAATCGTGGGCGGCCTGGTTCTGACCCTTATGACACTGCCGACCATCATTATCGCCACCCGAGCGTCGCTGAAATCTGTGCCCCCATCGATCCGGCAAGCCGCCCTAGGAATCGGCGCCTCCAAGATGCAATCGGTGTTCCACCACGTGTTGCCCTTGGCGGCCCCTGGGATCCTGACCGGCACGATCATCGGCTTGGCGCAGGCGCTTGGCGAAACGGCACCCCTGTTGCTGATCGGTATGGTGGCCTTCGTGAAAGAATTCCCCGGCGCCCCGCCCGAGGGCTTTTTCGACCCCGCTTCGGCCTTGCCGGTGCAGGTATTTAACTGGACCCAACGCTCTGACCCTGCTTTCGTGGAAAGAGCATCCGGTGCGATTATCGTACTCTTGGTGTTCCTGATCTTAATGAACGCAATTGCCGTGCTGCTGCGCCGCCGGTTCGAGCGTCGCTGGTAAGGAGCAAAGGCAAATGAACAACATGCTGATGTCGGAGAAGAAATTGGAAACCACTCAGACGAAAATCTCGGCCAAGGACGTCAATGTCTATTACGGCGACACCCATGCGATCAAAGACGTCAATGTCGAGATCCCCGAGAAAACCGTAACTGCGTTCATTGGTCCTTCGGGCTGCGGCAAGTCCACTTTCTTGCGCTGTATCAACCGGATGAACGACACAATTGATGTTTGCCGGGTCACTGGCGATATCTTGCTGGACGCCGAAGACATCTACGATAAGCGCGTGGATCCGGTGCAGCTGCGCGCCAAGGTCGGGATGGTTTTTCAAAAACCAAACCCCTTCCCAAAGTCGATCTATGACAACGTTGCCTACGGCCCCCGGATCCACGGTCTGGCCAAAACCAAGGCCGAAATCGACGAAATCGTCGAAAAATCCCTGCGCCGCGGCGCCATCTGGGACGAGGTCAAAGACCGCCTTCACGCCCCAGGCACCGGTCTTTCCGGTGGTCAGCAGCAGCGCTTGTGCATCGCCCGCGCTGTGGCAACCGAGCCAGAAGTTCTTTTGATGGACGAGCCATGCTCTGCTCTTGACCCCATCGCGACAGCGCAGGTTGAAGAGCTGATCGACGATCTACGTTCGCGCTACTCGGTTGTGATCGTAACCCACTCTATGCAGCAGGCAGCACGGGTCAGCCAGAAGACCGCGTTCTTCCATTTGGGCAACCTTGTGGAATTTGGCGACACGTCGGACATCTTTACCAACCCTTCGGATTCTCGGACCGAAAGCTACATCACCGGACGAATTGGATAAGCCATGAACACCGACAAAGGCCACATTGCCAGCGTATTCGACCGCGATCTGGAACAGATCCAGGCCCTGATCATGAAAATGGGCGGGCTGGTCGAAGATCAGATTCTGACCGCCGCCCGTGGATTGGACGAACGGGACGAAGAACTTGCCAACGCTGTTCGCATGCGTGACAAAGTCATTGACGAGCTGGACGAACAAGTGAACACCGAAGCCGCCCGCGTCATCGCATTGCGGGCCCCAGCCGCCCGCGACTTGCGTGTTGTTCTGTCGGTAATCAAGATTTCCAACAACCTGGAACGTATAGGCGATTATGCCAAGAACATGGGCAAGCGCACCGGTGTTCTGGTTCAACATCAACCGGTTGGCAGCTCGTCGGGTGCATTGCGCCGGATGGCTAAGGCCGTTGACTTGATGCTGAAAGACGCGCTTGACGCCTATATTCAGCAAGACGCTGAATTGGCCGAAGCCGTGCGACAGCGCGACCAGGAAGTAGACCAAATGTACAACGCGTTGTTCCGTGAATTCATCACACATATGATGGAAGATCCTCGCAACATCACGTCCTGCATGCATCTGCATTTCATCGCCAAGAATATCGAACGGATGGGCGATCACGTGACCTCTATCGCGGAACAGGTGATCTATCTTGTAACAGGTGAAACACCTGACGAAGACCGGCCCAAGGGCGACAAGACAAGCGTAGCAGCCGGATAAAACCATGAGCGCCGATCAACCTACGGTTCTTGTTGTCGAAGACGAGCCTGCACAGCTGGAGATCCTCGCCTATAACCTAGAGGCCGAGGGTTTCCGGGTGGTGAAAGCCGAAGATGGGGAAGAAGCCCTGTTGTCGGTGGCTGAAGAAACGCCTGATATCATGGTGTTAGACTGGATGCTGCCATCCGTGTCGGGGATCGAGATTTGCCGTCGCTTAAAATCTAAACCAGATACACGCGGCATCGCGATCATTATGCTGTCAGCCCGAACCGAAGAAGTCGACCGGATTCGAGGTTTGGAAACTGGTGCGGATGACTACGTGGTTAAACCGTATTCTATGCCTGAACTAATGGCCCGTGTGCGCGCGCAGTTGCGCCGCGTGCGTCCCGCGACAGTTGGCGAAAAGCTGAACTACGGTGACATTGTACTGGATACCGAAGGCCACCGTGTCTACCGCGCGGACGAACTGTTGAAGCTGGGTCCAACCGAATTTCGCCTTTTGGTGACTTTCATGGAGAAACCAGGCCGAGTTTGGAGCCGCGAGCAGCTGCTGGACCGGGTCTGGGGGCGCGATATCTATGTCGATACCCGGACTGTGGACGTTCATATTGGCCGCTTGCGCAAAGCGTTGTGTCAATTTGGCGGTGATGATCCGCTGCGCACAGTGCGTGGCGCAGGGTATGCTTTGGGATAGGGATAAGCGCAGTTAAGATTAAGCATTAACTGTGCGTTATTTTCGTTAGTTCCCATACACCTGATGGTTTTTTGTAACGCCTTACCTTCAAAAACCGTTAATTAAACATCTCGTCCAGCGACACTGAATCCTGCTTGCCCAGATTGTCCAAATCGTTGTTCAAAAACGCATCCGCGGCCTCTCGACCTGCAAGTTTTAGCTGAGCAAGCACGCTGGCGTTTGGGATAAGCTTGGTCGCAACATTCAGCTGGGTCATCAGATCATCATCCGCGATCATATGGATCAGCACGTCCTTCTTTGTACCTGATGTCAGCGCGCCGGAGGACAACAAATCCTTAACAAACTTGATCGCTCGAAGTTCTCGCAAAAGCGAGCTGTTGAAGCTGATCTCATTGATCCTATTGTGAATTTCGCGGGCCGTTTTCGGAATCTCTTCGCGGTGTAAAGGGTTAATATTTACCACGACGATGTCTTGCGGCAGGCCAGGAGCGAAAAGTGGAAACAGGGCAGGGTTGCCAGTGTAGCCACCATCCCAATAAGCCTCAACCCGGTCGGTTTTTTGGTCAAAAATCTCAACCGCGCGAAACAGGCTAGGCAGGCACGCCGAAGCCAGGATTGGATCAGGTCCGATTTCAGCACCAGCAAACACTCGGATCTTGCCCGATCGTACATTGGTAGCGCTGACGAACAGTTCGGGCCCTAGATCCGAACAGATGAAATCGTAGTGAAATTTGTCGACGATTGGGCGCAGGGAATTGCTGTATAGGGGGCCGCTGTCATATGGGCAGGAAAATCGCCCTATCGCATCGGACATCGCGAAAGGCATTGAAAGCTCTATGCTTTTCGAAATCAAACTGGGCGACAGCGCTGTTAACCATGGCATCATGGCAGGCTCGTTTATTGCGCCCACTTGCTCCCATAACCAGTCCAAATTGTCCCGTGCGGCTTGTGAACCGCCATTGGGACGGGCGAACCCTGCCTTGACGGCCGCGGCGTTCAACGCACCAGCCGAAGTGCCCGACATAGCCGCAATTTCCACAGCGCCACTTTCTAGCAGCCTGTCCAATACGCCCCAGGTAAAAGCGCCATGGGCGCCCCCACCTTGCAGGGCCAAATTTATCCGAGGCGTCATCCCGCGCCCCTACATCGCGGTCCAACCACCATCCGCACTTATTGTCGTGCCAGTGATTTGTGCGGCCATGTCGCTGCATAAAAACACAGTGGTGGCCCCCAACTGCTCCACCGTGGCGAACTCTTTCGACGGCTGACGGGTCAATAAAACATTCTTAACCACGTCTTCACGACTCATATTGTATTCTTTCATCGTGTTCGGGATCTGCGCCTCCACCAAGGGGGTCAACACATAGCCAGGACAGATCGCATTGGCAGTGATCTGTTCTTGGGCGGTTTCTAGGGCGACAGATTTAGTCATGCCCACCACGCCATGCTTTGCGGCGATATAGGCCGATTTAAAAGGGGAAGCTCGCAGCCCATGGGCGCTTGCGATATTCACGATGCGGCCCCAGCCGGCCTCGCGCATGACGGGCAGGGCGGCTGCCATCGTGTGGAAGGACGAACTCATATTAATCGCGATGATCGCATCCCATTTCTCGACCGGGAACTGATCGATCGGTGCCACATGCTGGATCCCGGCGTTGTTGATCAGGATATCGCAACTGCCCGCCTGGGAAATCAGCGCGCGGCAATCCTCGCCCTTGGACATGTCCGCACGGATATAGCGGGCAGCGACACCGGTTTCTGATGCGATCTGGGCGGCCAAAGCGTGGTCGTCCTCGGTATCAGTAAAGCTGTTCAGCACGATATTGGCCCCGGCGCGGGCCATTTCCCAAGCGATTCCCAGTCCGATGCCCGAGTTTGATCCCGTGATAACGGCGGTTTTTCCTTCAAGCGAAATAGACATGGCCATAGGTGTGCTCCTGAACTGACTTTCCCAATGAATATAGATGCTGCAGGTGCAAAGTACATCGTCAAGAAAGGGAAGTTGCCACAAAAAAACGCCCGCACGAAGCGGGCGCTAAGTCATTGAGGCAGGTTTCATACAGGCAAGAAACCTATCGAGCAGTGACCTCTTTATAAGCCTGATTGCGGGCCAATCCAAGGGAAAAGTTTGCGTGACCTTGGCGGTCCAGTTAGGCTTAGGTTCAACGAACACAGGGTCACAAAGGATTGTCTCGCATATGAAACAAGTGTTTTTC
>SPJP01000191.1 GCA_006844665.1 Paracoccaceae bacterium
ACGATATCTTCAAAGCCTACGGCCAGCTGCACGATCTGGGCCACGCCCATTCCCTGGAAATCTGGGACGAGGGCAAAATGGTCGGCGGCGTCTACGGCGTGTCCCTGGGCACCGGGTTCTTCGGCGAAAGCATGTTTTCCCGCCGCCCCAGCGGATCAAAAATCGCGCTCGCCTGGCTGTTTGCGATCCTGCGCAACAGCGGCTTCACCCTGTTCGACACCCAGTTTCTGACCGATCACCTGGCCACAATGGGCGGGATCGAGATCCCGCGCGACAGCTATCAATCCCTGCTGCAGGACGCGCTACAAAGCCACGCGCAGATTAAGACCCTGCCCAAAGACATTGATCCTGCTGAACTTTTCTAGATAATTAAGGTCGCGCACGTGGCCGGATCGAGGTCGCAACCGCCAGCTCGCCGGTTTCTTGGGCCGCCAGCTCGGCTGCTTCATCTTCGGCAAGTTCAGGCAGGGCTTCATCCGGCTTTTGCGTACAGGCCAGCGCCCACACATCATATCGCGGATCGTCCAAGGCCATAAGCGCCGGGGAAGACGCGATCATCCAGCCCGAAAACAGCTCGTCCTGACCGTCTTTCACCACGCTCAACCGCACAAACGCATCCGCGTTGGGGTTTTCCTGGGGATAGCGGCACTCAAACATCGTCACGTTGATCCGGCCGATATCAGCGCTCTCGCCCGCTTCCAGGTTCAAATCCATCGTGTGGCCGGTCATCTTATCCAGCACCCGCAATCGCCCGGCCTCGGCCAGCTCGATCCTGGTTTCAGCCTCGAATGTCTGGAATTCTTCGTCCGACAATTGCACAGACGGGCCGATCAGGCCCAGTTCTTCCGCGGTTTGGGCGTCCAAGCCGATATCGGCATTGGGATCATTGGGATCCAGTGGGGCCAAAGTGATCGAATCGTCATCCAGCGGGATCACTTCAATCGTCTGGGCAGAACCAGACCCAGCTGCGATCACCAAAAGGCCCGCGCAGACAACACGCGACAGCAAAGCCATCATTGGCCGCCCCCAACAAAGCGCGACAGCAGCGTCAGCAGATCCAGCGCGCCTTGGGTTTCGCCAAAGCTGTTATCTGCTTCTAATGGGAAGGGCGAGCCTCCCGGCAGTATCTCGACAAAGTTACCGCCCAGCAACCCTTCGGAACTGATCGCAGCGATAGAATCGTCTGGGATTTCAACGCCGTCTCGGATCGTAACAACGGCATCGGCGCGCAAAGTGTCTCGGTTCAGGTCGACGCTTGAAACCGTGCCAATTTTGACGCCAGACATGCGCACATCGGTACCAACAGACACGCCCTCGGCGCTGCGAAAGCTGGCCGTAAGGGGATAGCTGCCGGATCCAGCGCCGCCACCCAGCCCGGTGGCTTGGGCGGCATAGATCACAAATCCCACTGCAAGGGCGACAACCGCCGCACCGACGGTGATTTCCAGCTTATTTTCAGCCATGGCTCAGTCTCCTGCTGGTCCCCTGCGCAGCACAGGCGCGCATGCAAGGCAAAGGATCACAAACGCTTATTCAGGCGTCCAAGCGTCATAATCGCTGCGCGCTGCCGGGGCCGCTTTGCGCAAAGATCCGGCGGGTGCATAGGCTGCAACAGTCCCGGTCAGGTTTGGCAAATGGGGCTGTTCCCAAGGCTTATGGGCCAGGGGCTGCTTTGATGGCGCTTCTTTGAACGTATGGTGCAGCCAGCCATGCCAATCCGGTGTCACCCGGCTGGCCTCGGCCTCACCGTTAAAGATCACCCAGCGGCGCTTGCCGTCACGGGTCTCGTAATAGGTGTTGCCAGCTTCATCTTCGCCAACTTTCACACCCTTGCGGTAGGTCCACAATTGCGTGCCCAAAGTTTGGCCATTCCACCATGTGACTGCGCGTTTCAGGAAATCGAGCATCCTGTCCTCCGAATTCGGTCCTGCCCTCTCTTGCCGCAAACACGCGCCCTCGTCCAGAGACACGCAGACGCGGGCGCGGTATAACTTGCCACATGTGGCGCGAAGGGATGAAAAAGTTGCGAACTGTTGCAGGTGGGCGCTTAATTGGTCGCCAATTTCCAGGCCAGCCCGGTGCGCGCGGCGCGAAATCCGGCAGCAAGCGGGGCCAAACGGGGTGTACCTGCCGTGACTATTCCGCCGCCAAAGGGCTTGCGGCCAAACAGGCCGCCCCAAACTGATCGACCAGAACCAGATCCCAGCCGGTCAGATAACCGTCACGCATGGCTGCAGCATTATCGCCCATGGCTTCCCACCCGGCATGGGTCAGGGTCACCTGACAGCCCCCCATCACCCGGGCAAAGGCAACGGTGACATCCGTGGCCTCATCCTCGTCCCGGCCCACATGCCAACGCACGGCGAATTTCTCGCCCGGCTGCCAGGCCGTTACCCGCGCCCAGGGCCGCTTTTTGCCATCGGCACAGGTCTCGATCACCTGCCCGCCGACCTTCGGCTCGACCATGATCTCCTTTGGCACCTCGCCACTGCCCGCAGACAGCGAATGGGACGCCACCGGCCACCATTGCCCCATCTGTTCGGTGAACACGCAAAACGCCTCAACCGGGTCAACGGGCACATGAATCGTCTTAACAATCGGAGGTAACATAATGCTTTCCTTGCTGTTTTTGATATGATCCGCAAATCCACCCAGCACGTCACCCCACAGCCCATCCAGATAGGCCTGCAAAGCGCGCGTCCCCGCCGGGTTCACCCCATACAGGCGCTGGGTGCCGCATTTTTCCGACCGCACCAGCCCCGCATCCGACAGCATCCGCAGATGCTGGGACACCGCCGGGCGGCTGACGGGCAAGCCCTGGGCCAGCTGCCCAACCGGGCTGGGCCCAAAGCGCAGCTGCGACAAGATCTGACGCCGCGTTGGATCGGCCAGCAGCGCCAGGCACGTCTCGCCACAGGGCGCCCCCGCACTTGCCATTTCGCTTTTTTCCAACACCGGGCCTTGATCCTTCCAAAGGTACGTCTTAGCTTACCGTAAGCAATCGCTTACCTTTCAGTCAAGTATCCCCGACACCCGTAACAGCAAGTTTTCCGCCCTGCCCTTGCAGCACCCTGACCGTCAGCCTAAGACTCTGGTCATAATTCATCGCTACAAGGTCAGACCAGACCACCCGCAGACCACTCGCGTCCCGTATCAAAGGCAAAAGTATCTATGCACGATCCCGTTGACACATACATGAATCTCGTCCCCATGGTGGTCGAACAAACCAGCCGTGGCGAACGCGCCTATGACATTTTCTCTCGGCTGCTCAAGGAACGGATCATCTTCCTGAACGGTCCGGTTCACGACGGCATGAGCCAGCTTATCGTTGCACAGCTGCTGCATCTAGAGGCTGAAAACCCCACAAAAGAAATCAGCATGTATATCAACTCGCCCGGCGGCGTGGTGACATCGGGCCTGTCGATCTATGACACGATGCAATACATCAAACCCAAAGTGTCCACCCTGGTGATCGGCCAGGCGGCGTCCATGGGTTCGCTTTTGCTGACCGCAGGCGAAGCCGGCATGCGATTCTCGCTGCCCAACAGCCGCGTCATGGTTCACCAGCCCTCGGGCGGCTATCAGGGCCAGGCAACCGACATCATGATCCACGCCCAAGAGACGCAGAAGCTGAAAGATCGGCTCAATCAAATCTACGTCAAGCACACTGGTCAGGATTTCGAAACAGTCGTCCAAGCGCTAGAACGCGACAATTTTATGGATGCAGAACAGGCCAAAGACTGGGGTTTGATCGACGAGATCGTTGAAAACCGGCCAAAAGACGAAGAAAAATAAGGGCTAAGCCCGAATGCAGCACTGTCCCGGCCCGCGATTGTGGGCCGGGGCCCACAGGCCCCTGTCAGATGAAATCGGCCATTGCACCCCGCTCGGGGCTGGCCTACTCTTTCAGGATGTTCAGATCGGTCGTTTTCGCGAATGCCCGGCCTAGATCCCCAAGCCGTGCCGCACGGCCCCATGAGACGCCGCAATCAGCTATAGGTTGTGGAAAATGACGACGAGGCAACCAATGGCAAACTCCTCTGGTGACAGCAAAAACACCCTCTACTGCTCATTCTGCGGCAAATCTCAGCACGAAGTACGCAAGCTGATCGCAGGCCCGACCGTATTCATCTGCGATGAATGCGTCGAACTTTGCATGGATATCATCCGCGAAGAAACCAAAACCGCCGGGCTGAAATCCTCCGAAGGCGTCCCAAGCCCGCGTGAGATCTGCGATGTGCTTGATGATTACGTGATCGGCCAATTGCACGCAAAACGTGTGCTGTCGGTGGCGGTCCATAACCACTACAAACGTCTGAACCACGTTGCGAAATCCGGCACGGAAATCGAGCTGGCGAAATCCAACATCATGCTGATCGGCCCCACCGGCTGCGGCAAGACCTTGCTGGCCCAGACCCTGGCCCGTATTCTGGACGTGCCCTTCACCATGGCCGACGCCACCACATTGACCGAAGCCGGCTATGTGGGCGAAGACGTGGAAAACATCATTCTGAAACTGCTGCAGGCGTCGGACTACAATGTCGAACGCGCACAGCGTGGCATCGTCTATATTGACGAGGTCGATAAGATCACTCGCAAATCCGACAACCCTTCGATCACCCGGGACGTGTCCGGCGAAGGTGTGCAGCAGGCTTTGCTAAAGATCATGGAAGGCACGGTTGCCTCGGTTCCCCCCCAAGGCGGGCGCAAGCATCCGCAGCAGGAATTCCTGCAAGTTGACACGACGAACATCCTGTTCATCTGTGGCGGCGCCTTCGCGGGTCTGGACAAGATCATCAGCCAGCGCGGCAAAGGCAGCGCCATGGGCTTCGGCGCCGAGGTCCGCGAGCCGGACTCTATGGGCATTGGCGAGGCGCTGACCAAGCTGGAACCAGAAGACCTGCTGAAATTCGGTCTGATCCCGGAATTCGTTGGCCGTCTGCCGGTGATCGCCACCCTGCAGGATCTGGACGAAGACGCATTGGTCACCATCCTGACCAAGCCGAAGAACGCCTTGATCAAGCAATACCAGCGCTTGTTCGAAATTGAGGCCGCCCAGCTGACCTTTACCGAGGACGCTTTGTCTGCCATCGCGCGTCGCGCTATCGAGCGTAAGACCGGCGCACGGGGCCTTCGCTCGATCATGGAAGACATCTTGCTGGATACCATGTTCGACCTGCCCTCCATGGATGACGTGTCCGAAGTTGTCGTGAACGAAGAGGTCGTGAACTCAGACGCACAGCCCCTGATCGTCCATGCCGACCGCAAGGAAGAACCCGCAACCGTGGGCTAAGCCTTGGCAGCATAAGAATACCCAAAGCCCCTGCCGAAACGCGGGGGCCTTTTTTTAACTGCTCTACGGTTTCTTACGTTTCAACATATTATCAAAAGGACACGCCTGCGGCGTGACGACATTCTGGATTCTGCCCTTGGCCACGCGCTAGATCACTGAAGAAAAGGCCTTTTCTCTTGGGCTAAGGTTTCTACCTCGTCCCTCTTGCGCATCAACCCTCACACGGCAAAGTATCAAGCAAGTTTTGTGTTTCAGGATCCCCATGCGCGCGCTCGTTATCTACTGCCACCCTGTCCCCACCAGCTACACGGCCGCCGTCCGGGACACCGTGGTGCAAAGCTTACAGGATGCAGGCGTCGCCTACCGCGTGGCCGATCTATATGCCGACGGGTTCAACCCGGTTCTGAGCGCGGAGGAGCTGGCCATCTACACAGACAGCCCCGCCAATCAGGCCCCGGTGCAGGCCTATGTCGATGATCTGCTTTGGGCGGATCGGTTGATCTTTGTCTATCCCACATGGTGGTACGGATTGCCCGCGATGCTGAAAGGCTGGATGGACCGGGTCTTGGTGCCCGAGGTCGCGTTCAAAATGCCAGCCCAAGGCGAAGACATCGCCCCCGGCCTGACCCATATCCGCCATATCGCCGTGTTCACCACCTGCGGCGCGTCGCGCTGGCTGACCTTTCTGATCGGCGCGCCGGGCAAGCGCACATTGCTGCGCGGCATCCGGGTGCTGTGTGGCCCGGGCTGCAAAACCACATTCCGCGCCCATTACCTGATGGACAGCGCCACCCCAGCCAGCCGCGCCCGGCATCTGGACCGGGTCCGCCGCGCCATGGCCCGGGTTTTGGCATAGAAAAAGGGCGCTACCCAAACAGGCAGCGCCCCCTTCATCTCACTGGGAAGAAAGACTTATTTCAGCGCCTCGTCCGTGATCGCGCTGGTCCACGCGCCCTCTGGCGCCATCGAGATCACAGGATCAGACCCGCCCGCCAGCAATGTGGCCACGGTCCGCTCGTAATCGGCCACGTCCAGCGCCCCGTTCGAGCCCGCAGTCAGCTTGGCAATCTCGCCCATCATCCGCTTCTGGTGCTCTTCGGTCTGGGCCCCGGTCGCGTCATTGTCCAACACGATCTCGGCCGCAGCATCCGGGTTTTCTTCCGCCCATTTCCAACCTTTCATAGAGGCCCGGACGAACCGCACCATCTTGTCGGCAAAGGCCGGATCCGCCAGGTCGTCTTCCAGCGCCCAGATCCCGTCTTCCAAGGTCGCAACGCCCTGATCTTCGTATTTGAACGTCACCAGCTCGTCCGGGGACACGCCCGCGTCGATCACCTGCCAGTATTCGTTATAGGTCATGGTGCTGACGCAATCGGCCTGACGCTGGATCAGCGGATCCACGTTAAAGCCTTGCTTCAGAACGGTAATTCCGTCCTCGCCACCTTCCGTCGGAATGCCAACCTGGCTCATCCAGCTTAGGAACGGGAACTCGTTGCCAAAGAACCAAACGCCGATCGTCTTGCCCCGGAAATCCTCGGGCGAGGTGATGCCAGTGTCCTTCCAGCAGGTCAGCATCAGACCCGAGCTCTTAAACGGCTGGGCAATGTTCACCAAAGGCAGGCCATTTTCCCGCGCGCTCAGCGCCGATGGCATCCAGTTCAGCATCACATCCGCGCCGCCACCGGCCAGAACCTGGGGTGGGGCAATGTCAGGGCCGCCGGGCAGGATCGTTACATCCAGATCTTCGGCCTCGTAAAACCCCTGATCCAAGGCCACGTAATAGCCCGCAAACTGCGCCTGGGTCACCCATTGCAGCTGCAGTTTCACCTCGTCAGCGGCCTGGGCAACCGACGCCCCCGCCACCAATGCCGCGCCCGCAAGGGCCGTCGAAATCGCTTTTTTCATGTCTACACTCCTTGTTGTATAATTTGTCAGCCACGTTGCGACGGATGCCAGAACGTGACCTTTTTTTCGGCATAGGCGACCGCGCCGTAGAACGCGGACCCCGCCAAGGCAGCGACGGTGATTTCCGCCCATACCATATCCAGTTGCAGCTGACCGACCGAAACCGAAATGCGAAACCCCATCCCCAATGTGGGCGAGCCAAAGAACTCGGCCACGATCGCGCCAATCAGCGCCAGGGTAGAGGCTATTTTTAACCCGTTGAAAATAAACGGCATTGCTGATGGCAAGCGCAAGGCGAACAGGCTTTGCCAATAGTTGGCGGCATAAGTATGCATCAAATCCCGCTGCATCCGGTCGGCGGCCTTTAACCCCTGCACCGTGTTCACCAGCACCGGGAAGAACACCATCACCACCACGACGGCGGCCTTGCTTTGCCAGCCAAATCCGAACCACATCACCAAAATCGGCGCTGTGCCGATGATCGGCAGGGCGGCCATAAAATTGCCCACCGGCAGCAGCCCGTCTTGCAAAAACGGTGAACGGTCCACGGCAATCGCCATGATCACCGCCGCACTGCACCCGATGATATAGCCCGAAAGCGCGCCCTTCACGAAGGTCTGCACAAAGTCGCGCCACAGAATATGGGTCGAGGCTGCGAATTTCGCCGCGATATCCGTCGGCGCGGGCAAGATGACGAAAGACACATCGTATAGCCGCACCACCAGCTCCCACAGCACCAACAAAGTGATCCCGAAAATTGCGGCCACCAACAGGCGTTGATTGGTGCGTTTGGCCAGCTCTGCGTTCAGGGCCCAGGCCCCCAGCCACACGGCCAGGATCACCGCCAGCCGTCCGTCTAACAGCCCCAGCGCTACCAATGGGATCACCACAACCGCCGCCCAATCCAGCCTTGCGTCCATTGCGCGAATTCTTCTGACCATGCTCATCGCGCCATCCCCATGCGCCGCAGGGTCAGGGCCTGAACCCAGCCGATCAGCGCCACCATGCAGGCCGCCAGGATCGCCGCCCCGAACAACGCGCTCCAGATCTGGATGGTTTGGCCGTAATAGCTGCCCGCCAGCAACCGCGCGCCCAATCCTTCAACAGCACCCGTCGGCAGCTCGCCCACAATCGCGCCCACAAGGCTGGCCGCAATCGCGACTTTGAGCGAGGTGAACAGAAACGGCATCGACGACGGCAGACGCAGCCGCCAGAACATCTGGGTTTTGCTGGCCGAATAGGTGTGCATCAGATCCAGCTGGTTGGTGTCGGGGGACCGCAGGCCTGCGACCATGCCCACCACCACCGGAAAGAACGACAGATAGGCCGAAATCATTGCCTTGGGCAGCAGCCCCTGCACCCCGACCGAGTTCAGAACCACAATGATCATCGGCGCAATCGCCAAAATCGGGATCGTCTGGCTGGCAATGGCCCAGGGCATCACGCTCATATCCATCGCCCGGTTATGGACAATCCCAACCGCCAACAAGATCCCCGCCACGGCCCCGATGCCAAAGCCCAGCAGCGTCGCACTTAGGGTAATCCAGCCGTGATAGATCAAGCTGCGTTTCGAGGTGATCTTTTTCATCACCGTGGTTTCCCACAGCTCGGCCACCACTTGGTGCGGGCTGGGCAGGCGGGGGCGGTCTTGATTGAATGTTGCACCCGCCTGTGCAGTATTCGCCAGCAGCAATTCGACCCCGCCCATATCGCGCCGGTTGCCAGCCCCTTCCGGGCTGATCACAGCGCCGACCCGCTCGGCCTCGGTCAGCGCCGTGTGGATGTTCATGGGCATCACGGCCACATACCACAGCACCACCAACCCGGCGATTACGGTCAAAACGGAAAGCAGTTTACGCAGCATCGGCCCGCCCCAAATCAGCGATTTTGGCAAGGTTTGCGGCCACCGACGAAATACCGACGCAATACCGACGTTTTACAGACAGCGTTTTTGGCGCATTTTTAGTCATCCAAATGCCCCGCGCGCAGCC
>SPJP01000190.1 GCA_006844665.1 Paracoccaceae bacterium
CGCGGTGCCAAGGACGAACCAGGCGTGCCTTTTGAAATCGTAGAAGACCGCCTTCGTCAGATTGATTAGGCGACTCTGACCGGTGTTGCAGCGCCCGGTAGCAGGTCAGCCAACAGGTGTTGAATAGGCAGGTTCTGGGTCTGCAGCCAATTGTGCAGGCTAAAGCTGGGCACACCCATTCCATTGGCGATTAGGTTCATCTGTTTGGCGCAGACCACTTGGAACATCTGCACAGGTCCGGCCGGGTTCACCGGCATCACAGATTCGTAATCCACAAAGGTGTTGGCCGGTTTGATCGAACTGCCGGTGCTGATCAACGTATCGCCTGACACAACGATGTCATGGGCTGGGCGGGCATAGCCGAACCGGTCGGGCAGAATACGAACCATTGCGGGCGCGTCGGGGTTGCCGAGCTTTGACAACAGGGCAGGGGCCATCTGAACCTTGCCGATCCAAACAATCTTACTGATTTCCCCTGTGATCGAACGCAGTTCCATGCTCGGCTCTAGGTCTTCGACGGGAATGCAGGGGCCCTGGGCCATTGCAAACTCGGTACCGTGGGCAAAGCTGGCAAAGGCCGTCATCAGGCTGGGTATCAAGGGAATATTGGCCTGGGCGCGGCGCGTGGATAGCCCGTCGCTGAACTGCGAGCTAACCCGCACCCGCGCGAGAGGGGCGCGCGAGGCAGAGGGATTAGACGGCACCACTGAAAGTGGTCTCGGTGTGATTGGGGCCAAATGAGCCAAGGCTCTATCCTTTCCGGACTGCGACGGCCCCCACCGAAAGCAGATAATCAATCCTTTAACACGGCCCTGCAGAAGTCAAATTTCGCAAGATATTGTGCAGTGTTTTGGTTCGAATAACAGGTTTAGGGGCGGATTGTTTAGCGATCTTGGTGCAAAGACCGGCAAACAGATTCGATTGCGCGTCGACATTTAAAATTATCAGAAAAAAACGCGCCTGAATAAGGCGCGCTGCTTTTAGTGATTGGGGCTGTTAGGCCCGACGCAAGATAGGCTCTTCGCGATCCGCGTCGTCTTCGCGTTTCCACATCGGTGTGCGGTTTCCACGAGCATATGGCATTTGAACGGTTGTTTTATCGGCCTCGGCAATCGCCGATTCCAGAAAACGTGGCAACTTTTTCATTCCGGTATTCCTCTCTGTATCCAACGACATGTTGGGCAACCGGCGCAGAACCGGCAAATTGACATAAAATTGTACATATAATCCCCCCCAGGGGAAAACTGTCCTGCCTGTATGACGGCAGAAAAAGGCAACATTTAGACGGGCTTTTGGTCGAACTGCGGTGTAGGGGCACCCGGCGCAAGCGCCTAAGATTCCGCTGAATGCAGAATTTATCTAAAATAATTCAAATATTTAGGCCGTTTTTCGGGCAAATTACGGCATTAAGTGGATCGCGCACGCCAAGATCAAAGCCGTATGGTCGAGATCAAACGCCCGTAGTCAGCCTCGCCCAGATGGGTCGCGCGACGGTAGGAAAAGAACCGGTCAGAATCGCTGTATGTGCAATGCCCAATCCATTCTGCATGGCCAACGCCAGCACCGCGCAGGCGGTGCAAACCGTAGGAAATCAGATCAAACTGGGCTTTGTCGCCTGCTCCACCTGCGAAAAAGCGGTGGTTGTCAGAATCGTCGTCCAGAAACCGGTCCAGAAACTCTGGCCCGACCTCGTAGGCCTTTTGGCTGATCGCGGGCCCGATCACAGCGTTGATGTTTTCGCGGGCCGATCCCAGCGCCACCATCGCCTCGACCGTGTTTTCTAGAACGCCGGACAACGCGCCTTGCCATCCAGCATGGGCGACCGCGACGATGCTTGCTTTGTGGTCGGCAAACAGCACGGGCTGGCAATCGGCGGTCAGAATGCCCAGAATCAACCCTGGCGTTGCAGTGACAATCGCGTCGGCCTTGGGCTTGTCGCCTGCGAACGGGGCGCTGACCGTTTCAACTGTGGCCGAATGGGTTTGGTGCACGGTGACCAGCATGTCAGGGTCTGCGCCCATCCATGCGGCGACACGGGCCCGGTTGGTCGCCACGGCCTCGGCCTGATCTGATGACCCTGGCCCGCAGTTTAAACCTTCGAACAATCCAGACGAGGCGCCGCCCTTGCGGGTGAAAAACCCATGGGTCAAAGGGGCCAGCGGGTCGGCGCTTATCGGGTCTAGCGGAACGAGCATAGGGCCTATCCTTGCGAAGGGTTGGTTGGGGCGGCGGGGGCGGTTCCGGGCAGCGAACTGTCCCCGGGTGCGGTGATGCCAAGTACTTTGAACAGGTTTCCCATTTCATCGGGATGCGTCAAGCGGCGATGTTGGCTGACAAGCAGCTCGGCTTGGGCGGGGGGCAGGCTTTGGGCCAGCTGATTTGCCCTGACCGAGATCCCAAGCTGCTCCAGAAACACCCCTTGCGGGATCATTACGCTGGGAACGGCCCCGGCGGCGGTGGCTGCCAGCGAAAGGGCCCCGAAATCCACATGGGCGGTCAGATCCGACTGACCGGGCGTAAACAACGGATCGCGCTTTTCATGGGCCTGGATGGCCTGCAACGTGTCGCCCACCGGGCTGTCGCTGCCATAGTCGATGATCAACGCGGCCCCGCCCTGGCGGCAAATCCGGTCGGCCAGATCAGACATAAACCCGTTGGACGGCGCGCTGATTTGCACAAGATCGCCGTCGTTGGTTTGGCCAAGATAAGGTTCTAGCGATGCCAGTTCCGTCGGCGCGCTCAGGCCAAAGCTCAAGTGGTCTTCGCTTACCCCAACCAGCCGTTCCCGCCACCCGGTGCCATCGCGCAAGAACTGGCGGATCGGCAGAGCGTCGAAAAATTCATTGGCCACCACGAAAATCGGCCCGTCGGGCAGATCCGCCAAACTGTCGGCCCAGTGCACATCATACGCGGCAAGAGTGTCCGCCTGAACTTTGCGCAGCATGGGGCTGGCTTCGATCAACCAAGGTTGCATGGCAAAACCGGGCACCTTGGCCATGGCGCGCAAGGCATCCCGCATCAGGGTTCCGCGTCCGGGGCCCAGCTCGACCAGGATCGCATCCTCAGGCGCGCCGCGATCCATCCTAGCTTGGGCAATGGCCAAGCCTATCAGCTCGCCAAACATCTGGCTGATCTCGGGCGCAGTGATGAAATCGCCTGCTTGGCCGAAGGGGTCGCGGTTGGTGTAGTAGCCATGGTCCGGGTGCAAAAGGCAGTCGGTCATATAGTCGGCAATGGTGATCGGCCCGGACCGCGTGATCCTGCGGATCAGGTTGTCTTCCAGGGGTGTCATGGACGGCGGGCCAAACTGCCAAACACCAAACCAAATCCAATCGCGATCATCGGCATCGACAGGATCTGCCCCATAGTCAGCCCCCATTCGCCTAATTGCCAGACATAGCCCACGGGGTTCAGCTCGGTCACGAATTGGGCGTCAGGTTGGCGGTACATCTCGACAATTGCGCGGGCCAGCCCGTAGCCCATCAGGAACACACCCGTCAGCGCACCAGGGAATTTCAGCGTATTGGTGCGATAGGCCAACCACAGTACGATGATCGCCAGCAACAGGCCTTCTAGCCCGGCTTGGTACAGTTGGGACGGATGGCGCGAACAGGCCCCGACCCAGTCAATCGGACATTCTTCCGCGGCAGGGCCTGGAAAGATAACGGCCCAAGACACGGTCGACGGGCGACCCCACAATTCTGCGTTCACGAAATTCGCCAGGCGACCCAGCATCAGCCCGATGGGGGTCGCCGCGGCCATCATATCGGCCACCCGCAAGATGGGCGAGCGGGTCGATAGGCAGTACAAAATACCCGCAACAATCACCCCAAGCAAGCCACCATGGAACGACATACCGCCTTGCCAGACCATCAAAATCTCGGTCGGGTTTCGCATATAGTAGTCAGGTTGGTAGAATGCGACAAAGCCCAGACGCCCGCCGATGATAACCCCAAGGATCACCCAAGTCAGCAATGCTTCGACCTGGGCCGGGGTCATGGGCGGCGTGTCGTCCAGCCACAGATAAGCTCGTTTGACCAAGCTGACCGCAATGCGCCACCCGATCAACAAGCCCGCAATATAGGCCAGCGCGTACCAACGCAGCGCTAAGTTAATGCCGCCTATTTCAATCGAAAATAGATCCGGGCTAAGTGGTGGAAACGGGATCGCATAGATCATGACACAGAATACCCCTGACAAGTCGCAGATACTCCATGCCAGCCCTGCCCACGAAGTCAACCTTGAGCTTTGGCCAACAACACCCCATATCTAAATTAACGCTATAACGGAGAGCCAAAATGCAAACCCGCAACAAGATCCTTGATGATGTCAGCCAATTGATGACCAACGCAATGGGTGTGGCCCAAGGCGCCAAGGACGAAGCCGAGAACGCGGTCAAAGGCTTTATGGACCGCTGGTTGGCTGAACGCGATTTCGTCACTCGGGAAGAGTTCGATGCCGTCCGCGCTATGGCCCAAAAGGCCCGGGAAGAAAACGAAGCCCTGTCCGCACGGCTAGATGCGCTTGAAGGTAAGACAAAGTGAATACGCGCTGAATCCGCGCGCGATGTGAAATTGTCGGAATAGAACGATTATTTCGTCAATCATTGCACATTAAGAACATGGCCGCCTTGGGCGGCCATTTTCTTGTGGGCAAGCCTGTGTATCACGTAGGCGGTCCGTTGCTCGAAAATATAAACCGCTTTACAGCTAGGTCCATGGCGACGACCATGAACAGTGAGGGACCCGTGCAGGCAACACGACCCTCGCAAGGACACCCAGTCCGACGCGGGCAAACCCGTGCGGGCCAAAAACAAAACGGGGCCAGGCATGTCGAACTTAGAGCGGATGATGGGGTCGGACGACCTTCACCCAATAGATATAGTGGAATCCTTGGCGGAACATCACGCCTGGGAATTCGATAGAATAGCGGATGATCAAATTGCGATGTCCGTGGAAGGCCAGTGGCGCAACTACTCGGTCACGCTGGCGTGGTCGGCCTTTGACGAAACTTTGCGTCTGGTCTGCACCTTTGAAATGGAGCCCCCCCAAGACCGGATGGCGGCGCTGCATGACGCGATGAACCTGACCAATGATAGGTTGTGGTCTGGCGCGTTCACCTATTGGCAGCCGCAACGTCTGATGGTGTTCAGGTATGGCTTGATGCTGTCTGGCGGTGCCCAGGCCGGGGCCGAGCAGATTGACACCATGCTCACCACTGCTGTGGCAAATTGCGAACGGTTCTATCCGGCGTTCCAATTGGTGGCCTGGGCAGGGAGAGAGCCCGAAGACGCCTTGCAAGTCGCCATCGCAGAGGCTTACGGTCGCGCCTAGGTTAAAACTGAGGCTGTTATGAACTTGGACATCATCGCGCAGCGCGGGCTGCATATGTTGGGCTGTGGTAAAATGGGGTCTGCCATGTTGGCGGGCTGGTTGGGCCAAGGCGTGCCAAAAGGTGCGGTTTGGGTGCAGGACCCGCAACCGTCGGACTGGGTGCAGGGCACTGGCGTTCATGTCAACAAATCCACCGCAACCGCCCCGGCTGTTTCAGTGCTGGCCGTCAAACCGCAAATGATGGGGGCCGCTTTGCCCGACATCGCGGCGTTCTCGGGCGGTGACACGTTGATCTTGTCGATCGCCGCTGGCACGCCTATCGCGACCTTTGAAGCGGCCTTTGGCACAGGTACTCCGATCATTCGCGCCATGCCCAACACGCCCGCGGCCGTCGGCCAAGGGATCACCGCGATCATCGGCAATGCGGCTGCCACATCAGCCCATATGGATCTGGCCGAAGCCCTTCTGTCAGCCATCGGCCAAGTGGTGCGTTTGGATGCCGAGGATCAGATGGACGCGGTCACCGGCCTGTCGGGATCCGGCCCGGCTTATGTCTTTCACATGATCGAAACCATGGCAGCGGCAGGCCAGGCCCAAGGTTTGCCCGCTGATATGGCGATGCAACTGGCCAAGGCCACCGTCGCGGGCGCAGGCGCATTGGCCATGCAAGCGGACGAAGATCCAAGCCAATTGCGCATCAACGTCACCAGCCCGGCCGGGACGACCGAAGCTGGCTTGCGGATGCTGATGAACGATACAGACGGCTTGCCCCCCTTGATGAAGGCCACCGTCAAGGCCGCCACAGACCGTAGCAAGGAATTGCGGGCATGAGCGATAAAGCAACAGGCCAAATCAGCTTTGACGACTTTATGAAGGTCGATATCCGTGTCGGCCGCGTGATCCGGGCCGAGGCCTACCCCGAGGCCCGCAAACCCGCGATCAAGATGTGGATCGACTTTGGCCCCGAGATCGGCGAACGCAAAACCTCGGCCCAGGTCACGGCCCATTACTCGCCGGAAACTCTGATCGGGCGGCAGGTGATGGGTGTAGTCAATTTTCCGCCGCGCCAAATCGGCAAGTTTATGTCAGAGGTGTTGGTTTTGGGCGCGCCTGATACCGAAGATCAGGTGGTTCTGCTGGCCCCGGATCAAGAGGTCCCAGAAGGCTCTAGGATGTTCTGATGGAAAAACTGCTGATCTCTCGCAAATTGCCCGATGCCGTGATGCAAGCCGCGAAGGCGCGCTATGACGTGACCTTACGCGAAACCAGCCAACCGATGGATCACGACGAATGCGTCGCGGCCTTGCAGAGCTACGACGCGATCCTGGCGACACTGGGCGATGGGTTCCAGGCCCTGGCCTTTGATGCCGCTGGCACCATTCGCGCCCGGATCATTGCGAATTTCGGGGTCGGCTATAACCACATTGATGCGGTGGTCGCCAAAGCTGCAGGCGTTCGCGTCACCAACACGCCGGGCGCTGTGACCGACGCCACAGCCGATATCGCCATGACGCTAATGCTGATGACCGCTCGCCGAGCGGGCGAGGGCGAACGTCTGGTTCGCAGCGGCGCGTGGACAGGCTGGACCCCGACCCAAATGCTAGGCCTGCACGCAACAGGCAAAACCGTCGGCATCATCGGCATGGGACGGATCGGCCAAGCCATCGCGCGCCGGTGCCATTTTGGGTTCGGTATGAAGGTGGTGTTCCACAACCGCTCGCCCAAAGAATCCGATTTTCCAGCCCAACAGATGCCGGATCTGGCCTCTGTTATGGGGGCTTGCGATATCGCGATTGTGGCCGTGCCCGGCGGCACCGATACCCATCACCTGATCGAAGCCGCAACCTTGGCCGCTATGCAGCCCCACGCCGTACTGATCAACATCTCGCGCGGGGATGTGTTGGACGAAGCCGCCCTGATCAACGCCTTGCAAAAGGGCCAAATCGCAGGCGCGGGTCTGGATGTTTACGAGTATGAGCCCAAAGTCCCCCAGGCGCTGATTGACTTGGAAAACGTGGTTCTGCTGCCCCATCTGGGCACTGCAGCCCTAGAGGTCCGCGAGGCTATGGGCTTTATGGCATTGGACAATTTGATCGCCAACAGCGAAGGCCGGGCCTTGCCGAACCCCGTCTAATCGATCGCGGCAGTGTCGCCCATTTCCGCGCGCCAATGGCGGCGGCACAGGCTGACATAGGTGTCGTTGCCGCCGATCTGCACCTGGGCCCCATCGGCCAAGGCGCTGCCATCTTCGGCCTTGCGCACCACCATGGTCGCTTTGCGCCCGCAATGGCAGATCGTGCGGACTTCCCGCATTTCATCGGCCAGTGCCAGCAAGGTGGCTGACCCCGGAAACAGCTTGCCGCGAAAATCGACCCGCAAGCCGTAGCACATGATGGGAACCCCCAGATCATCGACTGCGCGGGCCAATTGCCAAACCTGATCTTCGGATAGGAACTGCGCCTCGTCCAGGAACACGCAGGCACAGGGGCCTGCCGCAAGCCGCGCCTTGATCATCGCGAACAGATCGCTGTCTTGGGCAAACATATCTGCCTTGGCGGCGATTCCGATCCGGCTGCCGATTTTACCTTCGCCGGCACGGGTGTCGAACTGGGCGGTTAGCAAATAGGTCTCCATACCGCGTTCCAAATAGTTATGGGACGCCTGCAGCAGGATCGTCGATTTGCCCGCGTTCATGGTCGAGTAATGAAAGTATAGTTTAGCCATAGGCCCGTGGGTAGCGCAGCGCCGCTGGCCATTTCAAGAGCCAGCAGCGCAAGAACTCTCGTCACACGAGAGAACCTGCCAATCTCTCATCTTACTGTACATTTTTGGGACGAAAAACTGGCAGGCCCCACGCAACCCAGAACAACGGTTCTGATTACTCGCACTTACGGCCCAACAACGGTTGGACACCCTCTTGTGGCCTTTTCCTGCCTTGTGCATTAATGGGAAATAACTCGGGGCTTTCCCCCAGTCTGAGTTCGATAGGAATTTCACGTGGACAACCCAGCAGGCTATTTAAAAAAGCACACCGAAGCCTTGGTAAAAGATGTCGGTGTAGAAGCCGCAGCAAAGATCTGTGGCAAGTCGAAAGCCACCCTAGGGCGCTATTACTCGGACGCCGCTGAACATGCTGATCGGTTCATGCCGATCGACACTGTCGTTGCCCTGGAAGCCGCCGCCTCGTTCCCTCATGTCACTACGGCATTGGCCGAATTAAAGGGCGTGACCGTTTCTTATGATGGCGAACGTCGCAACACCCGCAGCGAAGGCGTGAATTCGGATGTGGTCAAGCTGGCCCAACGGTTTGCGATGCTGATGGCAGAATACAACCAGTCCATCGACGATGGCGTTATCTCTATTAACGAAGCCAAGCGTTTGCTGCGTGAAACCGTTGCAATTCAACAGGTTTTGCTGGAAATGAAGCTGAACCTAGAAGACCCTAATCTGCCGGAATAGTCGCCTAGGGTCAGGACCCATTAATCCTGCACTGCTGGTTTGACAGACTTTTTTTGTCTGGCCGTTGCCCGACAATGCATAGCAACGATGCATGAGAGGGAGGAACAGAGACGCAGGAATAGTGGTTCTATTTCAAGGCTCTGTTCTGAAGCCGGGCGGAAAATCCGTCAAATCCGTAAGGACGCGAAATCCTCGTCATCTCAGCGGCTCGATCCGCTTGAAAAGTGAACCACACTGCTCTGCGCAGATCAAACCCCTGAGATTTAGAGGATTTTGC
>SPJP01000189.1 GCA_006844665.1 Paracoccaceae bacterium
GACGGTGAAAACGCTGGGTCCAAGCGCCGAATAGAGCCCGAAAACCCGGTGCTGTAACACGTCTGTATCGCGTCGGTATTACGTCGGTATTTTTACCGCCCCTTCAAGTTTGGTGCAGGCTGCCCCATTGGCACGGTGGCCTGCTGCGTTTCGAGAAGGGCAGGATGCCGGTTTAGGGGCGGGGCCCGAGGACCCCAGGCCTGCGCGTTTTGGCGGGACAATTGGGTTGGGATATGACAGGAAGGCGCACCTGCAATAGTCCGAGTTTTCGATGCACGACACCAATAACGCCGCCAACCCTGCCAACCCAGCTGCCAGGGTCACCCATACTCTGTTCATTCTGACCATAGTCGGCAAAGGGCTGTTGGGATTGTTTCAGCTGGCGGCAGCGGTCGGGGTTTATTTGGGTGTGTTGGACTATATTCCGGACATGGTGAAATGGGTGATCGCCCAAGGCATGGCGGAAGGGCCCCATGACGTTCTGGTCGCATTTCTGCTGGATATGCTAACGGGGGTGTCTGCATCCCAGACCACGTTCTACATCACCTATTTTGCTGCCCATGGTGCGCTGCATGTGGCCGTGGTGGCCGCCATCCTGTGGGGCGCGCAATGGGCCAATAAAGCGGCGGTGCTGGTGTTGTGGGGCTTTGTGGTGTTCCAGATGGTGGAATGGTTATCCGTCGGGGGGATGCTGCTGCTGGTGCTGACGGCGATTGATCTGGTGGTGATCTTTCTGACCCTGGCCGAAAACCGGGCCAAGCGGCGGGCTGTAAGCGAGGCCTAAGGCCCCGCTTTTGATCTGAGGCCTTAGCCCGTTACTTTTTTGACGAATTGCGATTTCAAGCCCATGGGGCCGACGCCGGGGACTTTGCAATCAATGTCGTGATCGCCGCCGACCAGACGGATATTGCGGACCTTGGTGCCGACTTTGACCGTGCTGGAGGTGCCCTTGATTTTCAGGTCCTTGATCACGGTGACCGTGTCGCCATCGGCCAGCACATTGCCGACGCTGTCGCGGATCACCTCGGCGGTCTCAGAAGGGTCATCCAGGGACCATTCGTGGCCGCATTCGGGGCAATTTAACAGCGCGTCGACCTGATAGGTAAACTCGGACGAACATTCGGGGCAGGGGGGCAATGTATCTGACATGCCCCGCCTATACCGCGCCGGTGTGACGGTGGAAAGACGGGGCAGCCGGGGTGGGACGCTAGGCCGCTTTGGCCGGGTCGAAGCGGCGGTAGAAGCGTTGGGATTTGCTGGCCATTTCTGTCAGCAAGCCCGGGCTGGCAAAACGGGGGCCGTAGGTTTCGGCCAATTGGTTTGCACGTTCGGCCGCATAGGGCGTGCCCAGCATGTCCAGCCAGCTGAGCGGGCCGCCGGACCACGGCGCAAAGCCCCAGCCCAGGATCGCGCCGACATCGCCTTCGCGGATATCCATCAAGACGCCTTCTTCCAGGGCGCGCACGGCTTCGAGCGCTTGGACAAACAACAGGCGGTGCTGGACGTCGACCAGAGCGGGCTGTTCGGCGGCAAGGGGGTATTTGTCGGCCAGGCCTTCCCAGAACAAACCGCGCTTGCCTGCCTCGTTATAGCTAAAGAACCCGGCCTTGGTTTTGCGGCCCAGGCGACCTTCGGATTCCATCCAGAACAGCACCTCGTCCACGGCAGTATCGGGGTAGGCGTCGCCCATGGCGGCTTTGGTGGCTTTGGCGATTTTCACGCCCAGATCGATTGAGGTTTCATCGACCAGCTGCAAGGGGCCCAGTGGCATGCCGACCAGCTTGGCTGCGTTTTCGATCAGGGCCGGGGAGACCCCTTCGGCCAGCATGCGGATGCCTTCGTTCAGGTATGGGATGATGCAGCGGTTGGCGTAGAAAAAGCGCGCGTCATTGACCACGATGGGGGTCTTGCGGATCTGGCGCGCGAAATCGAGCGCTTTGGCCACGGCCCGGTCGCCGGTTTCAGCGCCTTTGATAATCTCGACCAGCATCATCTTGTCGACGGGGCTGAAGAAATGGATGCCGATATATTGGTCCGGGCGGGTGCTGGCCTTGGCAAGCTCGGAAATCGGCAGGGTCGAGGTGTTGGTGGCAAAGATCGTATCGGGTCCGACCACGGCCTCGACCGCTTTGGTGACGGTGGCTTTGATGCTGGGATCCTCGAACACGGCCTCGACGATCAGATCGCAGTCTTTCAACGCGTCGTAATCGGTGGTGGCGGTGATCAGGGCCAGCAAAGCGTCCTTCTTTTCGGGGGTGGAGCGGCGGCGGGAAATGGCCTTGTCCAAAAGGCCTTCGGAATAGGCTTTGCCCCGGTCGGCGGCGTCTTGTTGTTGGTCAAGCAGCACCACGTCGATGCCCGCTTTGGCCGCCACATAGGCGATGCCCGCGCCCATCATGCCTGCGCCCAGAACGCCCAGTTTGCGCACGGTTTGGTCGGGGGCGTCCGGGCGCACCGCGCCTTTTTCCAGCGCACCTTTGTTGATGAACAGCGACCGGATCATGGCGCTGGAGGACGGGTGCAACAGGATCGAGGTGAAGTAGCGTGCCTCGATCTTCAGGGCGGTGTCGAAGGGCACCAAAGCGCCTTCGTAGACAGCGCTGAGCAAGGCTTTGGCAGCGGGATAGACGCCCATTGTCTTGCCGTTGACCATGGCAGATGCGCCGACATAGGTCATGAAGCCTGCCGGATGGTAAGGCGCGCCGCCGGGCATTTTATAGCCCCGTTCGTCCCAGGGTTTGACGATCTTAGGCGCGGACAGAACCCAGTCGCAGGCGGCCTGCAGCGGGTCTTCGGATACCTCGTCCACCAGACCGGCGTTTTTGGCTTTGTCCGGCGACAAGGTCTTGCCTTCGAGCAGGTAGGGCGAGGCCGCCATGGCCCCCATTTTGCGCACCAGCCGCGTGGTGCCGCCCGCGCCGGGGAACAGGCCGACCATGATTTCCGGCAGGCCGATCTTGGCCTTTGGGTTGGGGGCGGCGAAAATCCGGTGGGTGGCCAGGGCCAGTTCGTAGCCGATGCCCATGGTGGTGCCGGGCAGGACAGTGGCGATGGGCTTGCCGCCCTTCAGGGTTTTCGGATCCATCCCGGCGCGTTCGATTTTGCGTAAGATGCGGTGGCCGTTCATGATGAAATCAAAGGTGGCCTGGGCCGGGTCATCGCCCCCTTCGGCGGCCACCTGGGCCAGCACGTTCAGATCCATGCCGCCTGCGAAATCCGCCTTGCCCGAGGTTATCACGATGCCTTGCACGGCCTCGTCCGCCAGACAGTCATCCAGCAGGGATTCAAACAGCGAAAACGCCGCCCGGGTTAAGACATTCATGCTTTTGCCCGGGCAGTCCCATGTGATGATGGCCGCGCCGGTGCTGCGTTTTTCCAAGGTGAAATCGGTGGATAGATCGGTCATGGGATGTCCTTTGGCCGTTTGGCATTCGGGTGGGCGCGGGTTAAAGCGCGCTGCCGTCGGATTTCGTGAATGTGTAGCCGCTGCTGTCGATGGTGACCTTCATATCATCATCGGGATACCAGCCGGTTTCGGTTTCTGTATGGGTGCCCACAACCACAAAGCTGCCGGGCTGATCGCCGGTATTGACGATATGGTGCCCGTTGGGATCGCCTGCCGGAAAGGCGCAGCAATCGCCGGGGGCAAGGGCAGTGTCGCCCGCATCATCGCGCAGGGTCAGGGCCCCGCTTAGGACCACCAGAAATTCGTCCTGCTGTTCGTGCCAGTGGCGGATCGAGGACAGAGCCCCGGGGGCCAGGGTGACCAGATTTGCGCCAAACTGGGTCAGCCCACCGGGCCCGCTAAGCCCGACCTGGCTGCGCCCCTCCATCAGGGCCGCCAAAGTGCCAGGATAGCTGGACCCGGTTTTAACCGGCAGCGCGGATATGTCGATTTTGGGCATTATACACGCTCGATAATCGTAGCGGCCCCCATGCCGGAGGCAACGCAGAGCGTGGCCAGACCGGTGCCTTTGCCAGAGCGTTCAAGCTCGTCCAGCAGGGTGCCCAGGATGATCGCGCCGGTTGCGCCCAAAGGGTGGCCCATAGCGATAGATCCGCCGTTCACATTGACCTTGTCAAAGGGCACATCAAAGGCCTGCATGAAGCGCAAGACAACGCTGGAAAAGGCCTCGTTCACCTCGAACAGGTCGATATCGCCGATCTCCATCCCGCTGTCGGCCAGGATTTTCTGAGTCGCAGGGACGGGGCCTGTCAGCATGATGGTGGGGTCTGTGCCGATCTTGCAAGTGGCACGGATGACAGCGCGGGGTTTTAGCCCATGCGCCTCGCCAAATTCCTTGTTTCCGATCAGGATGCCTGCGGATCCGTCCACGATACCAGACGAGTTGCCCGCATGGTGGATGTGGTTGATCCGTTCCAGATGGGGGTATTTCATCAGGGCGATCTTGTCGAAGCCGGGCATGGTTTCGCCCATATCCTTAAAGCTGGGCTTTAGCGCGCCAAGGGCCTGCATATCGGTGCCGGGGCGCATAAATTCGTCATGATCCAGAATGGCCAGCCCGTTTTGGTCCCGCACCGTCAGGATAGAATTTGCAAACCGGTTGTCGGCCCAGGCCGCTGCGGCGCGGTTCTGGCTTTCCACCGCCAGGGCGTCGGCGTCATCGCGGCTGAACCCGTATTCGGTGGCAATGATATCGGCGCTGATACCTTGCGGGACAAAATAGGTGCCCATGGCAAGGCTGGGATCGACGGCAATCGCCGCCCCGTCCGAGCCCATGGCGACCCGGCCCATCATCTCGACCCCGCCGGCGATATAGGCCTGGCCCGCGCCGCCTTTGATCTGGTTGGCGGCCAGGTTGACGGCCTCTAACCCGCTGGCGCAAAAGCGGTTGATCGACAGGCCAGGGATGGATTGATCCAGATCCGAGGCCAGAACGGCCGTGCGCGCAAGGCACCCGCCTTGTTCGCCCACTTGCGTGGCGTTGCCCCAGATCACGTCTTCCACCGCGTGGCCGGATAGACCGTTGCGGTCGGCCAGGGCGTTCAGAACAACGGCGGACAAGCGGGCCGAGGTGACCTCGTGCAAGGATCCATCCTTGCGTCCTTTGCCCCGAGGGGTGCGGACTGCGTCGTAGATATAAGCGTCGGTCATGTTAGCTCCGATTGTCTTTGCCTAAGGTGGGGCCGGGCATCAGGTCGTAGGGGTGCTGCCAGCCGGGGGTGGCTTCGATGCGCGACAGCCAGGCGTCGATGGCCGGAAAGGCCGCGCGATCAAAGCCGTAGGGTTCTGGGTAGAACAGGTACCCGGCGCAGGAGATATCAGCGCAGGTGAGGGTGTTGCCCACCAACCAGTCGCGGGTGGAAAGTTCTTCTTCCAGCACGTTCAGGGCAGCCAACAGGCGGCCTTTCAGAAAGCCAATGACATCAGGGTTGCGTTTGTCTTCGGGCAAAAAGTTGGACAAGAACCGAACCGGCCCCGCCATGCCCGAGACCTTTTGGTTGTCAAAAATCACCCAGCGCCAAATCTCACGCCGCTCGGCTGGAGTGGCCCCGCCCAGCTTGCCGGTCTGTTCGATCACCCAGTCCTGGATGACGCCGGATTGGGTCAGGATTTCCGACCCGGTGTCCAGCACAGGGACCTCGCCCATCGGGTTGATCGCGCGAAATTCAGGGCTGCGCGCTTCACCGTTGAAAAAGTCGACAAATTCGGCCTGCCAGGGAAGACCCGCCAATTCGAGGGATAGAGCGGCTTTATAAGCGTTGCCGCTTTCGGCGAAGCAATAGAGTTTTACCATTTTAGCGCCCCTCCAGTGGCGCGGGAAGATTGAGTATTTTTGGCTAGATGAAGCCGTAAACCCTTAATTAACTATGGTCGCGTTAAGCTTTCTGTGCGGTACAGGCGGGAGCGCCGATGACCGCGCTAGGTGAAGACGGCTCCCCCCGTCCAGGGGCATGCGCGCCAGCGGTGGGGAGCCTGACATCTATCTTCATCTGGCCAAAAATACTCAAATCCCCCTATTTGCGTCTGGCGCCCAGCTCGGCTTGGAAGAGCCGCAGCCGGTGTGGGAACGTCTCATCATCCATGATGCTGTCGAGATGCTCGAAGATGAATGACAGGGCCTCGCCTTCTTCCAGGCCTGCCTCCTGCGCAAAGCGGCGCAGGCGGCGGTAGCCGTCTTCTGTCATGGCGGCGGGAAAGCGGCGGGTGAGGCGCAGGCGTTTGGGCATTAGAAACCTGCGGCCTCTAGGTCCATCACTGGTGCTGCCCCGGTTTCGATCCGGGCCAGGTGCATCTTGGTGGCGGGCATTTGGCGGGCCATGTAGTAGCGCGCTGTGGTCAGCTTGGTTTCATAGAACATCGGGTCTCCATCGCCGGGATTCAGGGCGGCTTTGGCCATGCGCGCCCACATGAAGCCCAGGCAGACATGGCCGAACAGGTGCATAAAATCGTAGCTGCCAGCCAGGGCCGCATTGGGGTTTTTCATCGCGTTCATCATGAAAAACTGTGCGGCGGCTTGCAAGTCTTTGGAGCCGGATTTTAGGGAGGCTATGATGTCTTCCATCCCCTCAACCTCGGCATTCTCTTTGCAGAAGCTTTTGACCAGATCGAAAAAGGCCATGACATGTTTGCCGCCGTCCTGGGCCAGTTTGCGGCCGACCAGATCCAGGGCTTGGACGCCGTTTGCGCCTTCGTAAATCATCGCGATCCGTGCGTCGCGGGCGAATTGGGACATGCCCCATTCTTCGATATAGCCGTGGCCGCCATAAACTTGTTGGGCCCCTATCGCACTGTCAAAGCCTTTGTCGGTACAGAACCCTTTGATCACCGGGATGATCAGGGACACCAGGCCTTCGGCGTCGTCGTCGCCGGTGCGGACCGAGCGGTCGATCAGGTGGGCGCACCAATAGGTGGCGGCGCGGGCGCCTTCGGTGAAGCTTTTCTGGTCCATCAGATTGCGGCGGACATCGGGGTGGACGATGATCGGGTCTGCTGGGCCTTCGGGGTTTTGCACGCCAGTTACGTCGCGGCCTTGCAGGCGGTCGCGGGCATAGGTGACTGCGTTTTGATAGGCGACTTCGGACTGGGCGTAGCCTTGCAGGCCGACGCCGAGGCGGGCTTCGTTCATCATCGTGAACATAGCGCGCATGCCTTTGTTTTCCGGGCCCAGCAGATAGCCTGTTGCGCCATCATAGTTCATCACGCAGGTGGCATTGCCGTGCAGGCCCATCTTGGTTTCGATATTGCCGACGTTGACGCCGTTGCGCGCGCCCAGGGATCCGTCTTCGTTCACCAGAAACTTGGGCACAATGAACAATGAGATACCTTTTGTGCCCTCGGGGCCGCCGGGGATCTTGGCCAGCACCAGGTGGATGATGTTTTCGGCCAGATCATGTTCGCCTGCCGAGATGAAGATCTTTTGGCCGGTGATCGCATAGCTGCCGTCTGAGTTCGGCTCTGCTTTTGTGCGCATCAGGCCCAGATCGGTGCCCGCATGGGGTTCGGTCAGGTTCATGGTGCCGGTCCAGTCGCAGGACACAAGCTTTGGCAGATAGGTCGCCTTTTGCTGGTCCGAGCCATGGGTGTGGATCGCTGAATAGGCGCCGTGGGTCAGGCCCTGATACATCTGAAATGACATATTGGCGGACACGAAAATCTCGTTCACCGCGCTGTGCATCAGATAGGACATGCCTTGGCCGCCGTAATCCGGATCGCAATCCAGGCCGGTCCAGCCCCCGGCTTTCATCTGTTCAAACGCATCTTTGAACCCGGTGGGGGTGCGCACCACGCCGTTTTCCAAGGTGCAGCCTTCGGTATCGCCCACCGGGTTTAGCGGCGCGAGCACATCGGTGGCCAGCTTGCCTGCTTCTTCCAGAATGGCGGTGGTTGTGTCTTTGTCCATGTCCTCATAGCTGGGCAAACCAGTGCCGGACGCGTTCAGCACATCATGCAGAACAAAGTTAATATCGGCGATTGGGGCGGTGTAGCTGGGCATTGCGGGCTCCGGAACGATATTGCGAGGGGCTTGGAGGCGTGAGGGGTTAGGAGGCTTGGGCGGTGGCTGTGGCGGCGGCGATCATGTCTGCGCCTTGTTTGATTTGTTCGCGCAGCTCTTCGATCGCTTCGTCCAGTTCGGCGCGTTGGCTTTCCATATCGGCCAGGCGTTCTTTTGCGATTTCGTAGGTTTTGGAGATTTGCGCAAGCTGGCTGTCTTTGTCGTGGTCATAGAGATCCAGCAATTGGCGGATCTGTTCCAGGCTGAAGCCAAAGCGTTTGCCGCGCAGGATCAGTTTCAGACGGGCGCGGTCGCGTTTGGTGAACAGGCGTTTGTTGCCTTCGCGGATCGGCGAGAGCAGTTCCTTGGATTCGTAAAACCGCAACGTGCGCGGGGTGACGACGAAGCTGTCGCACATTTCACGGATGGTCAGGGTATCGGGTATTTGGTCGGTCATAGTTCGCTGCACTTATTGAGGTCACACCAACAATGTGTCCCTGAACCTGCACAGGTTCAAGTAACATTACGTTTACGTAAACGGAACGTCGCGTCACTAATATGAACGAGAGATGAACTTTTGACTAACTGGACGAGATTTCTTGTTTTTCCATCACGTCGTCGCGCAGGGCCTGCAGCTCGGCTATTGTTTCGGTCAGCTCGGTGACCTGGGTGCGCATGGCGGCCAGGTTTCGGTCGGCGATTTCAAGAAAGGCTGTGACCTGCGCGTCGGTGCCTTTTGTGTCGTAAAGTTCTAGCCATTGGCGCATTTCTTCCAGGCTGGTGCCAAAGCGGCGGCCCCTTAAAATAAGGGTCAGGCGGGCAACTTCGCGTGGGGTATACCAGCGGGTCCGTCCTTCGCGTATGGGGGACAGAAGTTCTATATATTCGTAGTATCGTAATGTGCGCGGCGTAACGTCAAACCGCGCGCACATCTCCTTGAAGCTCAGGTGCTTCTCGGCCATGCTTACCTCCCTAAGGGTTTGGCGATTTGCGCCAGAGTCGCGCGGATTTGGGTCTGATGCAAGGATGGATCACATGATTGATGCCGCAACCAAGGCAAACCTGACAAAACAGTTTATCGAGCATATGCCGTTTAGT
>SPJP01000188.1 GCA_006844665.1 Paracoccaceae bacterium
CTGCTGCGCGCAATCTTCATCCTGAACGGGCTGAAAATCTTTCTCTCGCTCGGCCTTCTGATCGGTTTCAAGTTCTTTGATCTGCAAGTCGGCAGCGTCAGCGGCGCCCCCGCCGTGACGATGATCTTCTGGACAACGCTGGGCTATATCGCAACGTTCGCGGCCATCGTGGCTTCGATCCTGAAGCGCTCAATCATCGGCCTGCGCGCAGCAATCATTGTCGATTTCATCATCTCGATTCCGGCCAAAGCGTTCATCGGGTTTGCAGTTGCCTTGATCGGCATGGGGTTAAGCTTTTCGGGACCCGTGAAAGCCTATTTCGGATGGCGCGCGTAAGCGCCTGAACACGCGGCGGCCGTCTTTCTAGCACCTGCCGCGCATAACCCAATTGCCGGAACCGACACACCCGGTTCCGGTCCCTTCAACGGAGATTAAAATGAAACAAATGATGCAAGCCGTTCAGGCCGAAACCACCCCTCTGGTCCGCGCATGGCTCAACTTCATGACCCTTGTCCTCGTGGTCGGCGGGGCGGTGTTCATGTTTAACCACACCTCCGCCCTGCTGGTGTTTCTGTCCGCGATTGCCTCGCTTGTGGCTGCGATTTTCTTGTTCCGGAAGTTCCAGAACATCTATGTCCTTGGCGCCACGCATATCCCGCTTTGGGGGCCTTTGGTAGGCTACATACTTATCACCCATTTCAAGGGCGGCGATGATTTCTCGCAGCCTTATACCATCTGGCTCGCGACCGCCGCTCTGGTCATGCTGGTGTCGCTGGTCTTCGATATACGCGACGTTTATCTGGTTCTTGCCACCGGCCGTGGTCAAAAGCCCCTTGGAAACGCATAACCCGTGGCAACCTTTGTGACAGATCTTCCGGGCGACAGCATTCACAACCCATCCCCTCGTCGCTGGCGAGCCCGGGCCTTGCCCGGGCTCGCCAGTGTTTGTCTTTAAGACGACCAGCGCGCCCGAGGCGATAGATTCAACCGGCTTTTTGGCGTGTAAGGATGTTCGAAAACGCAATGGTTTCGCGGGTCTTTCTTGTAGTATGATGCACTGAATTATCTCGTTGAAAATATGGGGAACCAAATGCGTTTGTATTGGTCGGCCAGATCGCCATTTGTCCGTAAGGTCATGATTACCTTGCACGAAACTGCGCAGTTGAACGCAGTGGAGCTTGTTGAAACCACGGTCGCCGTGCACTTGCCGCCGTCAGACGAGATCCAAGCCGCAAACCCCTTGGCGAAAATCCCTGTATTGCAACTTGAAGACGGGCAGTCGGTGTATGACGCCCGCGTCATTTGCGAGTACTTAGATCGCATGGCCGGAACCGAGCTTTTCCCCGAAGAGTTGACCGCGCGGGTGCAACAATTGCGGTGGCAAAGCCTGGCTGACGGTCTGTCCGACATCCTGCTGATCTGGCGTACCGAGATTTTGCGCGAAACCGGACCCTGGGCGGTGATCACGCAGAACTGGGCGACAAAGGTCAGGGCAGCCTTGGGGCAGTTGGACAGCGATGCAGACGACCTGATCGGTGCTGATTTCGGTATCGGGCAAATCTCGGTGACTTGCGCGCTAGGTCAACTCGATTTCAGGTGGCCGGATTGTGCTTGGCGTCAACATTTCCCCAATTTGGCGCGATTTGAAAAGCAGATGGCCTTGCGCAATTCCGTCAAACTAACCAATCTCGCGTCCGATCCAGATCCAAAAGCCGCCTTTGTCACCAAAGGGCATCTGTCGTTCCAGCAAGCACAGTAAAGTCAATAAACTAGTTTTTATGATTGAAGACAGGGGCAGTACGGGCGTATCCTGCTGCAAAACCTAGGTATTGAGAGAACCGTGAAAACCCCACGCGCCGAAAATCCGACGATCCAGGCGCTGCAAAAAAGCAGCGTTTCGCGGTATATTCAACTTGCCAGCCTGTTCAGACAACGAATTGAATCCGGCGTCTGGGACGTTGGGGAACGGATCCCTACGGTCAAAGAACTTGCCGAACAATGCGGTGTCGCCACGCTGACGATCCGTCAGGCGCTGGATATTATCGAAGGCGAAGGTTTGATCGAACGGTTCCGCGCCAAAGGGACCTTTGTGCGCGAACGGCCAAGCCGGGATCTTTGGTGCGAGGTGCGTACCGATTGGTCTGGCATGCTGATTGCCCGGCAGAACGCCAAGATCGAGATTCTGTCCGACGAACCGGACGCGCCGCTTCCCAAATACGAAGGCGACATTGGGAACCCTGCACCCGCCTATCGCCACCTCAGGCGGCGGCACTTAAGGGACGGCGCTGCGTTTTTGCTGGCGGACGTCTATGTAGATATGCGGGTCAGTGCGTCGATTGGCAACGAAGATTATGCGACCCTAACGGCGATGCGGCTGGTTGCGGACATTCCGGGCCAAACCATTGAAGATGCAACGCAAATCGTCACGATCGGCTCGGCCGATCTGGAAACCGCGAACCATTTGAACCTGTCCATCGGCGATCCGGTGGCCAAGGTGCAGCGTATTGCGGTCAACCAGCATGGCGACATCATTTTGCTGGCAAATGGGATCTATCGCGGCGATCAGATGAAGATCGAAATGAAGCTACGTTAGTCCTTGAAATCCGGCGCGCGTTTTTCGCGAAAGGCGGCCATTGCCTCGGCCGTGTCGTCCGAAGTTGATAGGGCCTTGGTTTGTCCCTGCTCGAACCGATATCCCTCGTAGATAGAGACGCCTTCAGTGACCTGAAACGACTTCTTGGCGGCACGTATGGCCGACGGGCTCGCCTTTGCAATGTCCGCGGCGATGTCTTGGGCCGTTTCAAGCAGCTTGTCCGGCGCAACACAGGCCGACGCCACATTCTTCAGCAACAACTCGGGCCCATAGATCCGGCGCGCAGTGTAGATCAACAGGCGTGCATCAGATTCGCTGAAATGACGGCGCACATGGGCGACGCCGCCTGCAAGGCCAACCTTCACCTCGGTCATCTGCAGAAATCCCTTTTCTGATACGATCAGGATGTCGCAACACAACGCGGTGACACAACCTGCCCCAATGGCCGCGCCGTTTACCGCAGCGATGATGGGCTTGGGGCATTCCAGCAAGCAGTCAAAGCTGGCCCGCACGCGCCGATTATGTGCCGTATAATGGCCGGGATCCTGCGTCGGACGCTCTGACAAATCAGCACCGGCGGAAAACGCTTTCCCTTCGCCGGTGATGATGATCGCGCGCGTGTCGGTCCGATCCCCCAATTGATCGACCACTTCGACCAGCTCTTCTCGAAACCGATTGTTCTGCGCGTTCACCGGGGGGCGATTGATCGTAATTGTCGCGACGTAATCGGTGACATCCAAATTCAGGGTTTCGTGGGTGCTCATTATCCAAGCCTTTCGTGTGTTATTCTGGCTTTTCCGTCAGACGGCCATTTGCACGTGGCAATCTGGATTCAAATTCATCCGGAATCGGAATCCGTTGGACATTCAGTGTCATCGCAACCATCGAATAGTACCCAACCAATGCGGTCAGTTCCACAACGCCGACCTCTCCCCAGCGGTGGACAATTGCAGAATGGGTCGCATCCGCGGCATCGCCACTTTGTAGCACTTGCCAGGCGAATTCGTAAATTTCCTTTGCTTCCTCATCATCGCCGAAAGCGGGGATCGCCCCGGTCCTGATTGCTTCCGCGTAGTCAGCCTGCAATCCCGCCTTTGCGGCTTCGCGTTCATGGATGGCCCATTCCAGATCACTGTTCCAGCGTCGTGCAGTGATAAGAATCGCAAGTTCATTCAGATGCCGGGGCAGGGAGGTTTCGTACCGCAGAACCTTTCCAAGCCGCTGCCAAGAGTCGGCCAGTTCCGGGTTGTGCAGGGCTGCGCGCAAGGGGCCAATCAGCCGCCCGCGCGGCCCAGATATGATCTGTTCGTACACGGCCCGTTGCGCATCTGACATCGTTTCTGAATCAGGGAAGCTGATACGACCGCCGTTGATTTCTGCTGCATTGCTCATGACGGTGTCTCCTTCAGCCCCAATTCAGCAAGAATGTCCTGGCTGTGTTGGCCCAGCAGGGGCGGGGGTGTTTCAAATGACAGGGGAGCGTTGTGAAAATTCAGCGGGCTGACCACCTGTGCAACCGTTCCCGACAAGGGATGCGGCAAGTTGCGAAGCATCTCGCGGTGTTGGACTTGGGGTTCTTCAAACACGCGATCCACAGTGTTTATCGGACCAGAGGGCACGCCCGCTTCGGCAAAAAGCCGAACCCAGTCGTCGACACCCCTTTGGGCAAAGGCCTGAACCAGGATCGCATCCAGCGCCTCTAGGTTCTCGACCCTGGCGGCATTGGTTGCATAATCTGGATCATCGGCCAGGTCCCCATGGCCTATGACCTCTGCGAATTTTCTAAACTGGCCATCATTGCCAACGGCCAGCACGATATGGCCGTCGCGAACGGGATAGACGTTTTGCGGTTGAATATTCGGGTGCCGATTGCCCCGGCGAACCGGCTGTTTGCCGGAAATCAGGTAATTCATCGCCTGATTGGCCAGCATCGCGACTGAGACGTCGAGCATCGCCAAATCAATATGCTCGCCTTGGCCGGTTTGCGTGCGGTTGGCCAATGCGGCCAGTGATCCAATGGCGGCATACATCCCCGTCATGATATCGACGATTGGAACCCCAACTTTTTGCGGCCCGCCACCGTCTACGTCATCGGGCTGGCCGGTCACGCTCATCAAGCCGCCCATGCCTTGGATCATAAAGTCATAGGCCGCGTCATTGGCCCGGGGGCCGCCCAGGCCAAATCCAGTGATCGAGCAGTAGATAAGCTGCGGATTTACCTCCCTCAGATCCTTGTACCCAAGTCCCATTCGATCCAGCGTTCCGGTTTTGAAATTCTCCAGCAGAATGTCTGATTCCGCTGCGATGGCGCGCACCGCTTCTTTGCCTTCGTCGCTTTTCAGGTCCAGTTCGACCGACCGTTTGCCCCGGTTCACCGTCAGATAATAGCCGGACTCTTTGGTTGGGTTTCCGTCTTTGTCCTTCAGGAACGGTGGCCCCCAGGCGCGCGTGTCATCGCCTGCGCCTTTGCGTTCAACCTTGATGACATCTGCCCCCAAATCGGCAAGCACCTGACCACACCACGGCCCCGCAAGAATGCGGCTAAGGTCCAGCACGCGGATATGCGACAAAGGCCCCGACATTACGCAATCTCCCTTGCTGTGACCTGATCCAGAAACCTGCCCAGAACTTGGTTGAACGCGTTCGGATTCTGAAAATTGGGGATGTGGCCTGCCGCCGGTATCGCAGCAAATTCAGCATCCGGGATCGCGCCAAATTGCTGGGGCATAGTTTGGGGCATCGCGCCATCCAGCGCGCCAAAAATGCCAAGGAAAGGGACAGCAATTGCGTCCAAGGCTGCGGAAAAGTCATACCCTTCCAACGCATGCGTCGCAGCAGAAAACCCTTCAACAGGCGTCTTTTGGATCATCTGCCTGGCCGCCTCGACGGTTGGGTCGGCGTCCGGGCATCCTGGCAGCCAACGCAACGCTGTGCTTTCCGCGATCTCTTCCATGCCTGTGTTTTGCGCGGTGTCCCGCCGCTCGGCCCAAAAGGCGGCGCGGCCGGTGCTTTTGGCCATCCCGTCAACGGCCACAAAGGCCGCAAATCGATCCGGCGCGGCCCTGTATGCTGCAAGCCCGGTCGGCACGCCCATGGACAGCCCAACAAAGATGCAGCGGTCAATCCCGCACCCATCCAGAACCGCAAGCAGATCCGCGCCGTAACCGTTAAAATTCATGGGGCCAGTAGTCAGACTGGAACACCCATGCCCGCGCTGGTCATAGCGAAGTACGCGAAAGCGATCTTTCAAAGCCTCGGCCTGCCCATCCCAAATCGACAGGTCACTTAGCACCGAATTCGAAAACGCGACGCAAGGGGCATCATCGGGGCCCTCAATCCGAACATGCAGCGAACCACCGTCTGCCGTAGCGATGTCCTCTATAGGGTTCATGCGGATTTTTTCCGTTTCTTCGGACCCAGATAGATCATTGACGCAACCGACACCGCCAGCAGGGCCAGCGCGATCGGGTGGCTGAAAATAGCCATAGGATCATCATTGGTGATCAGGCGCGCTTTAACGACGTTGCTTTCCAATTGCGGGGTCAAAATGAAGGCGACGATAAACGCCACGATCGAAAATCCATAGGCGCGCATCACGTAGCCAAGGAAGGTTGCCGCAAGCATCACGAAAACCGCAAAGATGCCACCGTCAACGACATAGGCGCCCGTCGTGCACAAGATCATCGCAGCCGGATAAATCACGGTGCGCGGGGCCGAAACGACGAAGGCCCAGAACCGCATACAGAATTGTCCGACAAAAAGGTTGGCGAAATTGGCGATCAGCATCGCGCCGAACATGCCGTAAATCAGCCGGCCTTGTTCCTGGAACAGCAGCGGCCCGGGCTGAACACCTTGAATGATCAGGGCCGAAACCAGCAATGCGGCGGCGATGTTTCCAGGGATACCCAATGTCAAAAGCGGGATCAGATTGGCCCCAACCACGGCAGAGTTCGCCGTTTCAGTGGCCGCAATCCCGCGCGGGTCGCCGGTGCCGAAACTCTCTGGGTCTTTCGCGGCTTGTTTGGTGACGGAATAGCTTAGGAACCCCGCCGTGGTCGATCCCAGCCCCGGGATCGCGCCGATCAATGTGCCAAGGATAAAGGCCCTGATCGCAACCACGCGATTAGCAAACAGCTCTGCGAACGTGACTGTGCGGTCCTCTTTCGCGGATGATTTCAACAGGACCGAGGTCGCAGGGCCATCTTCACGTTTTGCATGAACAATGGAATGCACGATCTCTGCCATGGCCAAGGCACCGATGGACAAGGACGTCAGGTGCAACCCGTCGTAAAGCTCTAGCATACCGAACACCATGCGTTCAGACGCGATCCCTGGATCCAAGCCAACCAGGGCCAAAAGGATGCCGAATGTCGCCGCAATCAGCCCCTTGACCATGCTGTCACCAACCAGCCCCGCAATTACCGTAAAGGCCAGGATCATCAGGCATGTAATTTCGACCGGGCCCATCTTTAGCGCGATCAAGGCCAAAGGCGCGGACACCAGGATCAGCACAATGTCCGAAGAGATGTCGCCAAAAAAAGAGTAATACAGCGAGTATTTCATCGCCTTCAGCGGCTTGCCCTTCTTGGCCATTGGATGGCCGTCCAAAGCGGTCGCCGCACTTTCAGGCGTTCCGGGCACGTTTATCAGGATCGACGGCACGGCACCGCCGACCGTTCCGCCCTTGTTGACCGAGATCAGGAAGGCAACCGCCGTCAGCGCGTCCAAGGTGAACGTCAACGGGATCGCAATCGCCAGGGCCATGATGATCGATAGTCCCGGTGTGGCACCAACGATTTGGCCGACCGTGACCCCGATTAAAATATACAGCAAATTGGTAAGCGTGAAAACATCGCCAAGGCCTGCCATCACGGTATTCAGATCAATCATGGAAGCGGTCGCTCTAATACGATTTCAAAAAGGGCCCAGCAGCTCACTGGCAACAGCAGGATCGTGACCGCGATCCAGTACCAACGCCGCTCAAACACCATCAAGACGCTGGCGATCATCAACCCGGTCATGGCCGGGATGTGGCCAAAGCGCGTCATTGCCAACCCGGTCAGCACAAGCGTGCCCATAACCAAGCCCAAACGCCCCAGCTCGACCAGGCCGATCCCGGCGTCATCTGTTTCACGGGCAAAGGCCAATTGAACCAATCCAAGCGCGACCAATATCCAGGCCGTGGCTTTTGGAAATAAACCCGGATCCGTCGGGATGCCCGGTAAGGACGTGACCTGAGCCGGAATTATGAAGACGAGAAGGAGCGCGCCGAAAGCAACGACGCACCCCCCAATGATACGTTCTTGCGTCATTATTCGGCGAAGTAAGCTTTGTAGACTTCGTTCGCATCAGACAAGAATGACATTGTGCCATCTGGTCCAAGGTTAGACGCCGTGGTCGACTGTTTTTCCATGAACTCGGTATAAGAGTCGCTGGAAACAGCCTCTGCAAAGGTTTCCGACAGGCAGGTTTGAACATCCGCAGGAACGTCGCCATTCACGAAAAAGATGATATGGCCCTGGATCGACAGATCTACACCGCTTTCAATCAGTGTCTTAGTGTCGGGCGCATATGCGGCGCGATTGTCGGTCAATGTTGCAAGCTGCACCATTTCGCCAGCCTCAATTTGCGCAACATGGATCGTGCCCTGAACCGTCGCGTCCACGTGCCCGCCAAGTGCGTCCTGCATCGCAGCAGAAGACCCTTTTGTGGGGACCGAGATGATATTTACATCGAAGGTTTCTGCAACGACATCCATCGCCAATTGATAGGACGCACTGCCAGTTGAAACCGTTGCGCGTCCGTTTTCACGGGCATACTCAACGAATTCTTCAAGCGTATCGTATGGCTTGTCTGCAAGTGCGGCCAATCCATAGTTCAGGCTCATGCCGGTGCCGACAAACCCGAAATCATCGAATGTATACTCGATATTCTCGCGCTGGTTTGGCACGATCGCCATTGTGGTGTTTGTCGCAACGCCAACGGTGTAGCCATCGGCCTCACCATTTTTGACGCCTGTTGCCATGACCGCACCCGACGCGCCGGGCTTGTTGTCGACAACCACGGTCCAACCCGAAACTTCTTCGATTGTGGCCGCAGCCTTTCTGGCTGCAAGATCGGTACCACCGCCTGCGCCATAGCCAACAAAGAAATTCACGGGCTTGTCAGGAAACCCTGCCGGGCAACTTGCAGCCGACGCCATTCCGGCTGCTGAAATCAATGCCGTACACGCGGCAAGTACTGTTTTTGCATTTGCGATGACCATCGCTTCCTCCCTTTTTGTATGAGGGCATGATGCACATCTCTTTCTAAAAAGCAATAAGGTATGTTTATCACTTTTATGGTATGGAAAGGTCGGTTTCCGCGATCCAATCATGTATTGCTTTTGCAGTGGCATTAGGCCGTTCATCGGGCAACGCATGGCTTGCGTTGTCCAAAAACACCCGTTGAACA
>SPJP01000187.1 GCA_006844665.1 Paracoccaceae bacterium
GACCTGTCCGGCTTTGTCGCCGGGTTCGCGCTGTCATTTTTGGTCAGCCCCGGTGGCTGGGCCCGGTTGATTACACGCCTGCGTCAGCGTTGACGGCGCAGGTTGCGTTTGAACTCTGACAGACGGAACGCGCCCAGAAGCTGGCCAAACAATCCGTAGCTGAACATGCCGATTACGACCAATGCGGTTAACGCGAGGTAGCGCAACCCAGGCTGGCCCAGGAACGGCCCAAGCACCAGCATGCTGGCCCAAAGCGCAGCGCCCATTAGCGCCGATGCAGCACCGATCCGCCAGATACGGGTCTTGCAGCGGGCGTCCAGCTGGGCGGCTGCCCCCAAACCTCGGGACCCGCGCCACAGCATCCACGCCATGACCCAGCCTGCCAACGTCGTACCCAAAGCGGCGGCGATATAGCCGATCAGCGGGGCAAGACCCACGGCGAGCGCAGCGTTGACGATCATGGCGACAAGGGCAAAGCGCAGCGGGGATTTCGTATCTTCACGGGCGAAATAAAGCGGTTGCAGCACCTTTTGCAGTACAAAGGCAGGCAATCCAGCGCCGTAAACAGCCACGGCCAGGGCGGTTGCGGCAATGTCATCGGGCCCAAACAAGCCCCGGCCAAACAGGACCGAGACCAAGGGCACAGGGATAACCACCAAGGCGACGGCGGCAGGAACGGTCAAGGCAAGCGAGACCTCGGCTGCGCGGCTAAGGGCGTCTTGGCCGCCAGCCTCGTCCCCCGCGCGCAGGCGGCGGGCCAAATCGGGCAGCAGGACAACCCCAATGGCGATCCCGACGACACCCAAGGGCAGTTGGTACAACCGGTCGGCATAGCTAAGCCAGGCAACGGCGCCGTCGAAAAAGCTGCTGACCTGACGGCCCACCAAAAGGTTCACCTGAACCACGCCGCCCGCCAAGGCGGCAGGGGCGGCGATTATGGCCAAACGCTTTAGATCCGGCGTTAAGCGCGGGCGGCGAAAGGTCAGGGCATATCCGGCGCGTTTGGCCGCAAACCAGACAAGGCCCAATTGCGCCAGGCCCGCAACGGGCACAGTCCAGGCCAAGGCCGATCCAATGGGCGCACCAATGGCCCAAGCCCCCAACATCGCCAGCACAAACAGGATGTTCAGTAAAACGGGCGCTGCGGCCGAGGCCACAAAATGCCCCAGCGCGTTCAATACGCCTGACAACAGGGCTGCAAGCGAGATGAACAGAATATAGGGAAACGCGATCCGGCCGTAGGTGACGGTCAGGGCGAAACGGTTGTCTTCGGCAAAACCTGACGCCATGGCCAGCACCAGCCAGGGCATGAATATCATCGCCAATGTCGTGAATATGACCAAAATGCTGGTCAAGCCGGTGAAGGCGTCGCGGGCAAACACGAACGCGTCTTCGTCGCTTTCCAGCTTTTTGGCAAACAAGGGCACAAAGGCCATGTTGAACGCGCCTTCGGCAAAGAACCGGCGGAACATATTGGGCAGGGAAAACGCGATCAGGAACGCTTCGGCCACGGGGCCCGCCCCCAGGAACGCTGCGATCATAATGTCACGCGCAAAGCCAAGGACCCGGCTGGCCAATGTCCAGACGCCTACCGTGAAGAACCCTGCCAATAGCCGGATGGGTTTGGCCATGTTGTGTGCCCCTCTTTGGTGCTTCTTTAAGCGTGCAGGATCACGACTGAGCCCGCTCTGTCGCTTGTTCGATGGCCTTTCGCAGTTTCTTGGTCAAGGTTTCTTGCTTGGATTTCGAATGTAGCTTTAGCCCAAACATGTCTTTGACGTAGAAAGAGTCCACCGCTTGCGCGCCATAGGTCGCGACTTGCGCAGAGCTGACATAGAGGTTCGCATTCGCCAGGGTGCGGGTGATGTCATACAGCAGGCCTGGTCTGTCACGGGTGTCGACCTCGATAATCGTGAAGATGTCGGACCCCTCGTTGTCGAAACTGATCGAAGTTGGAAAGCGGAACTGGCTGTCGCGCTTGCGCATTTTGTCCCGGCTTTGCAAGGCACTGGCGGCAACCACTTCGCCTTTCAGGGTCTTTTCGATCAGCTGGCGCAGACGCGGCATACGGCTTTCGGCATAGGGCGCGCCTTCGGAGTCCTGCACCCAGAACACCGCAACCACAAAACCGTCCTTAGTGGTAAAGGTGCGGGCATCCACGGTGTTGGCCCCGGACAATGCCAAAGCCCCCGCAAGCCGCGAGAATATCCCGGGGTGATCCTGTAGGGCGAATAGCACCCGGGTGACATCGCGGTCTGTGTCCAGATCAATTTCGACCCGCAGCATGTCGTGATCGCCATGGCGCAACATTTCGGCCAGCTTGACATGAACCTCGGATGGCATGCCCTGCCAGTACGGCCCGTAATGGCGCGCTTTTTCGCGGCGCAGATCCTTGGCGGACCAGCCCTTTAAGGCGGTGCGCAGGGCTTTCTTTGCCTCGGCTTCCAGCTTATCGCGGTTCAGATCCTCTAGCCCGGTGTCCAGCGCCTCGGCCGTCTGACGATACAGGCTGCGCAACAGCTGCGCCTTCCAGTTGTTCCATGTGTTCGGTCCAACGCCGCGGATATCGCAGACTGTTAGCACGGTCAGCAGGTCCAGCCGTTCGCGGGTTTTCACCAGCTTGGCAAAGTCGCGCACCGTGCGCGGATCGCTAAGGTCACGTTTCTGCGCCATGTCCGACATCAGCAGATGGTAGCGGACCAGCCACACGACGGTTTCTTCCTCTTTCGGCGGTAGATGCAGCTGAGACGAGATGCGCCGGGCAAGCTGAGCGCCGAGGACCGAGTGGTCTTCTAGCCGGCCTTTGCCAATATCGTGCAGCATCAACGCGACATACAGAACCCGGCGGTTTATGCCAGCTTCCAGGATGCGGCTGGATAGGGGCAGTTCTTCGATCAGCTCGCCGCGTTCGATCTGGGCCAGGGTCGAGACGACCTGGATCGTATGTTCGTCCACTGTGTAGCTGTGGTAGACGTTGAACTGCATCATCGCGATTATGTGCTGGAATTCGGGGATAAAGGCCCCCAGAACGCCTAGTTCGTTCATCCGCCGGAGCGCCCGTTCCGGGTTGTCGTGTTTTAGCAGCAAGTCCAGGAAAATTCGGTTGGCTTCTTTGCTGGCACGCACCTCGCCGTCGATCAGATCCAGATTGGCGGAGATCAAGCGCATGGCGTTGGGGTGGATCAGATAGCCTGTGCGCAGTCCTTCTTCAAAGATCCGCAGCAGATTGACAGGGTTGGACAGAAATTCTGTCGGGTCAGACACATCCAGCCGCCCGTTCTTGATCGAAAAACCGGGTTTGATTTTCCGGCGACGGCGGCTGTCTTTGAACATGCCCATAAGATTGGGCGCTTTCTTGACATGGGCGTCTTCCAACGAGGTCAGAAAAATGCGTGTCAGCTCGCCCACTTTGGTCGCATGGCGGAAATAGGCCTGCATAAAGTGTTCAACACCCCGTTGCCCGGCCCGGTCCGCAAAGCCCATTCGCTCAGCCACTTCGACCTGCATATCAAAGGTCAACTGCTCGTTGGCACGCTTGGCGACCAGGTGCAGGTGGCAGCGCACTGCCCATAAAAACTCTTCGGCCTGATCAAAGGTGCGGTACTCGTCGGCAGTAAATACGCCGATATCCACAAGGTCCGAAGGGTCCTGGACGTTGTGCACGTATTTGGCGATCCAGAACAAAGACTGTAGATCGCGCAACCCGCCTTTGCCCTCTTTAACATTCGGTTCCAACACGTAACGCTGCCCACCTTGGGCACTGTGGCGATTGGCGCGTTCTTCCAGCTTGGCTTCGACGAAATCTGGCGCGGTCGAAGAAAACAGATCGCGCACAAGGGTTTCGCGCAGCTCTTCTGCCAGCGCCTTGTCGCCGTACAGATAGCGTTGTTCCAGTAGGGCGGTTCGGATGGTGTAGTCTTCGCGCCCTAGTCGGATGCACTCCCTGACGGTGCGGCTGGCATGGCCAACCTTCATCCGTAGGTCCCACAGGACATATAGGGTGGATTCTATAACGCTTTCGGCCCAAGGGGTGATCTTGGAAGGCGTCAGGAACAAAAGATCCACGTCAGAATGGGGCGCCATTTCGCCCCGCCCGGTACCGCCCACGGCAAGAACGCTTAAAGGTTGGGCCCCAGATGGGGTCGGATGAACGAGCGCCTGCACGGCCGCAATCGAGCAGCACACAAGACAATCGCTTAGCCACGCATAGCTGCGCACAGTTGCGCGGGCGTTGAATGGGTCTTTGGTGAACGCCGCTGTGATCGCTTCACGCCCGTTGGCTTGCGCTTCTCTTAGAACTTTAACGATGGCTGCACGGGTCTTTAGATCGTCGCCTAAGCCGACCGCAGCAGATAGGCCCGCCTTGATTGAGGCAGGGTCAAAAATGACGTCCGCCGGACAGATCAAACTGTCCGGCGGCGCTACGTAATTCAAAGATAGTGTAAGATCAGAAACCGGCAAAACCAAAACTCGATGGGGCAGGGGAAACGATCGTTACTTGACGGTTGGTGACCCGTGCAACGGCCAAAGCACGATCATTCGTACCATCGCCGCGCAGGCGGAACACACCGTTCACACCCCGGAAACCAGAGCTTTGGGTCAGGGCCGCTCGGGTCAACGCACCAGAGTTTCCTGATTTAACCAAAGCGCCGATTGCCGCGATGCCGTCGTAGGCAAGGCCCGCGATTGGGTGCGGTTGGCTGCCATAGGCGCTGGCATAACGGGTGTTGAAAGCAGCTGTCAGGCCGGGATCAGGCAAGGCGAAGATGCCGTTCTGAACCCCTGGCAAAGCAAGTGTATTGCCTGGAATGTCCCACCGGGTCAGGCCGATGAACTGGAACTGTTGGTTGTTGATCCGGTTCTCGGGCAACATTTGGGTTAACAGAGGAAGCCCGCCCAAAGTGTCAGACGTGAAGAACACGGCATCGGCCTGGTTTTCCAAGGCAACGCGGGAAATTTCAGGAACCGCGCTGATCACGCCCTGCTGGCTGGCTTGGTAGCCAACAGTACCTGCATTGCTGGCAGAGGACCGGGAAATTGCCTTTTGGATCGCGCTCAGACCGATGGCACCGGTTGGGGTATCTGCATGAACGGTCAAGATCCGCGACTTGCCTTGGCTGGCCGCGAAGCTGACCAATCGGCGGGCGGTGTTGTCAAAGGTGTTGCCCAGAACGAAAACGTTGCCGCCTGCGATCTGAGTGTTGTTTGAGAAGCTAAGAACATTCACGCCAGAGCTTGCAACTGTTAGACCGGCGGCATTGGCAGCTTCGCCAAAGACCGGGCCCAAAATGATCTTTGCGCCTTCATCAATGGCTTGCTGCGCCACTTGGGCCGCGCGCTGTGCGCTGCCAGCTGTGCCATAAACCCGAAGGTCGATTTTTACGCCGTCCAGATCATTGATCGCCAGACGGGCTGCGTTTTCCAGGCTGCGGGCGAGGCCAGATTCGCCTGTGCCACCGGAACCGTAGGGCACCAACAGGGCCACCGGCACTGGATTTTTTGTGTTTATCGAGGGGCCAGAGCCTCCCAAACCGCCTAAACTAACAGGCTCGCAAGCTGAAAGGCCAAGTGCGACCACGCCTGCAGAAAGCCATCGACAAGTTGCGCGTGCTGCGCCAAACCACTTAATCATGTGCTGCTCATATCCCCCAGATACAAAACTAATGGGGTGGACCGTATTGTTTCCATGCGGTCAAGTAAACGCCCAGCACCCAGAGTTGACCGTTAAGTGCCATATTTTGGCAAAGGAGCCACATGTCCAACGCTCTTGATCCTGCTCTCTATTTGGTTGCGACGCCGATTGGGAATTCGCGCGATATTACCTTGCGCGCGTTGGATGTTTTGCGCGATGCGGACCAGTTGGTCGCCGAAGACACCCGCGTGTTGCGCCGGCTGCTGGAAATCCACGGGATTGCGCTGAACGGGCGGGCTGTGTGGGCCTATCACGACCATTCGGGGCCCAAGGCGCAGGCGGGTATTCTGGATGTGGTGGCAGGTGGAAAATCGGTGGCTTATTGTTCGGATGCAGGCACGCCCTTGATCGCCGACCCTGGGTTCGAGCTGGTGCGTGAGGCCGCAGCGCGTGGTGTAACTGTCACGGCCTTGCCCGGGGCTACATCCGTCGCTGTCGCGCTTAGCCTATCGGGATTGCCAACCGACCGCTTTGTTTTTGCAGGGTTTGTGCCCAAGCCAGGCGGCGATCGCACGCGGTTCCTGGCCGAATTGCAAGACGTCCAAGCCAGCGTCGTTGTGTTTGAAACCGCAAAACGGGTGCAACGCTTGTTAGAGGATCTACGGGATGCCTGGGGCCCTGACCGTCGGGCCGCTTTGTGTCGCGAGCTGACCAAAAAATTCGAAGAAACCCGCCGCGGTACCTTAGAAGAGCTGTGCCAAGCCAATGCTGAAACCCCTGCGCGGGGCGAGATCGTTATGGTTATCGACCGGGCGGCAAAAACCGACACGACAGATGCGGATGTAAATGCCTTATTAACCGAAGCTCTGGTACATAACAGCCTAAGGGATGCTGTGGATCTGGTCGCAGGCCAAGTCAATCGCCCCCGAAAACAGGTGTATAAATTGGCGCTGAGCATGTCTAAGAATGACGATTGATCAACGTGTTAGGCGAGGGGCAACAAGCCACCACAACGGCTTAGCCGCGGAAGACTGTGCCGCGCGGCACTATGCGAATTTGGGCTTTCCACTTGTAGCCAAACGTTGGCGCGGGGACAGCGGCGAATTGGATCTGGTTTTTGAAAACGGTGACGGCTTCGTGATCGTTGAAGTAAAATCCGCAAAGTCCCACGAACAGGCGCGCAGCCGGTTTGGGGCGCAGCAAATCCAGCGGGTTTGTCAGACGGCCCAGCAGTTTATCGGTGATTGCCCACATGGGCTGAACACCGAAATTCGCATAGATTTAGCTACGGTAGATGGTACAGGGCAGGTCGAAACGATCGAAAACATCACCTTGCACTAAAATTGCCGTGGCCCCACCCATTGCAGAAACGCCTTTGCTCGGCCATGTAAGCCTGTGAAGGAGCCCTGTTATGACTTTGCACATCGCTTTCCAAATGGACCCAATCGAGTCCGTCGACATCAACGGGGACAGCTCGTTCCATCTGGCGATGGAGGCGCAGGAACGCGGCTACCGCGTCAGCACCTACGCGCCCGATCAACTGGCTTATGAAGAAGGCCGGATCACCGCCAAAATGCGCGATGTCACTTTGCGCCGGGTCGTGGGCGATCATGTCGATTTTGGCCCAGAGGCGACAGTTGATCTGGCTGATACGGATGTTGTGTGGGTGCGCCAGGACCCCCCTTTTGACATGGGCTATATCACAACAACCCACCTGCTGGACCGGGTCCGTGATCAGACCTTAGTGGTCAATGATCCATTTTGGGTGCGCAACGCGCCAGAAAAGCTGTTGGTTTTGGATTTTCCGGAACTGACACCGCCAACGACAATCGCCCGCGATATTGAAACCCTGAAAGCCTTCAAGGCTAAGCATGGCGATATCATCCTCAAACCGCTTTATGGCAATGGCGGCGCGGGGGTGTTTCGCCTGACCGAAGCAGACCGAAACATCAATTCCCTACACGAGCTGTTTTCCGGTATTAACCGTGAGCCTTTGATTGTGCAGAAGTTTCTGCCCGCCGTGTCCAAGGGCGACAAGCGCGTAATCTTGGTTGACGGCGAACCGATTGGTGCCATTAACCGAGTGCCAGCGGCGGGGGAAACCCGGTCGAATATGCATGTCGGCGGGCGGCCAGAAAAGATCGGCCTAAGCGACCGCGATATCGAGATTTGCAACCGTATTGGTCCAATGCTGCGCGAACGCGGACAGGTTTTTGTTGGCATTGATGTGATTGGCGACTATCTGACCGAGATCAATCTGACCTCGCCCACTGGCCTGCAAGAACTGGAACGCTTTGACGGCACCAAAGGTGCGGCCTTGATCTGGGACGCGATTGAAGGCCGCCTGAAAGCCCGCGCCTAGATTTTGGCGTTGGCGGGCAGGCGGTAAGCCAGGGCTTCGGCCAAATGGGGGCGGCGCACCTGGTCCGCGCCGTCCAGATCCGCAATCGTTCGGGCCACCCGCAAAACGCGGTGGTAACCTCGGGCCGTTAATCCAACCCGGTCGGCCGCCAATTGCAACAGCGCGCGGCCTTCGTCGTCGGGGCTGGCTATGTCTTCCAGCACTTTGCCCTCGGCTTCGGAATTTGTGCGCAGGCCGGGGGAATCTCCGTAGCGTGCGTGCTGAACGTTCCGGGCCGCTTGCACCCTATCGGCAATCTGTGCGGAATTTTCGGCCTGCTGTGGCAGGTCCAGATCGGTGAAGGGCACGGCGGGAACTTCGACCCGCAGATCAAACCTATCCAGCAAGGGGCCAGAAATACGTCCCAAGTAATCCTCGCCACAGGTTGGCGCGCGCCCGCAAGCGGCAGAGGCATCAAACAGGTTTCCGCACTTACAAGGATTGGCAGCCGCCACCAGCATAAAGCGGCAAGGATAGCGCACATGGGCATTGGCCCGCGCCACCACGACCTGGCCGGTTTCAATCGGTTGGCGCAGGGTTTCCAGCACATTACGGGCGAATTCTGGAAACTCATCCATGAACAGAACGCCGTTATGGGCCAGGCTGATCTGGCCAGGCTTTGCGCCGCGCCCGCCCCCCACAATAGCTGCCATGGATGCAGTGTGATGGGGTTCTTGAAAGGGCGCGACACGGGACAAGCCGCCCGCATCAATTAGGCCCGCCAGCGAATGGATCATCGAGGTTTCCAGCGCCTCGGACGGGCTAAGTTGTGGCAAAATCCCGGGCAGGCGCGCGGCCAGCATGGATTTGCCTGACCCGGGCGGGCCGATCATCAGCATGTGGTGG
>SPJP01000197.1 GCA_006844665.1 Paracoccaceae bacterium
TGACGCCGATACTTGCGGTGCGGGTGATTTTGGTGCCATGGCGATTTGTTGAAACCTTGCCCATAACTGCGACCAGTTCTTCTGCCAGTGCCTTTGCTTCCGGCGCAGGCACCGCGTCGTGTGCAATCCAGAATTCATCGCCGCCCAGACGCGCGACGATGGCATCTTTGCCCAGATGGGCCTTAAGAGCGTCAGCGGCAGCGATCAGATATGCGTCGCCTGCGGCATGGCCGTAGCTGTCGTTGATGGTTTTGAAATAGTCGATGTCCACGATCATCAAGGAAAGCCCGCGGCCTTCGGGGCGCGCCAGCATTTCTGTGGCCCAAGTTACGAAATACTGACGGGAATAGCACATGGTTAACGGGTCATGTTCCAACTGGCGCAACAGGTCTCGGTTGGCTGTCAGCGCGGCACGAATGGCCAAACGCATCTGCCGCGTTCTGCTTTTGGCAACGGCCAGACAGACTGCCGCAGTCAGGCAGATGATCAGCATGACCAGTGCGGTATTGGGGATCGACAGCGCTTCCATCACTACATCCTGCGCTCACCCGTGAGTGTAGTATAGGTGATTAATACACGCATAGGTGTAGTGTGGTGGGCGACCCTGTCAAGGCGCGCAGAGGCAGGCGGTGCTTAGACGCTGGTTCCTTGCAACACGCCATGTTCCATCGCGTAACGGGTCAGGCCCGCCGTGCTGGATATCCCGAGCTTGCGTTTGATGTTTTTGCGATGGGTTTCAACGGTATAGACCGAGATATCCAAGGCCAGGGCAACCTCTTTGTTGGATTTACCCTGGGCAAGCTGCAATAGGATTGTTTGCTCTCGTGAGGTCAGGCTTTCACGGTCGTCGCGGTTCTGGGCAGGCGCTATAGACGCGCTGGCACGGGTGCATAGGTAGACCTCGCCTGCCATGACTGCATCAATGGCCATTTTGATACTGTCCGTGGGCACGTCTTTTAGAATGTAGCCCCGCGCGCCGTGGCTTAGCGCGGTGGAGATATATTCGGAGCTGTCATGCATTGACAGCATCAGAATGCGCGTTTCGGGGCGGCGTTCCAGGACGATTTCGGCGGCAGACAACCCGCCCATCTGGGGCATATTGATATCCAAAAGAACCACGTCAGGGGAAAGCTTTTCAACCTGATCAATTACCTCTTGTCCGTTGGACAAAAGTCCCACGACGTCTATATCGTCGTAGGTTTCCAAGATCGCTTCGATCCCTTCGGCAACCATCGGGTGGTCGTCGACAATTAGTACCCGTGTTGCTCTGTTCGGCGTGGTCATTTAGCTGGCCTTTCGATTGTCTTGGAAGCCGCTGCTAAGCCCGTCGCTTGTGCCCCGTTGTTCAGGTGGCAGCATATGGCTAAGCGGGACCGTGGCCTCTAGAACAGTTCCGTGATCAGACGCAGTGATCTGAAAGCTGCCCTTCAGCTGTTCTACCCGTTCTTCCATATTCCGCAACCCAAGGCCCGAAGGCGATTTACGCTCGGCCCATTTGCCATTGTCTTGAATACGCATGGTTGCACCCGAACGGTGGCCAAAGACCTCGACCATCACTTTGGTCGCGCCTGAATGGCGTTCGATATTGGTCAGGGCTTCCTGCGCGATGCGGTACAATGCGATTTTTGCGTCTGCATCCAACCGGTTACGGAAAACAACCGTTTTCAGGCCGGTTTGGATGCCGGTGCGGGTGGCGTAGGATTCCGTTAGGCTTTTCAGGGCAGCGCCAAGGCCCAGATCGTCCAGCTGGCCTGGCCGCAAATCATGGCTGATGCGGCGAACCTCGTGGATCGCCTCGTGCAACGCATCAATCCCGCGGTCGATATTCTGGCCCGCCCGTTTGTCGCCCTGGTCAAAGCGACGGCGGGCGAGCTCTAGCGCGTATCGGATGCCAACCAACAGCTGACTGATACTGTCATGGAGTTCCCGCGCGACGCGGCCGCGTTCTTCTTCTTGGGTGTCCAGAACCCTTTGGGTCAGCTCTTTCAACTTTGCATCCGCTAAACGGCGTTCGCGCGCGGTGATGAACAGGCCGGACATGAAGACAAGTAAAAGGGCTGCCAATGTGATCAGACCGATCCAGAAAAACGTGTTGGCGATGCGCTCCTGAACTTCGGCGCGCGAGGCTTCTACCTTGGCGATGATGTCATCAATGAAAATTCCGGTGCCCACGGCCCATCGCCAGTCTTGCAGGCCGATCACATAGGCGACCATTCTTGCCTTTTCGCCCGTCGACGGTTTTTCCCAAAGATAGCTGTGATAGCCGGTTCCTTGGCGGGCCGTCTGGATCAGAGGGGCGACAATTTTGGTGCCTTCAGAATCGGTCAGATCCATCCAGTTGCGATTGATCAGCCAGGTTTGCCGCGGGCTGACCAGGTTGGTCCCGTCATATTGATAAACGAAAAAATACCCGTCTTGCCCGTAGACCATCGACGACAGGATCTGCGTCACGCGGAGTTTGGCAACTTCGTCGTCGGGCAGGGCAGGACCGTAGACCGCCTGGATCGCTGTGCGGGCAATATACAGGTAATTGCGTAATTCCCGCCGCTTAGCTTCGATCAACTGTTCTTCGAGGGCAGCGATTTCGCGTTCTGCCAAGGCCTTGGATTGGACCGCAACAACCGCAGAAATGCCCGCGACGGCCAGGATCAAAGGCAGGGTCGCCAGCAGGAACAACTTCTGTCCATAGCTGACCCGTTTCTTGGCCCAAAATGCTTTTAGTCGCGACTGCATCCCGAATTGATAGCGATTCTGTTTGCTTTGGGAAAGACACATGAGCCGCGCCAAACCTGCCAAAAAATCTTCGAAACTCGTTTCTGGGGCTAGATTTTTTCACATTTTGCCCCTTTTCTACCCAATGCTTGGTATTTGCGCCCAAAGCCTCAGCGCCTAGGGTTCAGGTACTATTCGCTATGGCCGTTCTAAGTCGGTCATCAAAAGAACCTTATGGGAGGAAAACATATGGATCGTCGTTCTTTTTTGCGCACATCTGCACTGGGTGGCGGTGCCGCCGCAGCAACTGCACTGGCAGCACCAGCTTACGCACAGGGCAAGCGCACCCTGACTATGGTAACAACCTGGGGCCGTGGCCTTGCAGGTGTTCATGATGCGGCCGAGCGTGCTGCATCCAGCATCACAGCAATGACCGATGGCGCTTTGACTGTTGATCTGAAAGCTGCGGGCGAGCTTGTTGGCGCGTTTGAAGTCTTTGACGCTGTGACCGCTGGTCAGGCCGACATGTATCACGGCGCGGACTACTACTTTGTTGGTCAGCACCCAGGCTACTCGTTCTTCACAGCTGTTCCATTCGGCATGACTGCTCAGGAACTGGCAAACTGGTACTACTTTGGCGGCGGCATGGAGCTCCACGATGAGCTGGGTCAGATCTTTGGTCTGAAATCCTTCATCGGTGGTAACACTGGCGCGCAAGCTGGCGGTTGGTACAACAAAGAAATCAACGGTCCAGAAGATTTCCAGGGCCTGAAGTTCCGTATGCCTGGTCTTGGCGGCCAAGCTTTGGGCAAATTGGGCGCATCGGTTCAGAACCTTCCAGGTTCGGAAGTGTACCAGGCGCTGGCATCCGGCGCTATTGACGGCACCGAGTGGATTGGCCCATGGGCTGACGAAAAAGCTGGTTTCCAGGAAATCACAAAGACTTACTACACAGCCGGCTTCCACGAGCCAGGTGCGGCGCTGTCCGTTGCGACAAACCGCGAAGTCTTTGAATCGCTGTCCCCTGCACACCAGAAGGTCATCGAGATCGCGTCTGCTGAAACACACCAGTGGAGCCTGGCGCAGTTCTTGGCCAACAACGGTACAGCGCTGCAGCGTCTGGCCGCTTCTGGCGTGAACGTTCGTGAATTCCCTGACAGCGTTTGGGATGCATTCGGTGCGGCTTCTCAGCAGGTACACGAAGAAAACCTGGGCGACGAGCTGTACAAGAAGATCTACGACAGCGCGATGGCATCCATGAAAGCGTCTTCCTCTTGGATCCAAGCATCCGAAGGCGTGTACCGTGCACAGCGTGACCGCGTTCTGGGCTAAAGCCTGAACTTATAGCTTAACCGCCCCCCGGCCTACGCGTCGGGGGGCGGTCTTGGCATTTTTGACCGGCGAAGAACCGGCATCATGCAACACGACCGGGTAGGGGGGACGTCTCGTGGCGATTTTTAGTTTTTTCGGTTGGGTCATCAGCAATATTGGCCTGTCGATCTATCATTTGGCCTATGCGTTGACGCATCCGTCCATGTGGCTGGACTGGACCGATGGTCAAGCGATGATGCGCTTTATCTATTACGGCGGTTCGGTCGAGTTTTTCTTTGTCATCTTCACGATATTCCTAGTTCTTTCCGTCATTGGCTTTTGGAAAAGAGCCTTGCTTTGGAAAATGGTCGGCGGATTAGAGTTCTTTTCGAACTCCATCGGGCGGATCGCGGCCTGGGGCGGATTGTTTATGGTCTTGCAGCAGATCTTGATCATCTTTCTGCAACGGATCTTCCGTGTGTCCGAGATCTCGTTCGGTCCACTGGGCTACGTCTTTACCCGGGATCTCAGCTGGTTTGCGGAAGAGCTGAAGCTGTATAACGCGGCCATCGTTTGTTTGTGTTGCGCCTGGACCTTTGTTCAAGGCAGCCACGTGCGGGTCGATCTGGTCTATGCCGCTGTTAACCATCGCAAAAAACGCATCATTGATATGGCCGGTGCGCTATTGTTCATGATGCCTGCGGTTGTTCTGACTTGGATGTATTCTTGGTACTTTATGTGGCGCCATCTGGTGACGCCAAAAGTATCCGCCTCGGACACGCTGGACCGGATGCTGTTGAAGGCGCGCGCCTTGCGTTGGAACGTAGAAACCATCGGATTTAGCCCCAACGGGTTTGACGCCTATTTCTTGTTCAAGATCCTACTGCTGTGTTTCTGCGGCATGGTGTTCTTGCAGGCGGTTACATTCTTCTGGCGCTCGTTCCTGGAACTGGTCGAGGGCGAAGATTCTATCAACAAAAATCTTGATCGCGATAGCATGGGCGCAGACGCCGCCGTGCCCGCTGATCTGGCAACACATTAAGGGACGGATCGGTCATGCTTTTTGGGTTAGACGGGATCGAGGTCGGTCTTATCATTGTTTTCCTTTGCCTTTTTGGCGGGATCATGTCGGGCTTTCCGGTGGCTTTTGCCATCGGCGGCGCGGCGGTTATTTCTTTTGGCATCATTGCAGCGCTGGATACCGCTGGACTGCTTATTCACCAAGCCATTGATACAGGGTCCGCAGAATATGCGACCCTTGTCAGTGAAGGGGTGATCCGAGAAAGTATCTCGGTCTTTAGGTTCCCTGAGCTTCCCCGGGTGGAAGAGGCCTTGTTCCCCGGTGGCTGGGAACAGGCCCTGAACCGTAATCTTAGCTTTATCGTCAACCGTATGAACGAACGTGTCATTGCGGGCGCGTCGATTGAAACGCTGCTGGCTGTTTTGATGTTCGTTATGATGGGTATCACGCTGGAACGGTCCAAAATCGCGGAAGACCTGCTGACAACAATGGCCAAGGTGTTCGGTCCATTGCCCGGCGGTCTGGCGGTTTCCATCGTGGTTGTTGGGGCGTTCCTTGCGGCCTCAACCGGTATTGTTGGTGCGACAGTTGTCACAATGGGTTTGCTGGCGCTGCCTACAATGTTGCGCAATGGCTATTCACCAGAGCTTTCAACCGGCGTGATCGCAGCGAGCGGCACATTGGGCCAGATCATCCCGCCCTCGATCGTTATTGTTCTATTGGGAACTTTGGCTGGTGATTTGTACTCCACTGCTCAGGAAGAACGCGCGCAGTTGGCAGGCTGTTCTGATGCCTTGACCTATCTGGGCGAAGCGGCGGTTGTTTCGGTGGGGACGTTGTTCCAAGCCGCGATCCTGCCGGGCATTCTGCTGGCCTTCCTATATGCGGCCTATGCCTTTGGATTTGCTTTGGTAAATCCAACCAAAGCGCCGCCTGTTGCTATGGGGGGTGATGACGGCACACCTATCACTCGCAATGAGGCGCTGACTTGGTTCCTTGGGGTTCCTGTGGCAATGATCGGTGGCTTCATTCTAGCGATGAGCGTCACTGTCATCGGTTCGCAAAACCTGACGATTTCCAGCTTTACAGAAGCAGGGCAAACGTCTTCTTTGCGGACAAATGTCAGCGAAGCCTGCGTTGCGTCGATGATCGAATTACATGGCCAAGAGGCATGGGATGTCGCCGTAGCCGAGCAAGCAGCGATCGAGGCCTCGGGTGGTGTTGTCCAGGCCCATGAACGGTCGGATGAAGAAATGGCCGCAGCTTTGGCAGAAAAGATTGATGCGGCAGCCCCCATCGGTACTGGTGTCGCGGTCATGTTCTTGCTGTTGGGTCTGGTTCTAACAACGGCGCGCGGTGTGAACCCTGCCGCTGATCCCAAGCCTTTGTTGATTGGGGCGGGCGGCATCGTGTTGGGCTTGTTGCTGGACATATTTGTCATTGCACCGTCGACCTCGGCAGGTGCGACATTCCTTATAATGGCTGTTCCTTTGGCCATTACGATTTACGGATGTCGCGATGCCGTGGCCCGTTTGGCCAAAAACGATCTAATCCGCGTGGTGTTCCCGCCGCTTGTTTTGATTGTTGCGGTTCTCGGCTCGATCCTTGGGGGTATCACCAACCCGACCCCGGCTGCGGCTTTGGGGGCAGGGGGTGCCATCATGTTGGCAGCTTTCCGCAAACTCCGGGACGAGCAGACATCGGGCAAGTATATCCTGGCGTCTAGTTTCGCGATTTTGATCATGATCGTGATTGGCGTGAATTTCGACCTTCGTACGGGGTTGGAAACCACTGGCGCGCAAGAAGTTATTGCCCTGATATTCGCTGTCGCGGCGTACCATATTGCGATCTTTGGTATCTTGTACGGTTGTTGGGTTCTGCTGCGAAGCAATGTCCTGCCGCCAGTTGTGCGCGAAACTGCAAAAGTCACCAGCATGGTCTTTACCATTCTGATCGGCTCGCAACTGCTGAACTTGGTGGTGATTTCCTTCGGAGGCGAGCACTATATCCAGCAGTTCTTGCGCAGTTTCGACAATGAACTGGTTGTGTTCCTAATCGTGATGTTGGTTCTGTTTATCCTTGGCTTCGTGTTGGATTTCCTGGAAATCATCTACATCGTGATCCCGATTGTTGGCCCGGTAATCTACGGCGGTACGATGGATCCGAAATGGGTGACGATCATGATTGCGGTGAATTTGCAGACCAGCTTCCTGACGCCGCCCTTCGGGTTTGCCCTGTTCTACCTGCGCGGCGTCGCCCCGCCCGAGGTTACAACAGGCCATATCTACCGCGGCGTGATCCCATTCGTGTTGATCCAAGTCTTAGGGTTGCTTGCCCTATGGACCTTCCCAGGGGTTGTGACGATTATACCCGATCTTCTGGCAAATTAACCAATTAGACAGCCCGTTCCGTTAAGAACGGGCTGTCATTTCTTTGGGTGCTTTAAATTGCCCATTGTAATCTGTAACGCAGACATCCTATGATGAAGTGTAGCAGAGTCTTTCTTTTTCGGATCTGCTTTAAATAGGTTTACCTGTGCTGCATGCACGCTCACGTTGTTCGGGCGTCGCGTCAGCATAGATGACTGGGCTTATTTCGCCCAACTAGACACCCCTGCGCTTTTAGAAGACGGGGATATAAAGACACCCCCAGCGGTGTCGGAGATGAAACGCGATGAAACGCGCAAGAGCAGTGATAGGACAGGCGATGGGCGATTCCGCCCCCGTGTCCCTGTATGCTTTTTGCCGATCGTCCCAAATTAAGCCCCCCAACACCGCGCGCGACCTATTGGCCTTGCGTGTTTTGCGGCGCTGTAAAGAGTTAACATGGCTAAGAAAATGCTTATCGACGCCACCCACGCGGAGGAAACCCGCGTTGTGGTGGTGGATGGAACCAAGGTTGAGGAGTTCGACTTTGAGTCGCTAAACAAGCGGCAACTGGCAGGAAACATATATTTGGCAAAAGTTACGCGGGTCGAACCCTCGTTGCAGGCTGCCTTTGTAGATTACGGTGGCAATCGCCACGGTTTCCTTGCGTTTTCGGAAATCCATCCTGACTACTACCAAATCCCTGTTGCAGACCGCGAAGCGCTGATGGCCGAAGAACGGGCCTATGCGAAATCGCTGGACGAAGACGAAGACGAAAAGCCCGTCAAAAAACCGCGGCGCCGGTCCCGTCGTAAGGCCGACGCTCCGGCCCAGCCGACTGCAGAGAGTGCATCTGAAACAGACGCCCCAGTGATCGAAGAGACGGCAGTCCACGCTGGTGTAGCCAGCGATGCGCAAGTGACTGAAACTGCTGCGGAAGATGTATCCGCAGGGGACCCAGCGGCCCAAGAAACTGCTGTCGAACAGGCACCGGTTGAAGAGCCGATCGCTGACGAAGCCCCAGCTGAAGATGCTAAGTCGCCCGAGGCAGAAACTGCCCCATCCGAGGCCGCGGATGAAGAGGCTGCTTCTGACGATGATGCGGCCAAGCCTCAGGCTATGGCGATCGAAGGTGAAGACCCGGTTCTGTCCAAGGACCCAAATTCTGACGCTGAACCTACAGAATCCGGCCCATCTTTGGACGCTCCTGTCGAGGAAGCACCCGCGGTTGAAACGCCAATTGCAGACGCCCCAGCGGAAGTTGCTTCTGATATTCCAGGTATGAATGTCGT
>SPJP01000196.1 GCA_006844665.1 Paracoccaceae bacterium
TCCAGTGCCGCCTCTGGGTTGGGGGCGTTCTTTGGCACAAGGGCAGTGCGCAGCATAACGGTTGTGAAATCTTCAGGCTCTATCACCGCGATAGTACCCGCCAGATCCACCCGCGCGCGCGCATAACTGCCAAGAACGTTATAGGCGACAGCAATTTCGCCGCTGCTGACATCCTCGATCATGTCAGACGAACAACAATAAAGCTGGGTCTGCAGGCTGCCGAACACTTCTGTAAGGCGCCAATACGCTTCCGAGGTGCGACTGTCCTGCGTCGCAAACAGATAACCCAGCCCACTGCTGCGGATGTCATATGTACCCAAACGGCCTAGGAACCGGTCCGGATTGGCCCGCAATGTGGCGATCAAATCTTGTCGGGTTGTCGGCAAGTCCAGCCCATCAAATGCCTGTTTAGACAACACGATCGCGGCAGGTTCCTGGGTGAATGCGAATACGCTGTCACGCCATTGGGCCCAGTCCGGCACCGCACTTGTCGCAGTCCCGTTGATCCGCATGGCATACCCGTCATTGGCCAGTTTGGTTTGCAAATCCATGGCCGAAGACACCACTAAATCAAAGGCAAGATCTTCGACTACAACGGCTTGTAACACTTCTGTCGAGCTGACCGAGATATAGGTAATCCCGACACTAGGGTTCGCATCCTGAAAGCTTTCGATAATCGGCGCGAACAGATCGATATCCGCCGTAGATAGGATGCGGATGTCTGTGTCGCCGTCGCGCACAGGAAATGATATTTCAGATTCAACTTCAAATGCTTGCACGGCAAAGCTAACGTTAAAAAGTGCTAGGCAGGCAAATAGGCAATAACGCATGCACCGGGTCCTTCTAAGTTGTTGGTCAGCTCAACAGCGCCCCCATGAGCGGTGAACACCTCGTTCGCGATTGTCAGGCCAAGGCCGGATCCGACGGTGCCCGAGGACGCGGCACCACGAACGAAACGCGCGAATAAATCCGCTTCGCTGTCCTCGTCAAACCCGCGTCCTTGGTCGCTAATTGTAATGGCAATCCGCTTGTCATCGCGGTGCATGGAAACTGAAACTTCGGTTTCCATTGGCGCGTATTTGATAGCATTGTCCAACAGGTTAGTCACCGCGTTCTGGATCAGGATCGGGTCGGCGCGTATGTGGATCTCAGGCTCTAGATCCATCCGCAAATCAATGTCTCGCAGATCGGCCACGGCCCGAAAGCGTTCTACCACGTCGCGCAGGCACTCGGCCAGATCCACATCGCTGCGATCCAGGGCGTCGGTGCGCAGGGTAACCATTGCCTGGTCCAGCAACTGGCCCGCCGCACGGCTGCTTTCATCGACCGCGCGGATCATTTCCCTCATCGCGTGCCGGTTCTCGTCTCGCTCGATCCGGCGGAACAGAACCTCGGCCTGGGTGCGCACCGTGGCCAAGGGCGTACGGACCCGGTGGGCCGCTTCGGTTATAAAATCCTCGGACCGGCTAAGCGAGCGGGACAGACGTTCAGTAAACCCGTTCAACGCGGCGACCAAAGGCAGCATTTCTTCGGGCGCGGGCTTAAGGAACGGACGCAGATCATTCGGCCCCCGCCGGGACACCGAGGTCGCAAGCGCCGACAAGGGCCGAAACACCCGGCTCGATGCCCACAAGGCCAAGCCCGCGGAAAACGCAAAGAACCCCGCGCCGATCAAAATGGCTGTCCAGAACAGCTCTCGCAACCGTTCGGCCAGCCCTTCCTGGGTTTGGCCAACCGACACGATCACCGATCGGCTTTGACCATCCACAGACAGGTTGCGCGTGGCCGAAACGATCCGCGTATCGGCGCCTTTGTATTCCACCGTGGTAAAGCCAGAGGCGTTGGGCAAATCCGTGGCACGGGGCAGATCGCCGTAGCCGGTCAAGGTTTCTTGCCCAAAATCAACACGGTAGAACACCCGGTCGTCTGAAATACTACCCAGCATAGACAGGGCCGCATAGGGGATATCCACCGACAAAGCGCCGTCCCGGGCCGAGATGCTTTCCAATATCGACGTGGCCGAAGCCAGCAAAACATTGTCCTGGCTTTCTTCCGCGATCTGCCGGGAAAACGACTGAAACAAGAAGATCAACACAGTCGCCAGAACCGCCGCGGCCGATACCAGCTGAACGGCCATCATTCGCCGCAACGAGGTTGTCCTGGCGGGCCTCATGCTCATGATACGCTAAGCCTATAGCCCGAACCCCGCAACGTCGTGATGCTGACGCGAGAGCCAGCAAGATGCTTGCGCAGCCGCGCGACGTAAACCTCGATCGCGTTCTCGGATACATCTTCTTCGTAGGAAAACAGCCTGTCCACCAGTTTGGGTTTGGAAAAAATCATGTTGGGATTGTCGGCGAAAACTTCGAACAAACGCAGCTCTTTGTTACGCAGCTCTACCGGGCCGCCCGCCAGGATCAAGGTGCCAGCCATGCGGTTGAACTTAATGTCCCCGATGGTTTGAACGGTTGCAGTACCCCCGCCACGGCGGCGCAAAACGGCGCGAACACGGGCTTCCAGTTCGGAAAAATCGAACGGTTTGGTAAGATAATCATCCGCCCCCAGATCCAAAATGCTGACCCTGTCGGACACTTCGGACCGCGCGGTCAGAACGATCACGGGCGTGTCCATCTTGGCGGCGCGCACATAGCTTAACAGGGTGCGTCCGTCCCCATCGGGCAGCATTATATCAAGTAAAACAAGGTCAAACTCGGATGTGTTAATGTAGTGTTTGGCCTCGTCAAGATTGGGCGCGTGGTCGACGATGTGCCCATCCAGACCCAGCCGATCACGGATTGCCTTGGCCAATTGCTCGTTATCTTCGATCAACAGAAACCGCATATCCGCGAACTTCCCCCCGTTAAAGCACTGCTGCGCTTTGTTCCCCCATACGTGCATGGGCCGTGGGGCTGTGTCTGTCAATTCCGCTGTGCGGACCGAGGGTCATCCCATTATGCGGCTGTCTACCGCGACCGATTTGAAAATCGCATAGACCTGCTGGCCTGGGGCAAGGTTTAAGGCGTCGGTCGAACGTTGGGTAAGCTTGGCCAACACATGATCGCCAGCAGCTTCTAGCTGAACGGTGACACTGCCCGATGGGCCTTTGGTGACTCGGCATATGCGACCGGGCAGGATGTTCAGCGCAGACAGGCCCTCGGGCTTTGTGACCGATAGCAAAACGTCTGAGGATTCGACCCGTAAGATCACTTTATCCCCGACAGATGCATCGCCAAGCGCTACATGTAATGTCCCGGCAGGCACCGTGACTGCTGCCAACCCGTCCGTTGCGACGCTTGTTACCGTCCCGTTCAGCAACGCTCCGGTGGAACGCGCGCCTAGGCCATGGGCCGCCATCGGATCGGCCAGCACTTCGGCGATCGGGCCCAATGCGGCCAGTTTACCCTGATCCAGGACGGCCAGAGTATCGGCCAGCTGCGCGACCTCGGACACCGAATGGCTGATATAAAGGATCGGGCACAGCGCTTGGTCGCGGATGCGGGCCAAATAGGGAAGGATTTCGTCTTTGCGGGCGGCATCCAAGGCAGCCAGGGGTTCGTCAAGAATCAGTAGGCGAGGTTCGGTCAGCAAAGCGCGGCCCAAAGCGACCCGTTGCGCCTCTCCCCCTGACAGGCCGCGCGGCATGCGGTCCAGCAAACGGGCCAGCCCTAGCATGTCAGCGATTTGTGCCAAACCGCCGCTGCCGCGTTTGGCAAACCATGCGCCATATAGCAGGTTCTGGCGCACGCTCAGGTGGGGCAGCAGCCTAGGTTCTTGAAAAACATAGCCGATTTTGCGCGAATGCGGACGGATCTGCAGGCCCGCGGCACTGTCAAACAGAACCTCTGACCCCACCTGAACGCGGCCGCTTTGCGGTGTCATTACCCCGGCAATCATCTTGGCCACGGTTGTTTTTCCAGCCCCAGAAGGCCCCATAATCGCCGTCACTCCGTCCGGGGCGCGCAGATCGACATCCAGCGCAAAGCCATCAAACTGGTGGGTCAGGCGGGCCTCAATACTCATGCGCTGGAAATCCGTTTGGCCACATAGCGCGCCAGCCATTCACTGATCAACAGCGCCGTCATCGCGATGGCAACGGCGATCAACACCAATACCAAAGCGTCATTCTCGCCGCCGGGGATCTGCAAAAACGTGTAGATGGCCGAGGGCAGGGTTTGGGTCTGTCCGGGGATGTTGGACACGAAGGTGATCGTCGCGCCAAACTCGCCAATTGCCTTGGCAAACCCCAAAACAGCCCCCGCCAGAATGCCCGGCAGGATCAGGGGCAGGGTGACCGTTCCAAACACCCATAAGGGCGAGGCACCAAGCGTCATCGCGGCCTCTTCCAGCTTTGGGTCCACGGCCTCAACCGCCAGCCGGATCGCGCGCGCCATTAGGGGAAAGGCCATGATCGCCGCAGCCAAGGCCGCCCCCGTCCAGTTAAACGCCAGCGTCACCCCAAAGGTTTGGTACAAGAACCCGCCGATCGGCCCTTGACGACCAAACGCCAGCAGCAACACATAGCCCGTCACCACCGGCGGCAGGATCAGAGGCAAATGAACGATGCCGTTCAAAACCTCGCGCCCGATAAAGCGCCAGCGCGCCAGAGCAAACCCCGTCAGGATCGCCAGCGGCAGGCTGAGCACTGTGGCCACACAGGATACCTTGGCTGATAAGGCGATGGCTTGCCAAGCTTCGGGCGAAATCTCGATCATGGCAGCGGCGCGAACCCGTTGACGACAAAGCGCTGGGTGGCAGATGTGCCTGATAGGTGGTCCAGAAAGGCAAGGGCAGGGGCGCTGGCATCCGTGGTCAATGCGGCGGGATAAGTGATCAGCTCATGGGCCTCTGAAGGAAACCGGTAGAGCGTTGAAACCCTCGGTTCGGCCGCAGCGTCGCTGGCGTAAACGATGCCCAAAGGGGCCTCGCCCCGTGCCACCAAGGCGAGCGCCGCGCGCACATTCGCGGCCTCTGCCAAGGGCAGATCGTCCGGCGCACCTGCCCAGTCCAAGGCCGCCTTAGCATAGATCCCAGCAGGCACGGCACGGGTCAGGGCGACGGCCAAGCGTTGGCCGTCCAACAGGCCCGCAATATCCGGCAGGCTGTCCTGGCTGGCCGCATCTCCGTGGGCGATTAGCACCAAGCCATTGCCGATGATATCCCGGCGGCTGGCTTCCTCAATCGCGCCTTGGGACGCGGCCCAATCCATCCAGCCCGGATTGGCCGAGATATAGATATCCCCCGGCGCCCCCGCAGCAATCTGGCGGGCCAGAACCGGGCTTGCGGCATAGACTGTCGTCACCTTAACCCCGGTTTCCGCTAGGTAGTCTTGGGCGATCTGGTCCAGCGCTGTTTTCAGGCTGGATGCCGCGAATACCGTCACGCCCTCGGCCCGGGCCGAAAGCGCGCAGATCGACAGGTAAATGGCGAAGACAATGCGCAACATGCCTTTTTATCCGCCGGGCCTTTGCCCCTTTGCAAGGCAATTCCGCGTGACGCCCGTGTTACGCCCGCAGACGCGCGCCATCAGGGTCAAAGGGCGGGGCGCTCAGTACCCGGGCGCTGTGATCCCGGCCCAGCACGGCGACCACACATTCGGTCCCCCCCACGGCCAAATCCGCCCGCACATATCCCAGCGCCAGCGACTTGCCTACGCTGTAGCCATAGGCACCCGAGGTCACCTGCCCAATCGGTGTTCCATCGGCCAGGAAAATCGGCTCGCCGCCCGAGGCATCGGCGGTTTTCGCGTCAACCTCGATCACCACCAGTTTTTCCCGTGCGGGGCGGTCGGACAGGGCCAGATACGCTTGTTTGTTCAGGAAATCTTTGTCCAGCTTGATCAATCCCGCAAGGCCGCTTTCGGCGGGCCACCATTCGGGCGAATATTCGCGGCCCCAGGATCCATAGCCTTTTTCAATCCGCAGGCTCATCAACGCTCGGCTGCCCACGGGGCCCGCACCCAAATCTTTTCCGGCCTGCAACAACGCCGAATACAGCGTTTCTTGATCAGCAGCAGCGCAGTGCAGTTCCCACCCCAGATCGCCGGTAAAGCTGACCCGCAATGCGACGCAGTCCACCCCGGCCACGGTGATCCGCTTGGACCGCATGAAGGGGAAATCTTCCGTGGCCAGCGACGCATTGGTCAGCCTGCCGATCAATGCGCGGGATTGGGGGCCCGCCACGTTGAACCCGCACATCGCATTTGTCAGGCTGGTAAAGCTGGTGCCGTCGGGCAGGGGGACCTGCTTGAAGAACCGGGCGTGATACCGTTCGGCCATCCCGGACCCGATCACCATAAATTCGTCCTCAGCCAATCGGGTCACGGTGAAATCCCCGGCGATCCCGCCGCGCTTGCCGATCAAAGGCGTCAGGCAGGACCGGCCAATGGCCTTTGGCATCCGGTTGGCGAACACCGCGTTCAACCAATCCGCCGCACCAGGCCCTTTGACCGAATATTTGGCGAAGTTTGAGATGTCGATAATCCCGGCCGCATCCCGCAGCATGTTGCATTCGCGCCCGACCGGCCCCCACCAGTTTTGCCGGTCAAAGCCGTAAGTCTCGTGATCCGGCTCGTCTTTGGCCGCAAACCACAGGGGATGTTCCCAGCCATAGTTCAGGCCAAACTGCGCGCCCATGTCCTTTTGCATCTGGTAGACGGGGCGGGTGCGCACGGGGCGACCCGCGTCGCGTTCCTCGGTCGGGAAATGGATCTTAAAGCGGTTGGCGTATTGGTCGCCGACCCGTGCCTTTGTGAATTCCTTGCCCGCCCAAGCGCCAAACCGCGCCATGTCCCAGCCAAACAGATCCAAGCTGGGTTCGCCTTCGACCATCCATTCGGCCGCCAGCTTGCCCATGCCGCCCGATTGCGAAAACCCCGGAATAATGCCGTTGCAACAGAAATACCCGCGCAATTCCGGAACGGGCCCAAACAGAACATTGGCATCCGGCGACCAGATCATCGGGCCATTGATCACCCGCTTGATGCCAGCCTCGCCCACCGCCGGAACCCGGTCGATGGCGCGCATCATATTGTCCTCGATCCGTTCCAGATCATCGGCGAACAGCTCGTGTCCAAAACCCTGCGGGGTGCCATCCTCTGCCCAGAACCGCAGATCCTTTTCATAAGCGCCGACCAACAGGCCTTGGCCCTCCTGGCGCAGGTAATACTCGCCGTCCCGGTCAGCAACCGAGGGCAAGCGCCGGTCCATGCCCGCAATGTCGGCAATGGTTTCGGTGACGAAATACTGGTGCTCGGTCGGCTGCAAGGGCAGGGTCAGCCCGGCCAAAGCCGCAACCTCGCGCCCCCACAGACCGGCGGCGTTGATCACCCAAGGGGTGGCGATATCGCCCTTGCCGGTGCGCACGATCCAGGTGCCATCGGGCTGGGCCTCGGTTCCGGTGACGGGGGTAAAGCGCACAATCTCGGCCCCCATTTGCCGCGCACCCGCCGCATAAGCTGCCGTGACACCAGACGGATCGACATTGCCGCCATCGGGTTCGAACATGATGCAGCGGATGCCGTCGAAATTGACCATGGGGTGCAAGCGCTCGGCCTCGTCCCGGCTGACCTCGTGGAAATTCATCCCGTAGCGTCGCGCTTTGGCCTCTTGCAGGCGCAGCTGATGTTCGCGCGCCTCGGTCTGGGCCAGATACAGGCTGCCGGGTTGGAACACTCCGCAGCTTTGGCCGGTCTCGGCCTCCAGCTCTTTATAAAGGTTCATCGTGTAGTGTTGCAGACGGCTGATATTGGTACTGTCATGTAGCCCGTGAATATTGGCCGCCGCGTGCCATGTGGACCCAGACGTTAGCTCGTCGCGTTCCAGCAAAACAACATCCGTCCATCCCAGTTTGGCCAAATGGTACAGGATCGAACATCCGATAACGCCGCCCCCGATGACGACGGCTTGGGCATGGCTTCGCATAGATCTCTCCTCCGGGCATTGCGTTCTGCCACTTTGTGCCTGGCCCAAAGGTTAGGTCTGGCCCTTTCACGACGCAGAGTTGTAGGTTTGCGCCGAAAAGAGGGAGCATCCATGATCCGCGAAACGCCAATCTGGGGCACGATTGAGGGCTTTTTCGGCCGCAGCTGGGACTGGGAAGCTCGGGCCGATCACATCCGGTTTCTGGCCCAAGCAGGCGGGGGCATGTATATCTATGCCCCGAAATCCGACCGAGCCTTGCGACAAGATTGGCGGGTGCCTTGGGGTCCGCAGGATTTAGATAACCTTATAGCCTTGCGCGCCGTGGCAAAAGCCAATGATGTGGCGTTTGGCATCGGCTTGTGTCCTTTCGATCTGTTTGGGGCCGTCGGCGAATACGATACGGCCTATCTTTCGGAAAAGATAAACCAAATCAATGAACTGAACGTCGATCTTCTAGCGGTTTTGTATGATGATACTCGGGGTGGTGCGGCGGATCTGGCGGATGGCCAGGTGCAGGTGTTCGACACAATCGCGGCCCTGTCTAACGCTGCCAGCTTTGCCTTTTGCCCGGCCTATTATTCCGAGGACCCGATCCTGGATCAGGTCTTTGGCCAGCGCCCGAAATCCTATCTTTCACAGCTGGGCCGAATGTTGGACCCCAGTGTTCAGGTTTTCTGGACCG
>SPJP01000134.1 GCA_006844665.1 Paracoccaceae bacterium
GTTCGGCCTTTTTAGCGGCAATCAGGGCGCTGTCTACGCGGCTCATCTGGCCAGCACCAACGCCGACGGTGGCCTTGTCTTTGACATAGACGATGGCGTTGGATTTTACGTGCTTGGCGACGGTCCAAGCAAAGCGAAGGTCTGCCATTTCAGCTGCGGTGGGGGCGCGCTTGGTGACGATTTTCAGCTCGTCATCGGACACTTGACCCATATCGCGATCTTGCACCAACATACCACCGGCGACCTGACGGTAGGCCAGTGCGGCCCCATGCACAGTCGGCAAACCACCAGTTGTCAGCAAGCGCAGGTTCTTTTTCTTGGCAAAAATCTGCATCGCGTCGTCATTGGCTTCAGGGGCAATCACAACCTCAGTAAAGATTTCCGAGATCGCTTCGGCCGTGTCGCCATCCAGCATCCCGTTCAAAGCAATGATCCCGCCAAAGGCCGAGGTCCGGTCACAATCAAACGCAGCGCGGTAGGCATCGACCATCGTCGCGCCACGGGCAACGCCAGAGGGGTTGGCGTGTTTGATGATCGCGACGGCAGGGCCTTGGGCCGGGTCGAATTCGGCGACCAGCTCGAACGCGGCATCGGTGTCGTTGATGTTGTTATAGCTAAGCTCTTTGCCTTGATGCTGCTGGGCAGTTGCCACGCCGGGTCGGTTTGTGCCGTCGGTGTAGAAGGCCGCGGCCTGGTGAGGGTTTTCGCCGTAACGTAGACCCTGAGCCAAAGTGCCGGCAAAGCTGCGGCGGCGCGGGGTCGTCTGACCAATCGCGCCCGCCATCCAATTGGACACGGCAGTGTCATAGGCAGCGGTGCGCGCATAGGCGGTTTGAGCCAATGATTGGCGGAAGGCCAAGGTCGTGGCGCCATCGTTTTCGTCCAGCTGAGCAAGAACAGCACTATAGTCTTCGGGATCGACAACAACGCCAACGAAACCGTGGTTCTTGGCCGCAGCCCGGATCATAGCCGGGCCGCCGATATCAATGTTTTCGATGGTTGTTTCATAATCGGCACCTCGGGCAACAGTTGCCTCGAACGGGTACAGGTTGACCACCAGCAGATCGATTGCGCCGATGCCGTGTTCTTTCATGGCAGCCACGTGATCGTCATTGTCGCGCAAGGCCAGCAAACCGCCGTGCACTTTGGGGTGCAGCGTTTTGACCCGGCCATCCATCATTTCCGGGAACGAGGTCACATCGGCAACGTCTGTCACATCCAGCCCTGCTTCACGCAGCAGTTTCGCAGTACCGCCGGTGCTAAGCAGCGCGATACCACGTGCCGTCAAACCTTGGGCAAGCTCTAGCAACCCCGTCTTGTCGGAAACAGAAATGAGCGCCGTTTTAGGCGATACGAGGTCAGTCATTGCGCTGGGTCCTTTGGTCTATAAGTCAACGGCCAGCATATCGTCCCGCGCCAAATCCCGAACGGGACCGGGCATTTCCTGCGCTTTGGCAAGGGTCCAGCTGACCTCGGTCTGGTACCCCAAGGCGACGCCAGACAAAACGATCTGTTTTGTCGCGCGTGGTTTTAGCCGCCCTTTTTCCAAATAGACCGATGGCTCGATCGAAATTTCCGCGTCAGAAGACCGGAAAACCCAGATTTCCCCAGACCGAGGCACCAGACTGACCGCCGTGCCCCCCATATCCAGTTGGCTTTCGACCTCGGGATGCAGATGGAAGCGCACGGTGTAGGGGATACCCTGCATATTGCTGCGGTCCATCGCGATATCAAACCGGCGCTGATCGTCGGGTTCGCTGACAGAAAGCGTGTCCAAACCAATTAGGCCGCGCCCGTCCAGGCCCAGTTCCATATAGCGCAGATGGGTCATGCCATGGGTGCGGCGATAGCCATCATGACCACACAACAACGTGCCCGCGCCTTCTTCTAGATGATAGCGGCTGGTCACGGCACGGGGCGTTTCGACTAGAACCTCTTGCCAGATCGGCCCGCTTTTGCGCGTTCCAAGCAAAGAAGATGAATAGCCATCAATCCCAAGGGTCGTGTGCAGCTGCGTCGCGCGTCCGGCCCTGCGCCATTCTTCGCCAAATGTGCCGCCCGGCCCGCAATTGACGATCAGTGGGCGGCGCCCGGTTGTCAGTTCAAACGCGAGTGTGCTTGCATGGGCTTCGGCCGTGGCCTGGCCCGGGGGCGGCGTTGCCACATCCACGATGATCGAGGTCCGCCCGCCTGACATCCGAACATATCCCATCACTGGCCCGTCATGAGCTGGGGTCGTAACCCCGCCAGAAGCCAAGGATTGATCCAAACGTCCATCCAATCCGCGATCCCCGCCATGGAACCGCGCAAGTCCGCCATCCGCGTGACGCAACCCCCGCAAAGTCGGCGCAATGCGTTCAATCGCGGACAGGTGCTCTTTCATCGGGACCTTATCGCTTTCGACCAAAGCATCCTTTGCCCAGGTCAACAGCGTGAAGATTTCCAGCAGCTCTTCCGGATTTCGCGATGCAATGCCGCCGCGCATGTCGATCTGGCGACGGCATTCCCGATCAAGCGCATCCATCGCCGGTTTGACATGCTGTTCCATCCCTTGCAGCGACAGCCCGGCATAGATGACGCCGGTCAGTGCCTCGAACCGAGGCAAGCCGGGGGCTGTTGTTTGCCAGCGGCGCGCAAGGAAGGTGGTTTGGTGGGCCAGGGATCTGAAATAAGCCTTGGACATTTTCGATCCGTCCCCGGCCAGCAGGAACAAGGCGTGGTTGATCCAGCGGATCAGACGGCGTCCGGTGATATCAGGCACCCAACCCGGACCGCGCCCGCCATGGAACTTGTTGATCCAATCGCCCAGCCAAAATTGGGCGGCCTTGCGGGCTTCGCCATCGCCGACGGCGGCCAGATCATCCAGCCAGGCGAACCCGTGCAGGTCCATGCGAAACTCGTTCGAGGGGACAGGCAGGTTCCAGATATTGGTGGTTTCGCCGTCCGCTTCGACCAGATGACCGGCAAACATGAAATTCCCGGCCAGCATTTGCCGACCTCGGGCAAACCGGCCAATCGTGCGGGGTTCAGGGGCCGAGACGAAACCAGTTGCGGGGCTTTTCAACGCGCTGAGCCGCGCCTGAACACTATCCATCACACGATAGCGAAAGCTTCTCGTGGCAGACCGTTTATAGATGTCACCGGTACTCTGCTCTGACATTTGGTACTGTTTCGTCCCCCTGTGCAGGGCAGTTTAGGCCCGCACGCGCGCAGTGTCACCGCCCAATGCGCTAGTTTTTGAATTGACTAAGACTTGTCCACAAGTGCTGCGAAAAATCCGTCCATTCCGCCGCGTTCAGACCAGAAATCCGGGCGCAATCGCAAGGTGCCTTGCTTTGTGATCCAAGACGAATCGATCCCACCTCCGGGCGTGATGGCGCGCACGGTCAGGTCTGGGTTGCGAGCAAGAGCCGCCTTGATCTGCGCTTCGCCCTCTTCCGGCAAAAGCGAGCATGTGCAGTAAACCATCCGCCCACCGGGTCGCAACAAGCTGGCAGCGTGGTCGATCATATTGGCCTGCAATTTCAACAGGCCCCCCATGTCTTTCAGGGTTTTTAGATAGGGCAAATCGGGATGACGCCGGATCGTGCCTGTCGCCGAACACGGCGCATCCAGAACGATGGCATCCATTTGGGTATGGGGCCGGTAGTCAAACACATCACTGGCAAAGACTTTGGCGGCTAGGCCTGTCCGCGCAAGATTTTCGTGCAATCGGCCAAGGCGGGCTTCGGAAAAATCAATCGCCGTAACCTCGGCCCCGCTCGCGGCAAGTTGCAAGGTCTTGCCACCGGGGGCCGCGCATAGATCTGCGATCCGTTCGCCGGGTTGGGGATCTAAGATCTGGACAGGGACCGCCGCCGCCGCATCCTGCACCCACCACGCGCCTTCGGCAAAGCCGGGCAAGGCACTGACCTGGCCTTGGGACGCAAGGCGCAGCGACCCGGTTGGCAGAATTTCGGCAGACAGCGCATCGGCCCATTTTTCAGGGTCGGATTTCACGGTGATGTCTAGGGGCGCGCCTGCGTGATGGGCGGCCTCGATCTGGTCAATGGCTTCTTTATAGGTCGCGCGCAGACGTTTGCGCATGGCGATGGGCAGGCGGGGAACCGACATTGCATCCCATTCCTGCGGCGTAACGTTAGAAATCTTTCGCAGCACCGCATTCACCATGCCCGAGGCAGCGGCATGTTTTCTAAGCGATCGTGTCAGGCTGACCGCCCCGTCTACAACGCCATGGGCGGCGGCGCGATCCACGCACAGCTCGATCACGCCAAGGCGCAGAATATCGCGCACGGGTTCGGCTGGTGGGCGGTTGATATGGGTGTCGATCAGCCGGTCCGCACGGGTGCGGTTGCGAAACACAGCTGTAGCCAAACGCTGGGCGCGGGCCCGTTCTGACGGATCAAGCGCTGTCAAAGGACCGTCCATTGCCAATTGTTCCGCAAGGCTTTGGCCATCGTCCCGAACCCCTGACAAAAGGGCGAGTGCGGCGCGTCTTGGGGCGTCTCCTAGCTTGGCCATCATCGTCCTTTCGCTTGCTCGACAAGGATTGGGGCGTATATCAGGCATAGAAGCATAGCAAGAGGTGCGCCCATGACCGATCCGTTGACCCAAGACGAAAAAGACCGTCGCGCCGCCCTGCCCGAGGTTGCCCGCCGCGCTCTGGAAGAGGCCGAGGCCCGCAAAGCCGAGGCCCCCGACGCAGAACTGCCGCCAGAGCTTGGGGGCCGCAAAGGGCCAGAGCCCGTTCGCTATGGCGATTGGGAACGCAAAGGGATCGCGGTCGATTTTTAAGGCAAACTTAGTTCCGGGGTGTATCCAGCGAAAAATCCGCTTTCGCCCCTGTTCCCCGGTCTGACACGAACCGCAAACGGGTGCCATTGAACAAGACCTGTTGGCAATTATACGGGATCTCGGTCCCGTCCCAATCGATTTCGCGGCAAAAGAAACCTTGGTCCCAATTCCAACTGCCAGTCACATCTGACCGCAAAGCACGTCCTTGGATCGTGCCGCTTGGGCGCACAACCAGCCGGATAGAGTTTCGCACATAGAACGGCGTTTTGACTGTTAGGATTTTGCCCTGAACCAGCCGCTCGAACTGGGCCCTGTCGTCTATGATCAGGTAGTCTTCCGCCTGTGCTGCAACGGGCCCAAAGGCCAGCAATAGGACGATCATCAAAACAATGCGTGTCACCACATAGTCCTTTCCAAGGTTCGAAAGGAGTACGCGGCAAGGGATCGTTTGGTTCACTTTGCAAGGGCTCAGCAAAGTGATTAGTCCATTTCTAGTGCCGTGTCTGCTGGGGTTGCGGCAGGTTTGCCACCGCTGAACACCCATTTCAGGGCCTGAGCGATACGCCACTGGGCCATGAACACCGCCGGTACGGTGATGATGATGACCACAGTACCGAACAACACGCCGTAGCCGATAGAAACCGCCAAGGGGATCAGGAACTGCGCCTGAAGCGAGGTTTCCATGATCAAGGGATAGACCCCCAGAAACGTGGTCAGCGAGGTCAGCAAGATCGGGCGAAACCGGTCCTTTGTGCCTTCGATCACCGCTTTGCGAACGTCATAGCCCTTGGCCAGATACTCATTATACAGATCAATCATCACAAGGCTGTTGTTGATCACAACACCGGCCAAACCGATGATGCCAAAGATCGACAAAAGCCCAAGGGAGATGTCGGTAATCAGGTGCCCTGCCACGGCGCCCATTAGCCCGAGGGGAATCGCGATCATCACGACGATGGGTTGGACGTAGCTGCGAAACACCAAGGCCAGCAGCGCGAAGATCACGAACAACGCAACCCCAGTAGCGGCCCCCAAGGCGCCTGCTGCATCGCCTTGTTCCCTCTGCTCGCCCCCAAACTCGATGATCAGACCGGGGGTTTCGGATTGCAGTTTTGGCAGGATCTCGGACGTAATAATTGCGTTGGCGGCCCCGCCGGTGATCACGCTGGTGTCCACATCCGCAGTCACCGTGGTCACAGACCGGCCGTTGCGGCGCAGAATGGTGGTGGGCGCACGGGCCTCGACGATTTCGGCGACGACGGACAAGGGGATCAGATCGCCGCTTGGGGTTCTGATTTCCGTGTCCAGCAGGTCGGCGAGGCTATTGCGTTGATCCTGGGGCAAACGCACGTAAACGCGCACGTCGTCACGGCCCCTTTGCACGCGGGTCGCCTCGACCCCGAAGAAACCTGCCCGCATTTGCTGTGCCAGATCGGTTAGGGACAGACCGTAAACGCGGGCATCCTCTTTCAAAGCCAAGGTATATTCCAGCCGTCCAGCGCTAAGGTCATCACGGATGCCAAAGACGCCGGGAATACCGCGCAGGCCGTCTTCGACCTGTTCGATCAAGCCCGTGATGTCTTGGCCGTCTGGCAAGGACATCTCGATCGCGATGGGATCGCCCGCGCCGAACAAAGACGCCGATACGGTCAAGGATTTCACACCCGCAATTTCGCCGATTTCTTCGCGCCACAGCGCCTCAAATTCAGACGAAGGCCAAGAGCGGAGCTCTGCATCCGTTACCTTGATCACCACGTTGGCAACGGTGCCACCCGCGCCCGCGGCATCGCCGAACGGGCCACCGCCGCCCGCTGCAACGCCGACAACCATATTGCTGTTTTCGATCACGATGGGGCTGCCTTCCGGCAAACCCTGTTCGATCCGGGCCCCGGCACGCACTCCTGCGCGGCGGACTTCTTCTGCCACGGCCTGGGTCCGCTGGAACGCAGTGCCGTCGTTCATTTCGATATTCGCGGTGATGAACGCGCCGTCGATTGAGGGGAAAAACTCAAACTTTACATAGCCATGGATCATGACGCCCATGGTCACAACCATCATGCCGATTGTGCCGCCAATCGGCACCAACCAGCGCCGCGTAGCGAATTCAAGCACTGCATTCAAGGGCTTGCGGATCACCCATTGCAAGAACCGGTCCACACCCCGGCGTATGACATTCAAGATCCGCAAGGGCAGAACGGGCCGGTAGTTATCCGAAACATCAAGCCCCGACAGGTTGCGAGGTAGGATCAGCAACGCCTGCAGCAAGGACAGCGACAAAACGATGATCACAACGGTTGGGATGTCGCCCAGAAACTTGCCCAGAACCCCCGGCAATTGCAAAAGCGGGGTAAAGGCCACGATTGTGGTCAGAGCAGAAAAGATCACAGGGATGGCAACCCGCTGGGTGCCTTCTACCGCCGCGCGCATTGGGGATTTGCCGCCTTCGCCGTTGGTATAGATGTTTTCGCTGACCACGATTGCGTTGTCGACGACGATACCGATGGCCAGGATAAACCCGAACAGGGAAATCATGTTGATCGACATGCCTACAGAGGCCATGACCGCGAAGGTGCCCGCAAAGCTGACAGCGATGCCGGCCGTTGACCAAAACGCCAAACGGAAATCCAGAAACAAGGTCAGGCACAGCATCACAAGGGCCAGGCCGATGACTGCGTTTTTGAACAGCAAGTCGATCCGGTCCTTCAGCTCTTCCGCGTCGTTCTGCCAAAGCGTTGCAGTCAAGCCGGGGGGAAGAGACGTCTCGAAGCTGTCGGCGATATAGGTCTTTGTCGCTTCGACAATATCAAGCACCTGTTCGTCGCCGATCCGAAAGACATTGACAGTGGCAGCAGGCGTATCGCCAAACCGGGTCGAGATATCGGTGTCTTCAAACCCATCCACGACCGTGGCGACATCACGTAGGAACACCTTTGCGCCGTCTTCATTGGTCAGAACAACGATGCTTTCAAAATCGGCACGGTTGTAGTTGCGCCCTAGGGTCCGCAGCGGAATGGTCAGCGTATCGGTTTCGATCTGACCTGCGGGCAGTTCTAACGAGTTGGCAGCGATGACATTGGCGACTTGCTGCAGAGTTAGGCTGTAGGATTTAAGCGTTTCCCGGTCGATTTCGATCGAGATTTCATAGTCCCGCGTATTGGCGGTTTCGACAAAGCTGATTTCCGGCAGAAGGACCAGTTCGTCCTTCAGGCGCTCGGCCTCTTGTTTCAGAACGGCCTCGGACGCGTCGCCGCTGATTGTGATTTCCAGAACCCGGCTTCGATTGGATCGCTGGACCACCGAGGGTTCTTCTGCATCGGCGGGAAAGACTGTGATCCGGTCCACTTCGGTCTTGATGTCATCCAGTGCAGCGGTGACGTCTTCCCCCAGCTTTAGGCTAATGGATACCGTGCCAGATCCCTCGCGGGCGGTTGCTGTGATCTCATCAACTCCGTCGATACCGCTAAGTTGATCTTCGATTGGGCGGATCAAGCTTTGTTCGATCTCGGTCGGAGAGGCACCCTGGTAGCGGATCTGAACGTCGATCACATCCAGGCTAAAGTCAGGGAATGTTTTTTGCGGCAGGGACAGGATGCTTAGCAAGCCCAGCGCCAGAACCAACACCATGGTCAGGTTGGCGGCGACAGGGTGTTCGCCCATCCATTTGATGATGGCGTTCATGGCTTGTCATCCGGTTGGTCGGCTTTGGGCTGATCGGCGATGCGGCGCACCGGCATGTCCGAGAACACCGTATCCAAGGAAGACGTCACAACCGCCGCCCCTTCTGGTATGCCAACCACCTGAACATAGCTTTGTTCGCCATCCACGTGGATGCGGGTCGCCGGGTGGAACACCAGTTTGCCGTCATGGTACAACCAGATCTGGTCGCCTTCGCGGTAGGCCGTGGACGGGATCGCCAGAATGTTTTCCAGCTGTGCGCCGTCGATGGTCACTTGCGCGAATCCGTTGATCAAGGCGGGCGGCACGCCGGACGCGGGGGTCCCATCATCCGTTGCGGTAACCTGGTCCTTCAGCCGAAGCGTCACGGTCAAGGTACGCGTGCGGGCGTCGACTGCATTGCTAACGCGGGCGACCTCGGCCTTCCAGACATAGTGCTGTCCTGCAAAACCGGCGTCGACCATCGCGCTTGCCGTGCCGCCATTGAACAGGCCAGGGATCAAAGCGGCCTCGGCCTGGCTGACGGGGACCGAGACCTCTAGCTGGTTAAGGGTATAGAGTGTCGCCAAAGACGCGCCGGGGCTGACGACGCTGCCCAGTTCAACAGATTTGCCCAGCACGGCCCCATCAAACGGCGCGCGAATTTCCGAGCGGGCCAAGGCCACCTCGGCCGAGCGGCGGGCTGCGCGCAGGGAATTCAGGGTGGCTTCAAGTTCGGATTTCTGGCTTTCCAGCGTGTCCAGCTGGTCTTGCGCGATCACACCACGGCTGCGCAGCTGTTCGGCGCGGGCAAGTTGGGTGGCGTTCAGGGATAAGCGCGCTTCGGTCGAGGCGATATTGGCAACAGTCTGTTCAAGGGCAGCACTTTGGGACTGATCGCCCAGACGCACCAAAACCTCGCCTTCGTTGAACCGACCCCGGGTTTCAAGAGCTGGGTGCAGTTCAACCACCCGGCCTGAGGTTTCGCTGGCAAGTTGGACTTCGCGGAACGGAGTGATGAACCCTTCCCCACGCACAGGCAGCGGGCCAGAGAACAGTTCCACCGGGACGGCATCCACCAGAATTTCAGGACGCGTGGTTGGCTTGGCCTCGACCTCGGGCTTGCCGACTTCCAGCAGCATAAAGCCGTAAAAACCGCCGCCGACCAATGCGACAGCAACCAGCAGCCAAAACAGGTCCATGACCCAATTCCAAATCCGTTTCATCCCGCGCCCCTTTGGTTTCCGTCTACTGTCTACGTCCGTCATTGCCATTTGGATGCATTATGACCCATTGGTCAGTAATTCAAGCGAAACCCTGCCAATGCTTTGCCCAAGGGCTAGGCAAGATACAAAAAACCATATAAAAATTGGCTCTGTAGGAAAATGAACACTACTGACCCATAAGGATAAGATAGATTTCCAACGCTCCACATTCCCGCCCTGCGCGCACACGCCGCAAGTCTGATCGGCCTGCGGAAATTCAGCAGGCCGCGTTCGAGGCATTTGCCGAAAAAGGTTATGGAGCAACCCGTTTGACGGACGTAGCCCGCCGGGCGGGAATTGCGAAGGGAACGATCTACTTATATTTCGATTCAAAATACGCGCTGTTCGAGGCCTGCATTCGGTCAAAGGTTTCGCCCTTGATCGGAGGAATCGAGCAGATGGTCGATGACTATGACGGGGCGTCTGATATTCTGTTGCAGATGATGCTAACCCGTGGCTATTCCGAATTGGTGGAATCCGACACCCGTGTGTTGCTGCGCATCATGATTGGTGAAGGGCATCAGTTCCCCGAACTGTGCAAGCTGCACTATGAAATCGGCCTGAAACGGGGGCTGGCTGTGGTGCAGCGGATCATTGATCGCGGGATCGAACGGGGGGATTTCAAGCCGGGCATCCCCCAAGAATACCCGCGCTTGTTGATGTCGCCCTGTATTGCCGCAGCCATCTGGAAGATGAGCTTCGAGCCCTTCGATAAGCTGGACATGGACAGCTACATCGCCGGGCATCTGGAGCTGATGTTGAACGGGCTTCGGCACTAGGCGTCGTTTAGGCCGAGCACATCCATCATGTTATAAGCTCCCGGAGCTTTGTCTTGCCCCCAAAGGGCAGCTTTCAACGCACCACGGGCAAAGATGCTGCGATCGGTGGCAACATGGCGCAAAGCGATGCGTTCGCCGTCAGCGGCAAACAGCACATCATGTTCGCCCACGATATCGCCACCCCGAATGGCGCTAAAGCCGATATCGCCCGGCTTGCGGGCCCCAGTGATGCCATCACGCCCCGAATCGCGCACATCTGCCAGGGCGACACCGCGCCCGGCAGCAGCAGCCTCACCCAGCATCAAAGCGGTGCCAGAGGGCGCGTCGACCTTGTGGCGGTGATGGGATTCGATGATCTCGATATCAAACGCCTCGTCCAATGCGGCGGCGACTTTTTGGGTCAGACCGACCAACAGGTTCACGCCCAGCGACATATTCCCGGCCCGCACAATCACCGCATGGCGGGCGGCGGCATCTAGCTTGGCAATGTCTTCGTCACTCAGCCCTGTCGTGCCAATCACATGAACCGCACGCGCTTGGGCCGCCAATTCAGCGTGGGCGACGGTGGCGGCAGGCGAGGTAAAGTCAATCACCGCTTGGGCTTTTGCGAATGCATCAAGCGGATCGCCACAGACAGGCACGCCCCAGGCCGCACCGCCCAAAGCTTCGCCCAGATCCTGCCCGACCCAATCATGGCCCGGTCGTTCCGTCACGGCGACCAGTTTGCAGGCCTTGCTGCTGCGTATGGTTTCGATCAGCATCTGCCCCATTCGGCCAGACGCACCCGTGACGACGATCCCCGGCAATTCACCCATTATTGTTCTCCTTCGTGTTGCCTTGTCCTACCCTTCCCGTGCGGCCAACGCAAAGCCTCGGTTGCACGATGCTGCACAACCCCTTAGATCGCCCCGAAAGGAGATCCCAATGGCCCGCAAATATGACGCCCCCTCTTCCGGCCCGACCCAGCGCCAGCTGCGCGTGGGCGAACTGATCCGCCGTACCTTGTCTGAGGTGCTGCAGCGGGGCGACATCCATGATCCTGTGCTCAACAGCTACTCGATCACAGTGGGCGAGGTGCGGACCTCGAACGATCTGAAAATCGCCACGGCCTTTGTTCTGCCTTTGGGCGGTAAGGACAAAGAGGGCGCATTGGCGGCCCTGCGCGACAACCGCCACGAATTGCGCCGTGCGGTTGCCAAGGCGTTGACGTTGAAATTCGCCCCGGATCTGAAGTTCCAGATCGACGAAACATTTGACCAGATGGACGCCACGCGCCGCCTGTTCGCAGAGCCTCACGTACGGCAAGATTTGGACGACTAAATATGGCAAGACGCAAGAATGGACGGGATGTCCACGGATGGCTGGTTTTGGACAAACCAGCTGGCCTGACCTCGACCGCTGTGGTCAACAAGGTTCGTTGGGCCTTTGACGCCAAGAAGGCGGGTCATTCCGGAACGCTGGATCCCGAGGCGACAGGCATTCTGGCCATTGCACTGGGCGAGGCGACCAAAACCGTGCCCTTCGTAACCGACGCGATGAAAGCCTACCGCTTTACCGTTCGGCTGGGGGCTGCGACCAATACCGACGACGCCGAAGGCCAAGTGATCGCAACGTCTGAACTGCGACCGGACGATGCCGCGATCTCCGCTGCCCTGTCCGCCTTTACCGGCGACATCAAACAGGTGCCGCCGCAGTTTTCTGCAGTAAAGATCGACGGCGAACGTGCCTATAAACGGGCCCGTGATGGCGAGGAGATGGAGCTTGCAGCCCGGGATCTGTTTGTCGAAAGCTTGGATCTGGTCGAACGACCGGATGCCGACACGGTTATTCTGGAAATGGTCTGCGGCAAGGGCGGCTATGTGCGTTCTATCGCGCGGGATCTGGGCGAGGCCTTGGGCTGCAAGGGCCATGTTCTGACCCTGCGCCGGATCTGGTCCGGCCCGTTCGAGCTGGAAGACGCCATCACCCTGGACCAAATCACAGACCTGGCCAAATCCCCGGATCTGGACGCGTTTCTGCACCCGCTAGAGGTCGGCCTGACCGACCTGCCCGAACTGCGGTGCACCGAGGCCGGAGCCCAAAAGCTGCGCAACGGCAATCCCGGCATGGTCGTCACATCCGAGGCAGAATACGGCGACGAGGCCTGGGCTTCACTTGACGGCAAAGCAATCGCTGTGGGCATTTACAAAGCAGGCGAATTGCACCCAAGCCGGGTTTTTAACCAATATACCGCAAAGGAATTGCCTGTGATCACCCGAACCCATCAGAAAGACGATGCGGCCTCGATCGCGATCTATTCCGACTGCGAAAATTATCGCTATGCATTGACGCGGGTGTGGCAAGACGGCCCTCGGGTGAGCTTTGTGATGTTGAACCCGTCCACCGCGACCGAGGTGCAGAACGATCCCACAGTCGAGCGATGCGAGCGTCGCGCCCGTACCTTGGGCTTTGGCGGGTTTCGTGTGACCAACATCTTCGCGTGGCGCGACACCGACCCCAAGAAAATGCGCGCAGCCCCTGACCCGATTGGCCCGGAAAATGACGCGGCCATCGCCGAGGCTGCCGCATGGTGCGATACCCTTGTTTGCGGCTGGGGCACCCATGGCGCGTTTTTGGACCGGGGCCCAGCGGTCGAGGCGTTGTTGCGATCCACCGGAAAACCTTTGCATCATCTGGGCCTTAGCAAAGACGGCCACCCCAAACACCCGCTCTACATAGCCTATGTCCAGCAGCCAGAGCTTTGGGCAAAATAAAAGCGCCCCGGATCCGCAGATCCGAAGCGCCTGACACTCGTTAATACTAACTTTTTAGCCTCGCTGGTTTTCAGCTTGCAGCTCGGCTGCGGCTAGAAGTTCATCCATTCCGTTGGCCGACACGTGGGCTGGGTCGTAGGCCACCGATGTTACAGTAACCCGTTCGAACCAATTGCCGTCCTCTAGCCGCGCTACGACATTTCCGTCCGCTAGAATGAACGTCATGTTCTCGCGGTCGTCATAGGCAAATTCGATATCTGGAACGTCGTTGCTTTCGGCATAGAAGTAGAAAAACTCACTGTTTGCCGACAAATTGTGGATGGTTGGCGCCAGATGATCCTGAGATTCTTGCACGTAGTCACCAAGGACAATTTTGGCATCTCCGCCTTGAAGCGTCACGACATCATCCACACCGGCAAATACTGTGTTCTCCCCAGAGTTCAGGAAGATATTGTCGCCTTCGTCGATATCGACGACTTCGCCATCCTGAACCTCTAGCGAAGCTGCAAAAAAGACATCGTCACCATCGGCATCGCGGAATGTATCCGCGCCGGTTCCACCGAAGTAGATGTCTTGGCCGCCGCCGTCGATCAGCTCGTCATTGCCTGCATCGCCGAACACGACATCGTCGCCACCGCCGTTGCGGATAACATCGTCGCCGTCACCCAAGGTTACATAATCGGCGCCGATGCCGTCCTGAACATAATCATCCCCGACACCTGCATCCACATAGTCGCTGCCAGAGCCTGCGAAAATTTGATCGTGCCCGGCTTCGCCAAAGACACGGTCATTTCCTGCGCCAGCTTCTAGTCGGTCAGCCCAGTAACCACCGGCCAATAGGTCATTCCCGTTGCCGCCGCTGATATAATCTTTCTGGTTGCCGCCAAACAGCTGGTCATTGCCGTTGCCACCAAAGATAGTGTCCTGGCCACCCTCGCCGTAGACTTCATCATAGCCAGACCCAGCATAAATCGTGTCGTCGCCCTGACGCCCGAGAATGGCGTCGTCACCAACACCGCCGCGCAACAGATCTGAACCGCGACCCCCATCGATATAGTCATTGCCATAAAGGCCGTTCAGCTCGTCATCGCCCGCGCCGCCACGCAGGACATCATCGCCGCCATTGCCATCTAGGCGATCACTGCCAGCGCCGCCGTTGGCGCTGTCATTTCCCGCGCCCAGGAAGAACTGGTCATCGCCGCCCAAGCCGTTTGCGACAAAATCATTGCCCTCGCCCGCTTGGAAAGTGTCGGCTTCGTCAGAGGCAAGGAACCTGTCCGGCCCGTCTGTACCCGCCGCTTCGCCGCCGTTCACATCGGACACAATATCGTTCAAAAGGTCCAAATCGCCGTCATATTCCGGCGCGGGGGGCGGCGTGTCATCTGTGACATCATCGTCAAATTCCAACCCGGTCGGCAAAAAGGCCGCCGCAGATACACCCGCAAATAAAAATGCTACAATTCCGCCTGCAAAAAGCATCGAATAATCCCTCGCAATATGGTCGTGAAGGCATGCTATCTCGCAGTGCCGTCCGACTTGGGTACCCTAGACACCCACCATGTCTAATTTTGGGTCTAACTTGGGCCGAATTAAAACATCCGAGCCCATCAACATAACATTGTCGACAATCGCCACCACTTCGCCATTCAGCACCACATTCGTGCCACCTTGGCGATTGGGATCAAGCGACAGATCCATCGGGCCGTCGCTATGGGCATAGTACAGTTCCAGAATGTCTGTTCCCTGAATGAAATCGCGGATGTGAGACATGTCAGCGGCATAGAAAGCCTGTGTTCCGATGTTCCCGAAAGTCGTGTCGCGCGCTTGTGTGTTTACTTTTACACCCGGGGCACGATTTGCCCCAAAAGTTACGTCGACGTCAGATCCATAGTCGGATTGGAACAGAGGGTCGCTGGAAGGGCTGCGTCCAGCCTTGGATTTACGCCGATAGTCTGGCGTGAACATTGCAAGCAAGACGCCGAAAACGACTAGACTAATGAATCCACCCAGTTCCAGCATGTCGGCTCCAACTCTAGCAATGTATTGTTTCTACTAAAGTTTCCCACCACCGAAAGTTGAACGCGAGTCTTTGTTTAACAAAAGGTTAATCCAGGCTTTATTGCCTGTGAGATAGACGACAATTTGATTATGGCTTATCGATTGTGCAGAACTAGGCACCAATTCAAGAGGCTGGAATGAGCGAGCGAGACGAATCACTGGTTGAAGAAATCGCGCTGCTTCGCCGCGAAGTCGCAATGTTGAACGGCCACAGGTTTATTCGGGTGCAGAATTCGTTCTGGCGTATGATTGGGTTTCAGTTCATGCGCGGTCTGGCCCTTGGGCTTGGATCCTTCGTTGGGGCGACCTTATTGGTGTCCGTCGCGGTCTATCTGCTAAGCCATATCGACTTCGTGCCAATTCTCGGCGACTGGGCCGCCGAGATTGCTTCGCAAATGAAAAATTAACGGCACGCGGCTACTAGCTCGCAAAAGCCTCTGGTTTCAGGATGATGTCAGAGACGTCGGCAGGAGGATGTCCGTTGACCGTCAAGACGACCTTGCCGTCCAACAAGACGTCAAACGTCCCGGGATTGATCGAGGTCAAGCTAAGCTGTGGCGTTGCCGAGTAGTCCGCAGGATCAAACATGATCATAAGCTCGTCGCCCTGGGCTGCGTTGTAATCGGTAACTTCGGCCGCGCCAGAGCCAAACCCGTTGAAGGTGCCGGTGACAAAGGTGTCAGCGCCAGATCCACCGGTGCCCACGTCATCCTTACCCATTATCAGGAAATCATCCCCAGACCCGCCGAACATCACGTCGCCTTGGTCATGGTCAACAGAGCCGGCTTCGCCCGGCGCTAGGCCGAATTCAGTGCCAACGAGCACGTCATGGCCTTCGCCACCGATTAGTGTATCCGCGCCTGTCCCACCGACAAGCTCGTCATTGCCTTTGCCGCCGTCCAGATGGTCATCGCCGCTGGCACCTTCCAAATGATCATAGCCTTTGCCGCCGAACAGCTCGTCATGACCGCGGTCGCCAAAGATATCGTCGTTCCCAGTGCGCCCGAATAGGACGTCGTTGCCATCGCCCCCAAAGATCCGGTCGTCGCCGTCACCCGCTTCTAGCGTGTCAGCGCCCGAGCCGCCGAACATGAGATCGTTGCCTTTCCCGCCATCCAGCAAGTCACCCCCACTGTAACCGTACAATGTGTCGTAGCCTTTGCCGCCGAACAGCTGATCATCATCGGCACCGCCTTCCAGCGTGTCGTAGCCCTGACGCCCGAACAGGACATCGCCGCCAGTGCCTCCATGCAGGCTGTCGTCGCCGTTGCCGCCATCAAGGGTGTCGTGGCCATCCGCACCGATCAGCGTGTCATCGCCGTCGCCACCAAACAGGTCGTCATTGCCTTTTCCACCGTCCAGCAGATCATGGCCGATGCCACCGTTCAGAACGTCATAGCCTTTGCCGCCAAACAATTGGTCATTACCATTGCCGCCGGACATCTCGTCATTGCCGGTGCGCCCGAACAAGACATCAAAGCCGTTCCCACCGAACATGCGGTCATCGCCGTCGCCGCCCTCTAGTGTGTCAGCGCCGGTATCGCCATGTAGAATGTCGTTGCCTTTGGCACCGTCCAGCAGATCATCCCCGGCACCACCGTTCAAACGGTCATATCCTCTGCCGCCGAACAGTTGATCGTCGCCATCACCACCGTTCAAAGTATCGTAACCGGGGCGTCCATACAGAATGTCATCGCCGGGCCCGCCATGCAGGCTGTCGTCGCCGTCGCCGCCTTCCAGCTTGTCGTTGCCAGCTTTGCCAGACAACGTGTCATTGCCAGCAGTGCCAAACAAAGTGTTGTCAGCGTCATCACCTTCAAGAAAGCTATCCAAGACGCTGCTCGTTTCTTCGGCGCCACCGTCGCCTTGTTCGCTTTCGGGATTTGTTGCAGCTTCCGTATCGTCTGACGAAGTGTCATGATCGCCATCGTCACTGTCTGTCAGCGCATCATACAGCAGAAAGCCGATCGCAAGAGAGGATATAAACGCAATAATCATGAGACCGATTCTCCACACGGGGCCAAATTCCCAAAAAGGTTAACACACGGTTAACGCGAAACCAGAAGCTACAGCTGAAACAATATGTTTCCTGCTTGGGCACAGTGTAGGCTCGGCGCCTTGGGGCTTTTCTTTTCCTTCGATACCGCTTATACGCGCGCATCGCCTTTAATGGGCGGTACACTCCATGGGCCCTGCTGGACGACATCCCGGCTTGCGCCATTCCTCAAACCTTTAAGGAGACCCCGATGTCGATCACACCTGAAGAAAAAGCCCGCTTGATGAAAGAATACGCAACCAAAGAAGGCGACACTGGTTCGCCCGAAGTGCAAGTTGCTATCCTGTCCTCTCGCATCGCGACCCTGACCGAGCACTTTAAGTCCCACAAAAAGGACAACCACTCGCGTCGTGGCCTGCTGATGATGGTTGCCCAGCGCCGTAAGCTGCTGGACTACCTGAAAGGCAAAGAAGAGGCACGTTACACTGCCCTCATCCAGCGTCTGGGTCTGCGCCGCTAAGCGCACCCAAACTACGAATTGCAAAAGCCGTGTCCGTTAAACGACGCGGCTTTTCGTTTTTTCAACGGGTCACGTCTTTGACATAAGTCTTGCCATGAACTCGTTTTCCGGCCACTCGATAGACATGCGCAAACTGCCGCTGATCCTGACTGTCTTGGTCGCCGTTCTGATTGGAACCGGCGTGTACCAGCTGTCTTTCCGGTATTTTCAATCCCAAGAAATCACCACAGCCGAAGGCCGATTGTCGTTGTACCGCAGCACGGTGGTGGCGGAGCTAGAGCGTTTTTCCCATCTGCCCTTTGTGTTGGCCCGCGACCCGTTTGTGATAGAGACCGCCGAAATGCGGGCACCCGAAGCGTTGAATGACAGGTTGGCCCGCTTTGCCGATAAGGCAGGTTTAGATGCGATCTATTTGATGGGGTTGGACGGGGTAACTATCGCAGCCTCGAACGCGGCGCTTCCCAGCAGTTTTGTAGGCCAAGACTACGGGTTTCGCCCCTATTTCAAAGAAGCCATCGAAGGCGGACGGGGGCGGTTTTACGGGATCGGGGCCACCACTGGGTTGCCCGGCTACTTTCTGGCCGACCCAGTTCTAAATGGTGCAGGGGCCACCCTTGGCGCAGTGGCCGTGAAACTGGACCTTTCAGGGTTGCAAAACAGTTGGCGGGCCTCGGGCGAACAGGTTCTATTGGCCAATCAGGACGGTGTTGTTTTGCTGGCGTCTGATCCTGCGTGGCAGTACCGGACGTTGCGCCCCCTTTCCCCCGCTCAAAGGCAGGATATCGAGGCGTCGCGACAATTTCCCGGACAAGGATTGGACATTCTAGATTGGGAGCCAAGTGACGAAGACAGTGCTTTGATCGATGGGACCCACCGCCTGCATCTGACCGCAAATGATCTGCCCCATGACTGGGCGCTGCACTATTTCAGCAGCGACAGCCGCGCGGTTGTTCAAAGTTGGCTTGTCACTGTCGGGCTAGGGGTTGTGGCGGGAACGATTCTGATCCTGTTCCAGATCCAGCGCACCCGCCGTATGGCGACAGCACTCGGCCGTTCGGAACAGGAAGAAGCGCTTTTGCGGTCCGCGAACGAGCGTCTTGCAATAGAGATTGAGGAACGGCGCAATGCCGAACGCCGTCTAAAGCGCACCCAGTCCGAGCTGGAACAAACCAGCCGTTTGGCCGCCCTTGGGCAATTGGCCGCCTCGGTCACTCACGAATTAGGCCAACCGATTGCCGCCATGCGCAATCATCTTGCCGCCGCCGAGATAAGCGCATCTGGCCCCCAGCCAATGACCGGAAAGATTGCAGCGCTTGTGGAACGGATGGAAGGGATAACGCGACAACTGAAGTTCTTTGCCCGCACAGATCAGGAAGAATTCGGCCCCGTGGATCTGGATGAGGCGCTGCAGGCCGCCTTGTCTTTGGTTGCGATCAATATCGAACGCAGTGGCGCCGAGCTGCAGCTTTCCATCCCAACAGCCCCCGTTGTGGTCCGGGGCAACCGCCTGCGGATAGAACAGGTTTTAACAAACCTGTTACGCAATGCGTTGGACGCGTCCGAAGACACCGATAAACCGGCGCTATGGGTCTCGCTTGGAGCGTCAGATGGATTGGCCTGGTGCGAGGTTCAGGATAACGGCCACGGATTGGGCACCGCGACATTGGCCGAGCTGCGCCAGCCATTTGTCACCACCCGTGAAAGTGGTCGGGGCATGGGCCTAGGGCTTGCCATATCTTCGACAATCGTGTCGGACCATGGCGGCGCGATGCGCGCGTGGAACGCCCCGGAAACGGGTGCCGTGTTCCGCGTTGAATTCCCGGTTCCTGACACAGAAGGAAACAAGGCATGAGCGATACGGCCCCGCTAAGCATATTGATCGTGGAAGATGACCGGTTGATGCGGCAGTCGATCTCGGAATTGCTGGAAGCAGCGGGATGGCTGGTGCAGGCCATCGCACGCGCCACCAAAGTGCCAGAAGCTTTGGCAAGCTTTCAGGCCGATGTGATCCTGTCTGATGTGCGCATGCCCGGCATATCTGGGTTGGAACTGCTGGCCAGCCTTGATCTGAACAGCGCGCCACCCATGGTGTTGATGTCGGCCCATGGCGATATCGCGATGGCCGTACAAGCCATGCAGGACGGCGCATACAGCTTTGTCGAAAAACCGTACGAGCCGCGCCGCCTGTTATCCATCCTGCGCCATGCTGCTGAACAATACCGGATGCAGCACAGCAATTCGCGCCTGAAAGACCGCTTGCTGCGCCTTTCTGGCCTTGACCGGGTCATGCTGGGACACACCGAAGAAATCACCAACCTGCGCAGCGAAATCCTGGATATCGCCGATACAAACGCCGCCGTCTTGATCCATGGCGAAACCGGCACTGGCAAAGAACTGGTCGCCAACGCGCTACATGATCTGGCCCCCAATGCCGATGGGCCGTTTCTGGCGCTGAACTGCGCGGCCTTGGCGGTAGATACGTTCGAAGTTGAGATGTTCGGTAAAGCCGGGGGCGCGCCGGGGCGGTTGTTGTCTGCCGCTGGCGGGACCGTATTTCTGGACGAGATCTGCGCCTGCCCTTTGCCTGTTCAGGCCAAGCTACTGCGGGTCATTGAAGAAAAACAAATTGTGCCGGTTGGCGGGTCGGCCCCGATCCCGGTGGCGTTCCGGGTGGTTTCAGCCACGAATGAAGACGTAGATCAGGCCGTGCGCGACGACCGCCTGCGTCAGGATTTGCTGTTCCGTATGAATACCATTGTTCTAAACCTGCCGCCCTTGCGGGCCCGGCGCGGGGATCTGGCGTTGCTGATGACCCATTTCCTTAGCCAATTTGCCAAGATCTACGAAATGACCGCGCCCGAAATCACCCAAGAAGACCTTGCCGCCCTTATGGCCCATGACTGGCCCGGCAATGTACGTGAACTGCGCGCCGTGGCCGAACGACGGGTTTTGGCGGCGCGCCGGGGCGGGGGGTCGATGATTTTGGCAATCAGAGCCGATCAGCAATTGGACGAGGTGCCCGACACTTTGCGTGAGGCCGTCGCAGCCTTTGAGCGAGAGCTGATCGGAAAAGCCATTCGAGCCCATGACGGCCGAATGGACGCCGCCGCCGAGGCTTTGGGCATTGGCAGGCGGACTTTGAACGAAAAAATCGTCAAGCTGGGTCTGGAAAAAGCGGCGCTGCTTTAACGGCCTGCGGATTTCCGCAAGGCAGCCCGAACGGCACGCGCGGTTTCCTTCCTATGCAAATGCCGAAAATGTGAGCAGAGTGCGAACTGTGACACAGCATGTTTCTGGGAGGAATCACCATGCGTAACTATCTGAACGGTGCCGCAATCGCGGCCCTGACCATCACCTTTGCATCTGAAGCCCTGGCAACCGAATGGAACGTTTCCGTTTGGGGCAAGCGCCGCGCTTTCACCGAGCATGTTGAGAAACTTGCCGAACTGGTCAGCGAAAAGACCGGCGGCGATTTCACACTGAACATCAGCTATGGCGGTCTGTCCAAGAACCGCGAAAACCTTGACGGTATTTCTATCGGCGCGTTCGAAATGGCTCAGTTCTGTGCCGGCTATCACCGCGACAAGAACCCCTCGATCACCGTTCTGGAATTGCCATTCCTGGGCGTTTCTTCGCTAGAGCAAGAAGTCGACCTGTCCATGGCGCTGTATCAGCACCCGGCCGTTGTTGCGGATCTGGCGCGCTGGAACGCGACCTTGCTGATGCCGTCCCCACTGCCACAGTACAACATAGTTGGCACCGGTGACGCACCCGCAACTTTAGCTGATTTCGAAGGCCTGTCTGTTCGGGCCACCGGTGGTATCGGTGCGGCTATGTCGACAATTGGCGCGGTTCCAACATCCATGTCTGCGACCGAAGTACGCCAGGCCATGGATAGCGGCGTTGTCAAAGCGGTCAGCTTTGCGCCCCACGCCCACATGTCGTTCGGCACAATCGAAAACGGCACCTGGTGGACAACAAACCTGAACCCCGGCACCGTGAACTGCCCTGTGGTTGTAAACTCTGACGCGCTGGCTGATCTGTCTGATGATCACCGTGCCGCCCTGCTTGGGTCTGTTGACGAAGCGCTGGACTACTATGTCGACTTCTACACCAACAACACCATGAACGCCTGGGGCCCTGCACTGGACGAAAAAGGCATCCAGCGGGTCACGTTCTCGGACGAAGAACTGGCAGCCTTCAAAGAAGCCGCAGCAGCGCCAGCGGCCGCCGCCTGGATCGAAGAAAACACCGGTCGGGGCCTGCCTGCGCAGGAACTGTACGACATGGTTACAGGCATGATTGCCGAAAGCATGTAAACCGATCTAAAGCCCCGCGCCCACGGTGCGGGGCTTTTTCGCCAGACGGCCCATAGAACCACCGGAGGTCCACCATGGCGGGTTCACGCCTTGTCCTGTCCGATGACAGTACGCTTAGCAAAATTGACCAAACTTTGTATAAAATCGAAGGCCCGCTTGCACTGCTAAGCGGTCTTGCTGTTTTTTCCCTGATGATTTTGGCCGTCGTTTCGGTCGGAGGGCGGAACTTTTTTGACCAGCCCCTGCCCGGATATGTCGACTGGATCGAACAAGCGATGCCTCTGATTGCCTTTATGGGGATCTCGTTCACCCAACGTGACGGCGGTCATATTCGCATGGATATGCTGGTGGGTGCCTTGAAGGGTCGCGCGCTGTATCTGGCCGAGTTCATCACCACGTTTGCCGTCTTCGTCCTGATCATTCTGTTGATCTGGGGAACTTGGGCCCATTTCCAACGCAGCTTTGATTTTGCCGCCCCGATGTGGAGCCGCGACAGCTCTATGGATATTGCCCTGCCGATCTGGCCAGCGAAACTGCTAGCCCCCGTTGCCTTTAGCGTTTTGGGCCTGCGCCTGGCTTTGCAGCTTTGGGCCTATGCCCGTGCCTTCTGGCGGAATGAAGAAAACGCCATTGCTGTGCCCTTGGTCATTGATGCTGCCACACAAGCCGCCCTCGAAGCCGAGCATGTCTCGGGCGCTGAAAAGTAAGGAACACCTCTATGGAACCGATTGAAATTGGGATTTACGTCTCGATTGGCATGCTTGTGCTGGTGATCCTTGGAATGCGGGTGGCGTTTGCTGCTGCTCTTGCAGGATTGATTGGCCTGATTTGGATTTTTTGGGCCAAGAAAGGCTATGATCCGAACGATCTGATGTGGGCTTTGACGGTTGCTGCGAAAACAGCCGGTCAAGTGCCCCATTCCAAGATTTCGTCCCAAGCCCTTAGCCTGATCCCAACCTTCATTCTGATCGGGTATCTGGCCTATTACGCTGGCCTGACCCACGCGCTGTTCGAGGCCGCTAAACGCTGGCTGGCCTGGGTGCCCGGTGGTTTAGCCGTATCAACCGTTTTTGCCACTGCAGGTTTTGCCGCTGTATCTGGTGCATCCGTGGCTACGTCAGCCGTATTCGCCCGCATCGCCATCCCCGAGATGTTGAAGATCGGCTATGATAAACGCTTTGCCGCAGGGGTCGTTGCCGCTGGTGGGACGCTCGCGTCGCTTATTCCGCCCTCGGCCATCTTGGTGATCTACGCGATTATCGTGGAACAAGACGTGGGCAAACTGCTGCTGGCGGGCTTTGTGCCCGGCGCGTTTTCTGCGGTGATCTACGGTTTGCTGATCATCGGTATGGCTGTGACGATCAAAGGTTTTGGCCCACCTGTGCGCGGCTTTACCTGGCGCCAACGGTTCGCGTCCCTGCCGCCTGCTTTGCCCATTGTTCTGGTGGTCATGACGATCATTTTGTTCGTCTACAACCCGTTTGGCGGCGACGCCTGGGGCACCCCGACCGAGGGCGGCGCAATCGGTGCGTTCATCGTGTTCCTGGTGGCTTTGGGCCGTGGCATGCGGTGGACACAGCTGAAAGACGCGTTGTTGGAAACCGCCAAGCTTAGTGTGATGATTTTCACCATCATCTGGGGCGTTCTGATCTATGTCCGCTTCCTTGGCTTTGCTGAACTGCCCAGCGCGTTTTCCGATTGGATTTCGTCCCTGACTATGCCGCCGATGCTGATCTTGATCTGTATCCTTCTGGCCTATGCCGTTCTGGGCATGTTCATGGATGCGATCGGCATGCTGCTGCTCACCCTGCCCGTCGTTTATCCCGCCGTCATGGCGCTAAACGGGGGCGAACTGGTATCGGCCGCTGACAGCACCTTTGGGATGAGCGGACCAATGTGTGCGATATGGTTCGGGATCTTGGTGGTCAAAATGGCAGAGTTCTGTTTGATCACCCCGCCCATAGGATTGAACTGCTTTGTTGTGGCCGGTGTGCGCGACGATCTGACGGTACAAGACGTGTTCAAAGGCGTCACACCGTTCTTCATCGCCGATGCGATCACAATTGCGTTGCTGGTGGCCTTCCCTGCCATCGTGCTTTGGCTGCCCAGCCTCGCATAGCAAGCCTCGCATCAATTGAAAAACAACGCTGCGCCCGGGTTCCTTTGGCGCAGCGTTTTCTGGCTAGCCACCAGATCAAGGCTCTTGCAGCAGAAGGCGCGACGCGGCGTCGGTGTAATTATGGTTTCCAAATTACCCCAACTCGTGTATGGCCCGCCTATCTGAGACGTGACGCTTGGACCCCGGCGCTCACACAGAGGATAGGGGTCGGTGGCAATGGGGCCACCATTCAAACGGGAGACCCGGAGGGCCGGGAGTGCTCCCTTACAGGACATATAGATGTTTAACGAAGTTAAGAAATCCATCGAATGGGGTGAGGAAACTCTTACCCTTGAAACCGGTAAAATTGCCCGTCAGGCAGACGGCTCGGTCATCGCCACATATGGCGAAACCAGCGTCATGGCGAACGTCACTTACGCGCGGGCGCAAAAGCCCGGCCAGGACTTTTTCCCGCTGACCGTTCACTACAACGAAAAATACTACGCCGCGGGCAAGATCCCTGGCGGCTTTTTCAAGCGCGAAGCGCGCCCAACTGAAAAAGAAACCCTGACAAGCCGTCTGATCGACCGTCCGATCCGTCCTTTGTTTGTCGAAGGCTTCAAAAACGAAGTTCTGGTCATCTGTACCGTTCTGTCCCACGATTTGGACAACGACCCAGACGTTATCGCGATGATCGCAGCCTCGGCCGCGCTGACCATTTCTGGCGTGCCTTTCATGGGCCCCGTTGCGGCTGCGCGGGTTGGTTTCGAGGATGGCGAATACGTTCTGAACCCAACAGTCGACGACATGCACCAACTGCGCAACAACCCCGAGCAGCGTCTCGATCTGGTTGTCGCCGGTACAAAAGATGCCGTCATGATGGTTGAATCTGAAGCCTACGAGCTGTCCGAAGCAGAAATGCTGGGCGCGGTAAAGTTCGGCCACGAGCAGATGCAGCCCGTTCTGGACCTGATCATTGATCTGGCAGAAGACGCAGCAAAAGAGCCTTTCGACTTCCAGGCACCGGATTATTCCGACCTGTACGCCAAGGTTAAGGCCGCTGGCGAGGCGCAAATGCGTGCTGCATTCGCCCTGTCTGACAAGCAAGAGCGCACCAAAGCAATCGCTGCGTCCCGTGACGCGATCCTAGCGGGTCTTAGCGACGAAGAGCAGATCGACCCGAACCTGGGTTCGTGCTTCAAAAAGCTGGAAAGCTCTATCCTTCGTGGCGACGTTGTTAAAAACGGCACCCGTATTGATGGCCGCAAACTGGACGAAGTGCGCGACATTTCCAGCCAGGTTGGCATCCTGCCCCGGACACATGGTTCGGCGCTGTTCACCCGTGGCGAAACCCAAGGTCTGGTTGTGACCACCCTGGGCACTGGCGACGACGAGCAAATGATCGACGCGCTGAATGGCACATACCGTTCGAACTTTATGCTGCACTATAACTTCCCACCCTATTCGGTTGGTGAAGTTGGTCGCTTTGGCTTTACCGGCCGCCGCGAGATTGGCCACGGCAAGCTGGCATGGCGTGCGCTTCAGGCGGTTCTTCCTGCGGCTACTGATTTCCCATACACAATTCGCGTTGTGTCCGAGATCACCGAATCCAACGGATCGTCCTCTATGGCGTCTGTCTGCGGCGGTTCCTTGTCGATGATGGATGCGGGCGTTCCGCTGAAAGCTCCTGTCGCTGGTGTTGCCATGGGTCTGATCCTAGAAGACGACGGTTCCTATGCGGTTCTGTCTGACATTCTGGGCGACGAAGACCACCTGGGTGACATGGACTTCAAAGTGGCAGGTACCGAAGCCGGTATCACATCGCTGCAGATGGACATCAAAATCGCAGGCATCACCTCTGACATCATGGAAAAAGCGCTCGACCAAGCGAAAGCCGGTCGTCTGCACATCCTGGATGAAATGAGCAAAGCCCTGACCGCCGGTCGGACAGAGTTTTCGGAGCACGCACCGCGCATCGAGACTATGCAGATCCCAACGGATAAAATCCGCGAAGTGATTGGTTCCGGTGGTAAGGTCATTCGCGAAATCGTTGAAGTTTCTGGCGCAAAAGTCGACATCAACGACGAAGGCATCATCAAGATCGCGTCCTCCAACGGCGAAGCGATCAAGAAAGCCTACGAAATGATCCACTCGATCGTGGCAGAGCCAGAAGAAGGCAAGATCTACACAGGTACTGTTGTGAAGATCGTAGACTTCGGCGCCTTCGTAAACTTCTTTGGCAAGCGCGATGGTCTGGTCCACGTATCCCAGATCGAAAACCGTCGCCTGAACCACCCTTCGGACGTCCTGAAAGAGGGCCAAGAAGTGAAGGTCAAGTTGCTGGGCTTCGACGATCGCGGCAAAGTTCGCTTGGCCATGAAAATGGTTGATCAGGAAACTGGCGAAGAGATCGTTAAAGAAGAATCCGAAGGCTAAGCCTTATTGGACTGACATTAGAAAGCCCCGGTGGAAACGCCGGGGCTTTTGCTTTTGGGCTAGCGGGCCACCATTTCCGCACGCAGGCGGGCAAGCAGGCCCGCGCGATCTTCGCTATCCTGGCGCAGCCCGTGATGTTCGGCCAATTCCCACACACCGTATTTCGGCATCTCGGTCGCTTTGCTAACAGCCCAGACCCCCAACAGCGCGCCGTCTTCCAGATAGCTTTGGGCGCTGACGGCCTCGATCAGGCGGCCAAGGCGGCGACGGTCGGCAGGTTGGTTATAGTCGCGCCCAAGTTTGCGGAGCAGGTCGCTATAGCTGATGGGCTTGGATTTGCGGGCTGCTTTGGTCAGCACTTTGCGGGTTTTCTTGACCTCGGCCTCAAACGCGCTGTGCCAGTCGCGCAAAGACTGGGCAGACACCAATAGTGTCGACCCGATACTTACCGAAGACAGCACCCCGCGCCGCAACATTGACCGGATCGCAGGGGGCGTCACCCCCATCCAACGTGCCACCACGGGGATCGGCAGCCCGCAACCGGGGGACAAATCTGCTTCGCGAAGATAGGTGTCTAGGCTGGCGTAATGCATGAAAATCCCCCCTCTTTGGGACCCTGCATACTACGCGAATGCATATATCGCAAAGGGCCGCGCCTAAGGCCCACGGTTGGCCCACCCAAACTGGATGGGCCGATTGTCGCTCAGCCCGGCAGCTTGGTTGTGCGCAGGTAAGGGAAGTGAGTTGTGAATTCGCCAAACTTGGCGGTCGCATCTTCGTTGGACACGGTCGCTGGGATGATCACATCCGCGCCTTCGGTCCAGTTGGCAGGCATTGCAACACCGTGCTTGGCACTGGCCTGCAACGCGTCCAGGGCGCGCAAAACCTCGGCAAAGTTCCGACCCACGGTCATTGGGTAGGTCATCATCAGCTTCAACTGCTTATCCGGGCCAATGATAAAGACAGACCGTACGGTCGCGCTGTCTGCTGGGGTGCGGCCGTCAGGCAAGTACGCCTCGGCAGGCAGCATGTCGAACATCTTGGACACGTCCAAACTTTCATCCGCAATGATCGGGAAGCTTGCAGGCGCGCCCGCAAAAGCCGAAATATCATTCTTCCACTTTTTGTGGTCTTCAACACCATCAACCGAAATGCCGATCACCTTGGTGTCGCGCTTGGCCCATTCGTCTGCCAGCTGGGACACGGCACCAAATTCAGTCGTGCAGACAGGTGTGAAATCTTTGGGATGCGAAAAAAGAATCGCCCACTTACCATCAAGCCAATCGTGGAACGAAATCGGGCCATCGGACGTGTCGGCCTTAAAATCGGGAACTGTATCGTTAATGCGCAAAGCCATGGAGGCCTCCTAAAGTTGCAGTCTGCGCATTATCATATATTTACCCTAACGGCACTTCGCCACCCCTGCTTGCAACTTGTACAAAGCGGTGACACGGTGCCGCAAAATTGGGAGTCCAAAGATGATCGAGAAACGCGAATTTTACATCAACGGCGCGTGGGTTGCCCCGCTTGACGGAAAGCCCTGTGACGTGGTCAACCCCGCCACGGAAGAACCTTGTGCCGTTATTTCACTGGGTGGCGTAGCAGATGCTGACGCCGCTGTGGCCGCGGCAAAAGCTGCGTTTCCAGCATGGTCCATGACGCCACCGGCGGAACGTCTTGCCCTGATCGAAAGGCTGCTGGAAATCTATATCGAGCGGTCCGAAGAAATGGCCCAAGCCATCAGCATGGAAATGGGCGCACCGATTGATCTTAGCCGTACACAGCAAGTGACGGCCGGCTCCGGGCACATCAAATCCATAATCCGGGCCGCGCGCGATTTCCAATATGATCGCATGCTGTCTGACCGCTACCCCGAAGACCGCGTTCTGCTGGAACCCGTTGGCGTTGTCGGCATGATCACGCCTTGGAACTGGCCAATGAACCAGATTGCGCTGAAGGCTGTTCCAGCTTTGGCCACCGGTTGCACGATGATCCTGAAACCGTCCGAGGTCTCGCCGCTTTCCGGCACCTTGTTTGCTGAAATGATTGACCAAGCTGGCTTCCCCAAAGGTGTTTTCAACCTTGTAAATGGGGACGGCGTTGGCGTTGGCAGCCGACTTTCAGCCCATCCAGACGTCGATATGATCAGCTTTACCGGCTCAACCCGCGCAGGTATCGCGATTTCTAAGGCAGCCGCCGAAACAATCAAACGCGTCGCGCTCGAACTTGGCGGAAAAGGTGCGAACCTTGTTTTCGCCGATTCCGACGAAAAGGCCGTCAAACGTGGCGTCTTCCGGGTGATGAACAACTCTGGCCAATCTTGTAACGCCCCGACACGTATGCTCGTCGAGCGTTCGATCTATGACCAAGCGGTCGAGATCGCTGCCGAAACTGCGGGCAAGATCAAAGTCGGTGTGCCCAATGAAGAAGGCGGGCACATGGGTCCGGTCGTGTCCGAGGCGCAGTACAACAAGATCCAAGGCCTGATCCAGCAAGGCATCGATGAAGGGGCTCGGCTTGTTGCCGGGGGCCTGGGTCGTCCCGAGGGGCTAAATCGTGGATACTATGTACGCCCGACCATTTTCGCTGACGTGAACAACGAAATGGTCATCGCCCGCGAGGAAATCTTTGGCCCGGTTCTGACCATGATCCCGTTCGACTCTGAAGAAGAAGCGATCCAGATCGCAAATGACACGGTGTATGGCCTTACCAACTATGTTCAGTCCCAGGATGGCGACAGACGCATGCGCGTCGCCCGTCAACTGCGCTCGGGCATGGTCGAAATGAACGGCCTGCCCCGCGGCGCCGGCTCGCCCTTCGGGGGCTACAAGCAATCCGGCAACGGACGCGAAGGTGGGGTCTGGGGGCTCGAGGACTTCCTCGAAGTTAAATCCGTCTCCGGCTGGGCGGCAGAATAGAAAAAACAGCAACGGGCTCGACCATGTCGGGCCCGTTTCCTTTTGGCAGCGGTCAGAACGGCACTTTCGATACAAACCGCATGCCCCGCCCGCCATCTGGATGCCGCAAGCGCAGCTCTGACGCGTGCAGCATCAAACGATCATAGGCTTGGGCCTTACCAGCTGCATAAAACGGATCGCCCAGAATGGGGTGACCAAGATGCAGCATATGGACCCGCAGCTGGTGGCTGCGCCCAGTCAAAGGCGAAAGACGCACCCTGGTAGACACGTCCTCATACCTTTGCACCCGCCAATCAGTTTGCGCCGCCCGCCCCGTTTCATGACAAATCTTCTGGCGCGGGCGGTTTTCCCAATCGACAATAATCGGCTGATCCACGGTTCCCATTTTCGGCTCTAACTTGCCCCAAACACGGGCCACATAAGTTTTCTTAACGTAGCGTTTTTCAAACTGCAGCCCCAGATGACGTTGGGCCGACGGAGTCATGGCGAACACCATCACGCCAGAAGTATCCCTGTCCAAACGGTGCACCAGCAGCGTGCCTGGGAACGCCGCTTGGGCCCGGCTCAGTAGACAATCGGCAAGATGCTCGCCTTTGCCCGGAACGCTGAGCAAACCCGCAGGCTTGTTCAGAATTAGCAGCTGGGCGTCTTCATGGATAACGTCCAAAGGGTCCATCGGGGGGATATAGGTATCGGTCATAACGCTGCCCTAGCCCAATTTCGAAATGCTATCCATGCCAAAGAGGCAAGGCATATCGCTAGCTTTGTGGGTTTTCGAAACGGATTGGTAATTGTTTGGCGATAGCAAGGGACAAACTTAGGTGAAAGGCAGACGCAATGCAGCTAGATCATTCGTCTCATGGGGAAACACTTTTAGTGCAGGTCGTAGAAGACCGCATCGACGCCTCCACAGCTATCCAATTCAAAGACGGTATGCAGGCCGCTTCGGCTGTTGCAAAAAACCGGATCGTATTGGACCTGTCATCGGTGACGTTCTTGGACAGTTCTGGACTAGGCGCGGTCGTGGCCGTGATGAAATTCTGCGCCCCAGAAAT
>SPJP01000090.1 GCA_006844665.1 Paracoccaceae bacterium
GACCGTTTTGTCACCCCTCTGCCGCCCCCGGTCGCAAAACGTGTCGTGCCTGTGGCCGATCCTGTGCCGCCTGCGATGGCCGCTATCGCCTCGACCAACGATATGGAACCGTTCGGCCTGGGTCGTCCTGCTTTGCCCGAGGAAATCGCGGCATGGGATATAGATATTGCGCCAGACGGCGCCGGGTTGCCGGTTGGGTCAATGGACGTGTTCACCGGCGAAGAGGTGTTCGTTGAACAATGCGCGGTTTGCCACGGTGATTTCGCTGAAGGGTCAGGCAATTGGCCGAAATTGGCGGGCGGCATGAACACTTTGGCGGATGAGGATCCGCTAAAAACCGTTGGGTCTTATTGGCCCCATCTAACCACCGCGTTTGACTATGTGAACCGGTCCATGCCCTTTGGGAACGCGCAATCCCTAAGCGCTGACGAAGTCTATGGAGTCGTTGCCTATATTCTGTATTCCAACGATCTGGTTGACGAAGATTTCGTGCTGTCCAATGAAAACTTTATGGAAGTCGCGTTGCCCAATGCAGGTGGTTTCATTGTCGATGATCGCGAAACGTCAGAAGCACATTTTTGGACTGACACGCCCTGCATGAGCGACTGTAAAACCAGCGTCGAGATTACTATGCGCGCAGCCGTTCTTGATGTCACCCCAGAAGAAGAAGGCGCAGACTCTGCGGCAATGCCAGCAGAGGGTCACGCATCTGCCGCAGAACCCGCGACAGCGCCTGCGGCTGAACCGGAAGCGACCCCTGAAGAAGTTGCAGTGGAGGCAGCGGCGCTCGACCCTGAATTGGTAGCCAAAGGCGAACGTGCATTCCGTCAATGCGCGGCTTGCCACAAATTGGGCGAGGGCGCGCGCAATGGATCTGGTCCCGTGCTGAACAACATTGTGGGCCAAACGGCAGCACATGTGGATGGGTTCCGCTATTCAAACGCGATGAAGGATGCCGGGGCAGGCGGCCTGGTTTGGGATGAAACCTCGCTTGCCGCGTTCCTGGCCGGCCCACGAGATTTTGTTCCAGGCACTAAGATGTCGTTCCGCGGCGTTCGTAAGCCCGAGGATGCGGCCTCGATCATCGCTTACCTACGCAGTTTTTCGGAGTAGGCCGCCCATGAGCAAGCTTTTAATGTCTATCGCGTTTACCCTTGCTGGAACAGGCTTTGCCCTGGCCGATGCCGGTGGGGATGCGGAAAAAGGTGCACAAGTGTTTCGCAAATGCGCGTCCTGCCACATGGTCGGGGAAGACGCACGCAACCGCGTCGGCCCGCATTTGAACGGTATTTTTGGCCAACCTGCGGCAATGGTAGAAAGCTTTCGCTATTCAAATGCCATGACTGAAGCCGGTGAAGACGGTTTGGTTTGGGATTATGATACGCTGAGCCGCTTCGCGGAAAACCCCCGCGACACCGTAAAAGGCACAAGAATGAGCTTTCGCGGGATCGCTGATCCTGATGATCGCAATGATCTGGTGGCCTATCTGCGCCAGTTTTCAGACAATCCAGCTGATATTCCAGAAGCTGCACCTACGACCACCGGGCTTGACCATTCGGTTGCGCCCGAAATTTTGTCAATCGTTGGGGACGCGGCTTATGGGGAATATCTTTCTGGAGAATGTACGTCTTGCCATCAGGCAAGCGGGCAGGCCAACGGCATACCTTCGATCAGCCTTTGGCCGGAACAGGACTTCGTGACAGCGCTGCACGCTTATAAAGACGGTGCCCGCGAACACCCTGTGATGCAAATGATGGCCAGCCGCCTGTCGAACGAGGAGATCGCAGCACTGGCCGCCTATTTCGCAACGATTGATCAGTAAACGTTTAAGGGAGGAATACATGGGACAACTGGATAGACGCCATTTTCTAAGTCTGGCTGCAGGCGCCACTGCTGCGCTTAGCGCTCCGATGGTGCGCGCGGGTGGTCATGGCAAACCACGGGTCGTCGTCATCGGCGGCGGTGCAGGTGGTGCAACAGCTGCGCGCTATATTGCCAAAGACAGCGACGGTGCGATCGACGTGACTTTGGTCGAACCTTCACGCCTGTACTACACATGCTTCTTTTCCAACCTGTATCTAGGCGGTTTCCGGGACATGAACAGCTTGGGCCACAGCTATGGCAACCTGGCGGCAAGCTACGGCATCAACGTGGTGCATGACTGGGCTGTGGGCGTAGACCGCGACGCGAAAACCGTCACTTTGGCCGGTGGTCACGTGCTGCCTTATGATCGTCTTGTCCTGTCGCCTGGCATCGATTTCGTCGATGGTGCCGTGGACGGTTGGTCCGTCGCCGCGCAGAACAAAATGCCCCACGCCTATAAGGCGGGATCGCAGACAGAGCTGTTGAAAGCGCAGATCGAAGCGATGCCGCAGGGTGGCGTTTACGCAATGGTCGCGCCGCCAAACCCTTATCGCTGCCCTCCTGGCCCGTATGAGCGGGTTTCGATGGTGGCCCATCTGCTTAAACAGATCAACCCAACCGCAAAGATCCTGATTGCTGACCCGAAAGAGAAATTCTCGAAACAAGGGTTGTTCGAGGAAGGTTGGCAGAACCACTATAGTGGCATGATCGACCGGATCGGCCCTGACTTTGGCGGTGATGAAGTGTCTGTTGATCCAGGTGAGATGACCCTGACCATCGGCGGCGAAGTGACCAAGGTTGATGCTTGCAATGTGATCCCTGCGATGAAAGCGGGCCGCATTGCCGATATCGCCGGTGTGACCGATGGCAATTGGGCACCTGTCAACGCGCAGGATTTAAGTTCGAAAATCGACGGCAATATCCACGTTCTGGGCGATGCTTGTGCGCAAGGCGATATGCCGAAATCCGGCTTCTCGGCCAACAGCCAAGCCAAAGCCTGCGCCATGGGTGTGCGCGGTGCGTTGACAGACAGCAGCGTCTTTCCGGCGCGGTTCTCGAACACATGTTGGTCATTGATCAGCACCAATGACGGCGTAAAAGTCGGCGCAACCTACGAGGCGACAGACGAAAAGATCGCAAAGGTTGATGGGTTCGTGTCGTCCACGGGCGAAGACGCAGGCACCCGTCAGGCCACTTACGAGGAAAGCGTCGGCTGGTATGACGGCATTTCCGCTGACATGTTTGGCTAAGACCACCAATTAACCATGGGTCAGAGCGTTTTGACCCCGCAAAAAGGAACAGTTCATGAAACCATTTTTCTTTGCGGCTCTATTCGCTCTGACCTCTCCGGCATACGCGGATCCTGTGATCAGCTACACGTTTAACGGCAGTTTTGACGATGCTAGCTTTGGGGTAGAAAGCGCCATTGTTGGACGGGGGCTGGTGATCGACCATGTCAGTCACACCGGACAAATGCTGGAACGCACCCGTGCCGATATGGGCAGCGATGTCGTTCTGTTCACCAATGCCGATGTGTTTTTGTTCTGCTCGGCCAGTATCAGCCGTGCTGTGATGGAGGCTGATCCAAGCAACATCGCCTTTTGCCCTTACAGCGTTTATGTGGCCGAAAAAGATGATGCCGTGACCATCGGCTATCGCACCTACCCCGAAGGTCCGATGCAACAAGTGCAAGCCTTGCTAGACCAGATTGCCCGAGAGGCATCGGAGAACTAAGCATGGATTATCAAAGCTTTTTCACCCAGCAATTGGATCAGCTAAAGGCCGACGGCAATTACCGGGTTTTTGCGGATCTTGAACGGGCCAAAGGCGCGTTTCCGCAGGCAAACTGGCGTGCAGAAGGCCAAGAACGCCCGGTTAAGATCTGGTGTTCCAACGATTATTTGGGCATGGGCCAGAACCCGGCCGTGCTGGCTGCGATGCATGACGCTTTGGACAGCGTCGGCGCAGGGGCCGGTGGCACGCGGAATATTTCCGGCACAACTCACGCCCATGTTCAGCTAGAGGCCGAGCTGGCCGATCTGCACGGCAAGGAATCCGCCCTATTGTTCACCAGCGGCTATGTGTCGAATTGGGCCTCGCTGGGGACATTAGCCGCTCGCATCCCGGGCATTGTCGTTCTGTCTGACGCAAAAAACCACGCCAGTATGATCGAAGGTATCCGGCATTCCCGGGCCGAAAAGCGGGTTTGGAAGCACAACGATTTGGAAGATCTGGAACGCCATTTGCAATCGCTCCCGGCCGATTGCCCAAAGCTGATCGCTTTCGAGTCCGTTTATTCCATGGATGGCGACATCGCCCCAATAGCGGCCATCTGCAATTTGGCCGATAAATACGGGGCCATGACCTATCTGGACGAGGTTCACGCGGTTGGCATGTACGGCCCCCGGGGCGGCGGCATTGCCGAACGCGAAGGCGTGATGGACCGTATCACGGTGATCGAAGGCACATTGGGTAAGGCTTTTGGCGTGGTCGGCGGGTATATCGCAGCGTCATCCGCGCTGTGCGATTTCGTACGCAGTTTTGCCAGCGGGTTCATCTTTACCACCGCCTTGCCACCAGCAGTTGCTGCGGGGGCCTTGGCGTCCGTCCGGCACCTAAAGGCGTCGGGCGTGGAACGGGCGGGCCAACAAGACAAGGTGGCCCAAGTGCGGGCAAAGCTTGATGCGGCGGGCATTCCCCATGTGGCCAATCCCAGCCATATCATTCCGGTGATGGTGGGTGATCCAGTGAAGTGCAAGTATATCTCGGACCTGCTGCTGCGGGATTACGGGATCTATATCCAGCCGATCAATTATCCGACCGTACCAAAAGGGACCGAGCGATTGCGCATCACCCCTTCGCCGGTGCATTCGCCGCAGGACTTGGATGATTTGATTGATGCTTTGTCAGATCTTTGGGGGCAATGCCAATTGGCGCGCGTATCCCACGCTGCGGAATAGAAATGGGCCCCCGTGATGGGCCCAAATCGTTCAGGAATTTACGAACCTGTAGCCGCCTTCTGGCATGGCTTCAGCCCGCCCCATGCCGCCGTTTGGCAGGTGGAACCCGATGATCTGCATGTCTTCCGCCTTTAGCCTGTCAAAGATTCTCGCACGGGATGCGGCGCCTTGGGCCTGATCTTGGTCGGACCCGACTTCCCATTCCGGATGGGCGAAGGACACATGGTGATTGCCCAATGCATCCCCGACAATAAGCGCGCTGTTGCTACCGGACCGGACCTCGAAAGCCATGTGACCAGGTGTGTGGCCTGGGGTCATCCAAGCGTTGATGCCGGGGAGGGGTACTGCCCCATCGTCGAAAACCTCGATCCGGTCGGCAATCAGTTCCAGCCTGCGCAAAGCGCCAGCGACAAAAGACTGACGTTCCTGGCCGATTGTATCTATCGTGTTGGGATCTAACCAATAGTCCCGCTCGACCCGGCCCATCAGCAGCTTGGACTCGGGGAAGGCCACATCATCAAAGTCGTCCAAAATGCCCCATAGGTGGTCCGGGTGTGCATGGGTGAACACGACATGGGTGATATCTTCGGGATAGAGGCCAGCAGCGTCCAGACTATCGATCAGAAAGCCCGCACTGGGCATGAACCCGGTGCCAGACCCGGCATCGAACAACACCTTTGCATCACCGTCTTCCCAAAGCGCTAGGTTGCATTCGGGTGTCAGGTTTGGCCCTTCGACGCCCGCAGTGGAAAGGATTGCGTCAACCTCGGCAGGCAGACCGCCTAGGACCATGCTGCGGGGCAAGACCAGATTGCCGTCGCTCAAGGTCGTCAAGGTGCCCGTGCCAAGGGAGATTTGGGACAAGGCAGGCGAGGCGCCGGTTGAGGCAAGCAGGGCGGCACTGCCGGTCAATTTCAGAAAAGTCCTGCGGTCCATCATGGTCACCTATATATGAATTCAAATCACTGAATTTATAGGTTGTCGAGGGAAACTGTCGACCCTTTGGCTGCTGCAAAAAGGCTTAGGGAAAGAAGATCGGCGGGTCGCTGGGTTTCCACGGATCAGGCCGGATCATGATCCGTTCAAACGCGGGCGAGGATAAGAAGCGGTCCAGCCAGCCATGCAGGCTCGGCCATTCCTGCGCGTCAAACAACGCCTTATCGACAAAGGCGAACTGGCGCACAAATGGCAGGATCGCGAAATCGGCCAGGGTCGGGCGACCGTAGATCCAGGTTTTGTCTTGTGTCGCCAAATGCGCGTTCAGATCTGCCAAGAACACATGGGCTTTGCCCCGTGGCACTGCCGGGTCGAGGTCTGGATGACGAGAGCTGTACTTTGTTTGATCCAGCGCTTGTTTGAAGGGCCCGTCAGCTGTCGCAATCAGATCCCAGCCCTCAGACGGCAAGTCCAGCCAAGCGCCCGGATCGTTGCGCGTTAAGGCCCACCGCATGATATCCAAGCTTTCGTCAATCGGACCATCGGGCAGATCCAAACAGGGCACCGTTCCGCTGGCCGAAACCGCCAAAAACGCATCAGGCTTTGCGCGCAGCTTAATCTCGCGCAGCTCGACCTGTTGATCAGAGGCATCCAAAGCAAGTCGCGCACGCATGGCATAGGGACAGCGTCGGAAGGAATATAAAATTGCGGTCATGGCGGCCTGTTATCTGTTGGAGCCCATTGTAGCGGGATGCATAGGGCTGGCAAGGCAACTGGTCAGGACAAATTTCGCATTTGCGACGTAGATTTGTCGAAAATTCCCTGTCTTGCTCGGGCGACACGCTATATCCGAGGGTATTGTGGATGAAAGGGTTTGGAATGGCGTTATCGTTAGGGGTCGATACAGGTGGGACCTATACAGATGCCGTTTTGATCCGCGATGAACAGGTGGTCATCGCCTCTGCCAAGTCATTGACAACACGTCATGATCTGGCCGATGGAATAGGCTTGGCGGTTCAATCAGTAATGAAACAAGCCTCGGTCGAACCGTCCGAAATTACGCTAACCTCGCTTAGCACAACCCTGGCCACAAATGCATTGATTGAGGGGCAGGGGGAACGGGTCGGGCTGGTTCTTATCGGATTTACGGAAAAGGAATTGCTACGCCATGGATTGGCAGACGCCATGGCGGACGAGCCAATTTTGGTCATTAAGGGCGGGCATGACTATGCTGGAAACGAGGCTGCGGCGCTGGACGAAGCGGCTTTGCTGGGCTGGTTGGAACTCCACGGTCGGCAGGTTTCGGGTTTTGCTGTCGCGGCGCAGTTTGCCACCCGCAATACGGCCCATGAAACCCGTGCGTTGGACTTGATCCAGAAACATACGGGCAAACCAGTCAGCTGCTCGCACCATCTGAGTGCCAAGTTGAACGGGCCCAAACGGGCGATCACAGCGGTCCTGAACGCTCGGTTGATCGGGATGATCGACCGCCTGATCACCCGGGCGCAAGCCAAACTATCCGACCTTGGGATAACCGCGCCCTTGATGGTTGTGCGCGGGGATGGGGCACTGATTTCTGCAGATGTGGCCCTGACGCGACCGATTGAAACGATCCTCAGCGGGCCTGCGGCCAGCATTGTTGGGGCGCGTTGGATGACCGGGGCGTCGGACGCTTTGGTCAGCGATATTGGTGGCACAACAACAGACGTGGCCGTGTTGCGCGATGGGAAACCGGCGATCGATCCTGAGGGCGCCCGTGTGGGCCCTTATCGGACCATGGTCGAAGCGGTTGCCATGCGAACCCACGGGCTGGGCGGGGACAGCCAAGTACACATGGTGTCTGATGGGTTGGAAAGTCATTTGAATTTGGGCCCGCGCCGGGTGTTGCCCGTATCTTTAATCGCTCTTGATGACCCGGATTTTGTGCACGAGGTATTGGATCGCCAATTGCGCGAAGACCGTGTTCCAGAATATTTTGCCCAATTCGTTCGTACTGTTGGCGGGCAACGCCGCACTGGTTTGTCAGGGGCCGAAGAAAGCCTGCTGAGTACAATTGGGGCCGGTGTAAGCCCTGCTGAAAGGGTATTACGCAACAGGCGGGACAACAGTGTCTTACAGCGGTTGATCGAACGGGGTTTGGTTCAGATCTCAGGCGTGACGCCGTCTGATGCATCCCATGTTCTGGGCAGCGCTTCGGTTTGGGACCGTGATGCCGCAGAAAAGGCCTTGGTGCTGTTTGGCCGCCAGATTGTCGGGACGGGACTGCGCTTTTCATCCTCGGCGGACGAAGTCGCCAGGTCAATTGTAGACAGGGTGACCTATCAGACTTCGCTCGCGTTGCTAGAGACCGCATTTTTTGAAGAAAATGAAGGCTTTGGCTTGCCGGCCGCGGATTTGGCGCGACACGTATTGATCCAGAAAGGATTGGACCATCATAAAGGAATGGTCCGGTTTGAGGCCGGTCTGAATCTGCCTGTGATTGGGCTGGGCGCATCAGCGGCGACGTATTATCCCGCTGTAGGGACCAGACTGAATTGCGATATGCAGTTGCCTGAATTCGCAGGCGTTGCAAACGCCATCGGTGCTGTTGTTGGGCAGGTGACGATACGAAAGACGGGAACCGTGACAAGCCCGTCCCAAGGCTTGTTCCGGGTGCATTTGCCGACCGGGACCGAGGACTTCGCCAGTTCAGACGAGGCGATGGGGCGGCTAGAAGATCAATTGCGCAAACAGGCTGAAGCCGAGGCTTCCGAGGCCGGGGCCGAGAGTATCAATATCAACATGCGCTGTGAAATC
>SPJP01000093.1 GCA_006844665.1 Paracoccaceae bacterium
GCATTGGCGGGCCCGGTGTCAAAAGCCAGCAGCGCGCCGGGAGTATCAGGAGTTGGGGCCGCCGGGTCAACCCATGTCAGATTGCCCACCCCGCCAAGGTTCAAAAACGCGACCGGCTGGGTGTATCCGGCCCAACGCGCGCAGGCCCAATGGTAAAACGGGGCCAATGGCGCGCCCTGCCCGCCCAAAGCCACATCGCTGCTGCGAAAATCCCAAACCGTCGTGATCCCCACCGCATTGGCCAATCGCGCGCCGTCGCCCGCCTGATGGGTGCCTCGTCCGCTGGGGTCATGAGCCAGGGTTTGCCCGTGAAAGCCCAGCAAATCGACATCCGCCAAATCGCGGGCCAATGCGATATGGGCATCTTCAACCAGCGTTGCGACCTCAGCCACCCCTTCGTCGCCGGGCCACAGACCCAAAGCTCGGGTAAGGGTTTCTTGCTGAACAGGTGTGTAGGCCTGGTACCGCACTTCACCAAATCCAAGGATCGCAACCCCGTCGGTTTCCAGCACCGCAAGGTCCACCCCATCCAATGAAGTGCCTGACATCATCCCTGCCGCCCGCATCACGTCCATTCCGCTCTTTCCCTTCACGTCGCCCCCCGTTATAGCCAAATGGCCCGAAATGGGTGCCAAGACCAGCGATAGAATGGACGCGACTGCGATGACCTACCAGCCCAAATCCGAGTTTGTGCACGTGATGCGCTCCCGTGGCTTTCTGGCCGACTGTACCGATCTGGCCAGTTTGGACGAAGCCCTGCTAGCCGGCGTGGTGCCTGCCTATATCGGTTTTGACGCCACAGCCAAATCCTTGCATGTCGGATCGCTGATCCAGATCATGATGTTGCGCTGGCTACAAAAGACCGGCCACCAGCCTTTGGTCCTGATGGGCGGCGGCACCACCAAAGTGGGCGACCCCAGCTTTCGCGCGGATGAGCGCCCCCTGCTGACCCCGGACCAGATCGACGCGAATATCGCAGGCATCAAGCAGGTGTTTTCGAATTATGTAGAGTTCGGCGATGGCGCGAAAGACGCCAAGATGCTGAACAATGCCGAATGGCTGGACGACCTGAACTATCTTGATTTCCTCCGCGACATCGGGCGGCACTTTTCGGTCAACCGGATGCTGTCCTTTGAAAGCGTCAAGTCCCGGATCGACCGCGAGCAAAGCCTGAGCTTTCTGGAATTCAACTATATGATCCTGCAAGCCTATGATTTCATGGAGCTGAACCGCCGTTACGGCTGCCGCCTGCAGATGGGCGGCTCGGATCAATGGGGCAATATCGTCAACGGCATCGACTTGACCCGCCGCGTATTGGAAGCACAGATCTTTGGCCTGACCTCGCCCCTGCTGACCACCAGCGACGGCAAGAAAATGGGCAAATCCCAGGACGGCGCGGTGTGGCTGAACGCTGAAATGCGCTCGCCATACGAATTCTGGCAGTTCTGGCGCAATACAACAGACGCCGATGTGGGCCGGTTCCTGAAGCTGTATACAGAGCTGCCCCTGGACGAATGCGACCGCCTTGGCGCCCTGGAAGGGGCCGAGATCAACGATGCCAAGGTCACCCTGGCCAATGCGATCACCACCATGGCCCATGGGGCGGATGCCGCTCGCGCGGCCGCAGACACTGCCCGAGATGTGTTTGAAAAAGGTGGCTCTGGCGACGAGCTGCCGACCCTGACCTTGTCTGCGGCAGATCTGGGTGACGGAATTTCTGCCGCGCAGCTAATCGTACGGTCTGGTCTGGCGAAATCCGGCAAAGACGCCAAACGCTTGATCCAGGAAGGCGGCGCGAAGGTCAACGACGCGCCTTTGACAGATGCAGGCCAGATGTTTGGCCCCGACGCATTTGGCGAGGCGATCAAGCTGAGCGCAGGCAAAAAGCGCCACGCTTTGGTCAAACTGGGCTAATCACGCGTTCCATCGGCCGCCAAATTGGCTGGCCTCATGAACCGGTTTCCTGCACCTCGACCCTGCCAGTACCACAATATTCTGTGGATAACCACGGCCGCACCACTATTTATGCCCATAAACTGCCGCTCAACCAATTGAAGATTGGCTAAAAAATTGGCACAGTCGCCCTATAGTCGTGTCGCCCGAGACGACTGGTGGAATAGCGCTGTGTCAGGTCGCGGGATCCAAGCCCAGACGACCAGAATAGGACCGGCGCGACGAGGGCTGTACCTCGCCAACGATCGGTCCGGTCCCTGGGGGTCGGGCCGATCACTTTTGTCCATTCGCCGTTATTCGATCATCCATTCCCCATCGGGGAAGAACGCGTTGAAGGCAAAAGCAAACATCACGTCATGAGGCAAATCCGCGCCGGTTTCCGCGTCTTTGACCCGGATTGTGCCGATCTCTCGCCCATCTGCAAGTCGGCCCGTGTCCAGGGCGCTGGCTTGGCCTTCGGTCCAGGTGATTGTCACGCCATGTTCGGTCAAGGGTGCTGCCTCTTGCAAACGTGACAGGGTCCATGCCCGTTCGCCCACCCGAACAACGCGCATTAGGGCGGGGATGTCATGGGGGGGCTGTTCGCCATTATAGAACTGAACATAGGGCTTGTTGCGCGTGTCATATCCCACATAGGGGTTCTGGCCGTAGGGCGCTGATCTGGGGGCGTCCATGACCAAACCATCGGGATTTCGGCTAAGGAACTGATCCCAGCTTTCCATCCAAGCGGGCAATTGGGTCAACGTTGTGCCTGTGAAATGACCGACAATCCCCTCGCCCACGGCTTGTTGCCACAGGCTTTGGGTTTCCAGATCATACATCACCATGTCAGAGTTTCGCAGCTTGCCCGACACACCGAAACTGATCGTTCCGCCCTCGACCCGTCTGTCAAACACAACGCCAGAGTTGCACAAAGGGCAGTAGGTCACCGCGATGGGCACGCCCGCGACCACGTCATTGGCGATTTCGTGAAACATCAGATAGCGGATCGGAAAGGCTCGCGGCTCGGCCCCTTCAATTTCTACGGTCATCACCGGTTCGCGACCGTTCAGGCGGGTCTCATCCGCGGCAGGCAGATAGGTCACGTCATGGACCGCAGGGATCTGATCCCGCCCGATCACCGTGTTGATTTCGGTGAAATGAACGTTTGTCTTGCTGAAATCAGTTAGCGGAAAGTCGAATTTCCAATGCTCTGGCGCAGCCCCAAAATCTTGGGTCTGGGCCAAAAGCCCGGTGGACAGGCTAAGCAAAGCGGCAAAGGCAAGCGGGATTGGTTTCATCTGTGGCTCCTTTTTGACGGGCGGAGCATTGCAGAGCATCGGGCGTCAGCATAGCCCCTGTCACGCCGTGTTGATCAACCGTTTGGGACATCCGGATCAAAGGCAAGGGCCGCGTGCAAAAGATGGCGCAACTGGTTTGCATAAAGCGGGCTGCCAGGCTCGCCAATCCCCGGTAAATGCAGGGTTTTTTCCGCAACCATGAAGCCAAACAAGGCCGCTACAAACAGGGCTGCCTGGGGCAAATTTCCGATCACGCGGGCGACCTGGCGCGTGAACATGTCTTCAAACCGGGCCCGAACCAAGGGGCCCACTGCATCGTCATGGGCATTGATCAGCAGCATGCGCAGAGCCGAGGGCGAAGACGTGTCACGCGGGGCGTAGGAGAATATATCAACAAAAAGCTCGACCAGCCCGTCGCGATCCTCGGGCAGATTGTCCAGATCAAAGGATTTGTGCAGGGTCGCCTCGAATAACCCCATTTTGCCGCCAAAGTAGCGAGAGATCAGCGCCACATCTACCTGGGCCGCATTGGCGATCTGGCGCACGGAAACATTAGAATAGCCATTGTCCCAAAAGGCCAATTGGGCGGCGTCGCGTAATTTATCGGCTGTACTTGGTTCATCCATGATGGGTCACTTAACGACTAAATTTTTCCCGTCAACAAGTGTTGACATGCCAGGCAGCCCCCCTATTTGTCAGTCAACACTTGTTGACACACACAATCTGAAAGGCAATAGAATGTCGAACACAGCTTTGATCACCGGCGCGTCCTCTGGCATTGGCAAGGAATTGGCACGCTATCATGCAAGCCTTGGCGGCGACGTGATCCTGACCGCCCGCCGGGAAGATGCATTAACCACCCTAAAAGCAGAATTAGAGGCCGCCCATGGCATCAAAGCCTGTGTAATCGCGCTGGATCTGGGCGCTGAAGGCGGGGCAGAGGCTTTGATCAAAGCGGTCGCTGATGCTGGCTTGCAAGTAGACATCCTAATCAACAATGCCGGTTTCGGCGGCCATGGCTTGCATATTGACCGGGATCTGGCGGCTGAACATGCGATGATCGACTTGAATGTCAAAGCTCTGGTCACCCTGACCCATGCATTTGGCGCCCAAATGGTCGCCCAGGGCGGCGGCAAGATCCTGAATGTGGGGTCTGGCGCCGGGTTCATTCCGGGCCCGTATCAAGCGATCTATTATGCCACCAAAGCCTTTGTGAATTCCTTCAGCCAGGCCATTGACCAAGAACTGCGGGCCAAAGGCGTCACCAGCACCGTTTTGGCCCCCGGGTTGGTCGAAACGGAATTCGTCGCCTCGGCCGATTTGGAAGGCACGGCGATGACAAAGAACAAAGGCGCATCTGCCGTAGATGTCGCCAAGATCGGCTATGACGCGATGCTGAAGGGCGAGCTGATCAAGACCAACCAAGCTTCGTTCAGCTTTTTGTTGAATTGGGTTTTGCCTTTGCTGCCGCGTCGGACTGTATTGAAAATCGTCGACAGCCAACAATCCAAATAACAAAAAGGCCCGCTAAGCAATCGCTTAGCGGGCCTTTTTAAAGTATAATTTCGCCTATTCGTCGCGCAAGGAAACCGAAACCATGCGGTCCGGTTCGCCAATAACGGCGCCGTTTTGGCCGGTGCCGCGCTTGATGGCGTCGACCACGTCCTGGCCTTCGACAACCCGGCCAACGACCGTATAGCCGCCGTTCAAAGACGGCGCAGGCCCGAACATAATAAAGAACTGCGAATTGGCAGAATTCGGGCTCTGAGACCGCGCCATACCAACCACGCCCTTTTCATAAGGGATGTCAGAAAACTCGGCTGGCAGATCCGGCAGGACCGACCCACCGCGCCCGGCAAAGCTAAGATCTTCGCCGTATTTGCCGTACTCCACATCCCCGGTCTGAGCCATGAAATTGTCAATCACACGGTGGAACACGACATTGTCGTAGTCCCGGGCCTCGGCCAATGTCTGGATACGTTCCACATGCAACGGCGCGTGCTGTTCCATCAGATCGATGGTGATCACGCCATTGGCGGCACCTGCAACCTCGATATCCAAGTAAGGCCCGGCCTCGTCTTCCACGGTGCTGGACGAGCTGACGGTTTGCAGCGGCGCGGTGGACGGGCTGGTGAACATGTAGATGCCCACCATTGCCGCGGCCCCAACCGCCAACATCGCGCCCTTGATGATCGCGTCCTTAGACATCTGCGGCGACTTTTACACTGATCATGCGGTCAGGATTCGCTGGCGGCTCGCCACGTGTAATAACGTCGACATGCTCCATCCCGTCGATCACACGGCCATAGACAGTGTATTGGCGGTTCAAGAAGTGGTTGTCTTTGAAGTTGATAAAGAACTGGCTGTTGGCGGAATCAGGGTTCTGGCTGCGTGCCGCACCGATTGTGCCGCGGTCATGGGGGATACCTGAAAACTCGGCCTTTAGGTTCGGCAGGTCAGACCCACCGGTGCCCGCTGCGCGTAGGTTAAAGCCATCTTCCATGTCGCCATTGGACACGTCGCCTGTTTGCGCCATAAAGCCTTCGATCACACGGTGGAAACACACGTTGTCGTATTCGCCCGCGCGGGCCAGCTCTTTCATGCGGTCGCAGTGACCGGGCGCGATGTCTGTCAGCAGCTCGATTGTAACGGTGCCGTCCTTAAGCTCGATCAGGATGGTATTCTCTGGGTCTTTGATATCGGCCATTTCTGCCTCCATGCTTTCAAATTCGCGCGACCCTAAGCCGCGACGCATCGGATCACAAGGCAGGCTACAAGGTCGCAAATTCGGAAATTGGAGGCTCAGATGGCCTGGAAGACACTCGACGACATGGAATTGGCTGGAAAACGCGTTTTGACCCGCGTTGATATCAACGTACCGATGGAAAACGGCACCGTAACAGACGCCACGCGAATCGAGCGGATTTTGCCAACGGTTAAAGATATTCTTGCTGCTGGCGGCACACCGATCCTGCTGGCCCATTTTGGTCGCCCAAAGGGTCAGTTCGTGCCTGAAATGTCCCTGCGCCTGGTATTGCCTGCGCTGGAAGAAAAACTTGGCCAATCCGTCACCTTTATCGAACGCCCAAGCCGCGACGCGATTGATGCCCTGCCTATGGACGCGGTTGTCTTGGTGGAAAACACCCGCTTCACGTCGATGGAGGAAGCAAACGATCCCCAAATGGCCCAGTTCTTGGCCAGCCTGGGCGATATCTATTGCAACGACGCCTTTTCCGCAGCCCACCGGGCCCATGCGTCGACCGAAGGCGTGGCCAAGCAGTTGCCCGCATGCGCCGGGCGTTTGATGGCGGCAGAGCTAAGCGCGCTGGAAGCCGCCCTTGGCACCCCAAAGCGCCCCGTTATGGCCGTGGTTGGCGGCGCCAAAGTTTCCACCAAGCTGGATCTGCTTAGCAATCTGGTCGAAAAAGTGGATCATCTGGTGATCGGCGGCGGCATGGCCAACACCTTCCTGGCCGCCCAAGGGTTCGAGATCGGAACATCCCTGGCCGAACGTGAAATGCTGGACACGGCGCGCGATATCATGGTTAAGGCTGCGCAGGTCGAATGCCAGATCATACTGCCTGTGGACATCATCGTCGCCCGCGAATTCAAAGCCGGGGCCGATTGCGAAACCCATCACGCTCAGAACTGCCCCAGTGACGCGATGATCCTTGATGCAGGCCCAGCCACCGTCAAACTGATCACCGACACGCTGATGGGCGCAGAAACTCTGATCTGGAACGGCCCTCTGGGTGCGTTCGAAATCCCACCCTTTGACACCGCCACTGTTTCAGCCGCGCAATCCGCCGCATCCCTGACCAAAGACGGCCATTTGATTTCGGTCGCAGGTGGCGGCGATACCGTCGCCGCGTTGAACGTGGCGGGCGTGTCAGACGACTTCACCTATATCTCGACCGCCGGTGGCGCGTTCTTGGAATGGATGGAAGGCAAAACTTTGCCCGGCGTCGCAGCATTGGGCTAAGCACCAACCCCAATCTTCAAAGTACACAACGGGCAGCCCACCAGCTGTCCGTTTCTTTTTGCGGTGTGCCGTACACCCATGCCGTTGTTAGCGCCAAATAATTTTAGATAGCGCTACAATGTCGCTTGTTAGCGCAACCAATGTTGATGCCATGACATGACCCCCCTAAGGCATTGGGTTATTAGCCTTATACTCATCAGGACGGTCAGATGAAATCGACACCCATTGTTAAAGAAATTCTAAGCCACTACGAAGGCGAAGCACCGGGCGTGAAAGCCAATCTGAACAGAATGCTAATGACGGGCAAGCTGGGTGGCACGGGCAAAATGATCATCCTGCCTGTGGACCAGGGCTTTGAGCACGGCCCTGCCCGCAGCTTTGCCGCCAACCCCGCAGGCTACGATCCACACTACCATTACCAATTGGCCATCGACGCCGGGCTGAACGCTTATGCCGCCCCCCTCGGCCCGCTCGAGGCTGGGGCTGACACGTTCGCAGGCCAGATCCCGACGATCCTGAAAGTGAACTCTGCCAACTCTTTGATGTCAGACACAGCCGGCAAGAACCAAGCCATCACCGCAAGCGTTGACGACGCGTTGCGCATCGGCGCGGGCGCGATTGGCTTCACGATCTATCCAGGCTCGGACATGGCTGTCGACATGATGGAAGAAATCGTCGAGATGCGAAAAGAAGCCGCCAGCAGAGGCATCGCCAGCGTTGTGTGGTCCTACCCGCGCGGCGAAGGCATAACGAAAGAAGGCGAAACCGGCATCGACGTGGCAGCTTATGCAGCGCATATGGCCGCTTTACTGGGCGCGCATATTATCAAGATCAAGCTGGGCACCGACCACCTGATGCTGCCCGAGGCGAAAAAGGTCTATGAAGACCAAAACATCGACATCGCGACCCAGGCCGCACGGGTCAAACATTGCGTGCAAAGCGTGTTCAACGGCAAGCGGATTATCGTATTTTCGGGCGGCGCAAAGAAAGACGCAGATTCGCTGTATGATGACGCGCGCGCCATTCGCGATGGCGGCGGCAACGGCTCGATCGTGGGTCGCAACAGCTTCCAGCGGTCCCGCACGGACGCCTTGGACATGCTGGACAAACTGGTCGAGATCTACAAAGGCAACGCCTAGGGTCAGGACCTATTAATCCTGCGCTGCTGGCGCAAAATCCTCTAAATCTCAGGGGTTTGATCTGCGCAGATCAGTGTGGTTCACTTTTCAAGCGGATCGGGCCGCTGAGATGACGAGGATTTC
>SPJP01000084.1 GCA_006844665.1 Paracoccaceae bacterium
GCGATGATGATGTGGCGCAATTCCTGCAGTCCGAGAACCCCGGCGCCTATCAAGCCATGCGGGATCAATTCGCGGCTTTGGATGCGGCGGGGCTGTGGAACAGTCGGCGGAACTCTATCCGCGCAGCGCTGGAGGCTGCGCAATGACCGTTCCTGTTGTCAAAGGCTGGTGCCCCGGTGCCCTGCGCCCAATGATGTCTGGCGACGGGCTTGTGGTGCGGATCCGGCCCAGACTGGCACGGATGTCTGCGGCCAGCCTGCGCGCGGTGTGCGATCTGGCTGACCTACACGGCAACGGGATTATCGAGCTGACGAACCGCGCAAATATCCAGTTGCGCGGCGTTTCTGAGGACAGCTTGCAGCCAGTGTTAGAGGGGCTGGACAGCTTTGGCCTGCTGGATGTCGACCCAACACTGGAAGGGCGTCGCAATATCCTAACCCAGCCGTTCTGGGTGGAACGTGACGAGACCCAGACGCTCTGCCAAAGCTTGGTTGCCCGCCTTGCCGAGCTGCCCGATTTACCGGGGAAATTTGGCTTTGCGATTGATACTGGCCCTGCGCCTATGCTCTCCGACTGCTCCGCCGATATTCGAATTGAACGGTCCACCGACGGTCGTCTGATCTTGCGTGCAGACGGATGCTCCACGGGCAAATCCGTCACAATGGACACAGCGATTGATCAGCTAATCGCCCTGTCCCATTGGTTTGCGCAAAACGCTCCTGAGGGCACAAAGCGTATGGCAACACTGCTGGCAAAGCGCGATCTGCCCGCGGAATGGCGCGGCGTAGCTCCTGCCCGCCCTTCCCCGCTATTGAAGCCCGGCGCGACGCCCCTAGGCCAGTTAGTGGCCCTTCCTTTCGGTCAAATCCTGGCCAGCGACCTTGCAGACATTTTGAAAACGGTGTCTGCCGTACGCCTGACCCCATTTCGTATGATCCTACTGGAAGGCGCGCAGGCCATCGCTCATCCCGCGCTTATCACAGACGCGGGCGACCCTCTGTTGCGCGTCGATGCCTGCCCCGGCGCGCCCCGTTGTTCGGCGGCAAGTATCGAGACACATACAGTGGCCCGTCAGCTTGCCCCGCATATCCAAGGGCGCTTGCATGTATCAGGTTGCTCCAAAGGCTGTGCCCGCGCTGCCCCCGCTGATTTCACCCTTGTGGGCCGTGAAGGACGATTTGACATTGTTCGGCAGGGCACGGCACAAGCGACCCCGACCCAGACCAGCCTGACACCCCAGGCCCTTTTGACTGAAATGACCTAAACCATGCCTTACACCTATGAGACCGACGGCGCTGCGATCTACCTGCAGTCCTTCGCCACGATCCGATCCGAGGCGAACCTGACGCGCTTTGACGCAGATGAAGAACAGGTTGCCGTGCGCATGATCCATGCCTCCGGGATGGTAGGGTTAGAGGAATATGCGCATTTCTCGCCCGGGTTCGTCGTGGCGGCCCGCGATGCCCTGAACAAGGGCGCGCCCATCCTTTGCGACGCGCGTATGGTGTCCGAAGGCATCACGCGCCCAAGGCTGCCTGCGGAGAACGAGGTGATCTGTACACTGCACAATGAGGGCGTTCGCGAAATGGCGGCCGAGATGGGCAACACGCGGTCTGCAGCAGCTCTAGAGCTTTGGCGTCCGCATCTAGAAGGCGCGGTTGTCGCCATCGGCAATGCGCCGACCGCCTTGTTTCACCTGTTGAACATGCTGGAAGACCCCGCCTGCCCGCGCCCCGCCGCTATCATCGGCTGCCCTGTTGGGTTTGTGGGTGCCGTGGAAAGCAAAGACGCGCTTTGGGCGGCCCAGCCCGTGCCGTGTTGCATCATCCAAGGCCGTCTGGGCGGCAGCGCCATCACGGTTGCTGCTGTAAATGCCATCGCGAGCCGTAAGGAATGAGTGCCGGGACCCTTTACGGCGTCGGCCTTGGGCCAGGTGCTCAGGATCTGATGAGTGTGCGCGCGGATCGTCTGATCCGGTCGGCCAAGCATGTGGCGTTCTTCCGCAAAGCGGGCCGGTCAGGCCAGGCGCGCCGCATTGTCGATGGCATGATCCCGGACAGCGCCGTGGAATTCCCGATGGAATACCCGGTCACCACGGAAATCCCCCTTAGCGATCCGCGCTATAATCAGGTTCTATCGGCCTTCTACCAAGACTGCACCGACCATATCCGGGCTTTGCTGGTCCAAGGCGAAGATGTCGTGGTTCTGTGTGAAGGCGATCCGTTTTTCTACGGCTCTTTCATGCATCTCTATACTCGGCTGAAAGACGACATGCCGGTGCAGGTTGTACCTGCTATCACCGGCATGTCAGGGGCGTGGACGGCCACAGGCGCGCCGATCACTTGGGGAGACGATGTGCTGTCGGTTCTGATGGGCACCCTGCCCGAAGATGCCTTGGTCACACATATGAAAGCCGCCGACGCGGTGGTCGTCATGAAGATCGGCCGCAACATCGACAAGGTCCGCAGCGCATTGCGCAAGGCCGGGCGCTATGATGCCGCTTGGATCGTTGAATACGCTACCATGGCCGACCAAACCGTAACCCGCCTGTCCGAGGCAGATGGCAAGATCACGCCCTATTTCTCGATCATCGTGGTGCATGGCCAGGGCAGACGTCCATGACCGGTTGGGTTGCGATTGTAGGCCTTGGACCCGGGAACGAGGATCTGGTGACCCCTGATGTGCGCGCGACTTTGGCAGAGGCCACGGATGTGGTGGGCTACATTCCGTACGTAGCCCGCATTGCGCCACGTGACGGGTTGACCTTGCATGCCAGTGACAACCGGGTGGAAATTGATCGGTCCCGTCATGCTTTGGAAATGGCTGCCAACGGCCAGCGTGTTGTTGTGGTTTCGTCGGGCGATCCCGGGGTTTTCGCCATGGCCGCAGCTGTATTGGAAGCGGTTGAATTTGGCGATCCGGCGTGGCGCGATCTAGACATTCGAGTGATGCCTGGCATCACCGCGATGCTGGCTTGTGCGGCGGCCGTCGGCGCGCCTTTGGGTCATGATTTCTGCGCGATTAACCTGTCGGACAACCTAAAACCATGGGCCCTGATCGAAAAGCGCCTGCGCTTGGCGGCCGAGGCTGATTTTGCCATGGCTTTCTACAACCCAAGGTCGAAGTCCCGCCCAGAAGGGTTTGAAAAGGCGCTGGAAATCTTGAAAGAGGTCTGCCAGCCAGATCAGCCCATTATCTTTGGCCGCGCAGTTTCGACCCCCGAACAATCCATCAATATCGTCCCTATCAAAGACGCCACGCCCGACATGGCCGATATGCGCACGATGGTTTTGATGGGCTCGTCCACCACGCGGATCATCCAGCGTGACGGCGCGCCGTTGATCTACACACCACGTTCGGTGGTGCCGTGAACCCAATCCAGAACCTTTTGCGGATCATTCACTTCGACCCGGTCGGGCAGATCGGGACGGTCGATCATGATGACCGGCAAGCCAAGCTGTCGAGCGGCCTCGATCTTGGCATAGGCCCCGGTGCCGCCTGCGTTTTTGGACACGACCAGATCAATGCCGTGATCTTGCATCAAGGCGCGGTCGTTGTCGGTGGTAAAGGGCCCGCGGGACACCAAGACATGATGGTCGGGAAAATTCGGCGGAATGGCGGGCGCATCAACCAAACGCAGCAAGTAAAAATGCTGCGGGTTGGGGGCGAATTCGTCCAGATGCATCCGACCCACCGCCAGCATCACGCGTTTGGGCTGCCCATTCAGGACGGCAACAGCGCTTGGGATATCGCGAACGCGGATCCAATCGTCACCGGACTCCGCTTGCCAAGGGGCGCGAGTCAACGCCACCAATGGAATACGCGCCAAAGCACAAGCCTCCACGGCGTTTCGGCTCATCTGGGCAGCAAAGGGATGGGTCGCGTCAATCACATGGGTGACCGCGTTGTCTCGCAGATAGGTGACCAATCCGTCGACCCCGCCAAACCCGCCAATGCGGCGCGGCACCGGATGAAGCGCCGGGCGATCGACCCGGCCAGCAAACGAAACAATGGCCTGCAAACCTGCAGCGTGGACCAGTTTGCACAAAGCCGTCGCCTCGACCGTGCCGCCAAGGATCAAAAGGTTGGGCTGCATGACTGACGCTCCTTGGCTTACCATAATCGGCATGGGCGAAGATGGACCGGCAGGACTGGGGCGTGCAAGTCAAGATGCGCTGGATGCTGCACAGATCATCATGGCCCCGCCCCGGCATTTAGACCTGCTTGGCCCGTCCAAGGCGCAGTTGATCCCCTGGCCTGTTCCCTATGCTGATGGGATTGCGCAGTTGTTGGGCTTGCGCGGGCAACGGGTTGTTGTTCTGGCCTCGGGCGATCCGTTTTGGTTCGGCGCGGGATCCGTTCTGGCGCGGCACCTGAGCGCGGACGAATGGTCAGCCCATCCCGGCGTGTCGATTTTTTCACTGGTCGCGGCCCGTTTGGCTTGGCCGCTGGAAAAAACAAACTGCGTCGGACTGCACGCAGCACCCTTGTCGCGATTGCGCCCTTATTTAGCGGATAATAGTCGCATCATCGTTTTGCTGCGGGATGGCGCGGCGGTTGAGCAATTGGCGGAGTATCTGTGCGACACTGGATTCGGCGCCAGTATGTTGGACATTTTCGAATGCGCAGGCGGTCCCCGGGAAATCCATACGCAATTTCGGGCAGATAGCGTGCCGGACCAAGCCTTCACCGCCCCGGTTTGCGCCGCGATCACATGCACAGGCGACGCTGCCCTACCCCGCGCAAACGGCTTAGCCGACAGCTATTTTGACAGCGACGGCACCATGACCAAGGCCCCCGTACGCGCGCTGACCCTGTCAGCCCTGGCCCCCCGCCCGTCCGAGCATTTGTGGGATATCGGCGGCGGATCGGGTTCCATCGCGATCGAATGGTTGCTGGCTCACCCCACAACCCAAGCCAGCTGTATTGAGCCTCGGGGCGACCGCGCAGCCAATATATCGGCCAACGCTGCAAAGCTGGGGGTGGACAGGTTGAACCTTGTGGTCGGCATGGCGCCGGATGCTTTGACGGGCCTTCCCGACCCGGATGCAGTGTTCATCGGCGGCGGGTTGTCCCAATCTCTGCTGGATATTCTGTACGAACGTTTGGCCCCGGGCACCCGGGTTGTCGCCAATGCCGTGACCTTGGAAACAGAGGTGTTGCTGGCCAATGCCCATGCAGCACGCGGCGGCAGCTTGATGCGGTTTGACATTGCAACCGCCGCCCCCCTTGGGTCAAAACGCGGCTGGCGGGCCAGCTTTCCCATAGTGCAATGGAGCGTCACCCTATGATTGTCGCAGGGTTCGGATGCCGCCATTCTGCGAACGAAGACAGCTTTCGCAGCGCTTTGGCGGGCTTTGATGCGCGTCCCGATGCATTGGCAACATTGCCCGAAAAGCTGGCGCAGCTACGGCGCTTGGCTGATCAGATGGGCCTGCCGCTGATCCCCGTAGATCAAACCGCGCTTGCATCCCAGACAACTTTAACCCACTCAGACCCGGCCTTTGCCGCCTACAATACCGGCAGCGTGGCCGAAGCTGCGGCCTTGGCGGCAGCAGGCCCCGGGGCGCGGCTGATTGGGGCAAGGCAAATTTCGCAGGACCGTCTGGCCACCTGCGCTTTGGCAATCGGAGAAGACACATGACCGTTCATTTCATCGGCGCAGGCCCCGGTGCCCCCGATCTGTTGACACTACGCGGCCGCGACCTGATCGCTTCGTGCAAAGTGTGCCTCTATGCGGGCTCTTTGGTGCCTGAAGCGATCCTTGGTCACTGCCCACCGGATGCGCGGGTGGTGAACACGGCCTCCTTGGATCTGGACCAGATCATCGCGGAAATCAAAACAGCCCAAAGCCAAGGCCATGAAGTGGCCCGCCTGCATTCAGGCGACTTGTCGGTCTGGTCAGCAATGGGCGAACAAATCCGACGCCTGAAGGCCGAAGGTATCGCCTTTACCGTCACCCCTGGCGTTCCATCCTTTTCCGCCGCCGCAGCAAGCCTTGGGGCAGAGCTGACCCTGCCCGGCATCGCCCAATCCGTGGTGCTGACCCGCACGCCGGGGCGCGCGTCGTCCATGCCCAAAGGCGAAAGCCTGACGAATTTCGCGGCAACTGGCGCGACCCTTGCGATCCATCTGTCCATCGGCAATGTCGACCAGGTGGTTGCAGACCTGACACCTGCTTACGGCGCGGATTGCCCCGTGGCCGTGGTCTACCGTGCCAGCTGGCCGGATGAGCGTATTTTGCATACCACCTTGGCCACCCTAAAGGACACGCTGGACCAAGACATCACCCGCACAGCGCTGATCCTTGTGGGCCACGCTTTGCAAGCCGAAGGGTTCAGCGAAAGCTGCCTCTATTCCGCCGATTACGACCGGCGTTACCGTCCGCAAACCGCAGACAGCCCTTGGGCCAGTTGGAGCCACGGTGATGATTAATACCCCCCCCGGCCTTATGATCTCGGCCCCCGCGTCTGGCACGGGCAAAACTACTGTGATGCTGGGATTACTGCGCGCCTTGGCCGATCAGGGTCTTGCCGTACAGCCGTTCAAAAGTGGCCCGGATTATATTGACCCCGCGTTCCATTTGGCTGCAAGCGGCCGGTCATCGTTCAACTTTGACAGCTGGGCCATGGACGAAGGCCTGCTGGGCACGGTCGCGGCCCAGAGCGAAAGTGCGGATATCGTCGTCGCCGAAGGGTCTATGGGGCTCTATGACGGGGTCGCAACGCGCGGCCAGGCAGGCTTTGGCACAAGCGCCGAAACCGCAAAGCGCATGGGTTGGCCGGTTGTTCTGGTGGTCGATGTCAGTGGTCAGGCGCAATCTGCAGCCGCCACCGCCCTTGGATTTGTGCGGTACATGCCGGATCTGCCCTTTGCGGGGGTGATCCTGAATCGCGTCGCCTCCCCCCGGCACGAGCGTTTGGCGCGCATGGGCATGGAACAGGCGGGCGTCACCGTTTTGGGGTCCTTACCGCGCCGGGGCGATTTGAAACTGCCCGAACGGCATCTAGGATTGATCCAAGCGGTCGAACATCCTGATCTGGAAGCCGCAATCGCAGGCTACGCTTCGTTTCTGTCCGAAAACGTGGATATCGAGGCGATCAAAGCCGCTGCCCGGTCTGGCCCTATGCCAATGGGCACAGGGTTTATGCCCCCGCCCGCCCAACGGATTGCACTGGCCCGGGACGCCGCGTTTTCATTCACTTACCCCCATGTTTTGAATGGTTGGCGCGCAGGTGGCGCAGAAATCCTGCCGTTTTCGCCCTTGGCCGATCAGGCCCCCGACCCCAGCGCCGACATAGTATGGCTGCCTGGCGGCTATCCGGAACTGCATGCGGGCCCCTTGGCTGCGGCAAACACATATCTGGCCGGCCTGCGCAAACACGCCGAAACCAAACCGGTTCACGGCGAATGCGGGGGCTATATGGCATTGGGCGCAGGTTTGATCGACAAACAGGGTGAGCGTCACGAAATGGCCGGGCTTTTGGGGCTTGTGACCAGTTACGAAAAACGCAAATTCCATCTGGGCTACCGGCGCGCCGTGCTGGACAGCCCGATGCCCGGCTTCGCCCCAGGCGCGGCGTTGCGCGGCCATGAATTCCACTACTCGACCATTCTGGAACAACCCGACGCGCCCTTGGCCAGCGTTTTTGACGCCGACGGCAACCCTGTGCCAGAAACCGGGTCGCGTTTGGGCAATGTGTCGGGCACGTTCTTTCACTTGATCACGCGAGACGTTTTATGACTGGATTTGTCAGTTTCGTAGGCTCTGGTCCCGGCGACCCAGAGCTGTTGACCCTGAAGGCCGTGGACCGATTAAAAAATGCAGACGCAGTTTTGTTCGACGATCTGTCCTCGGGTCCCATTCTGGAACATGTCCGACCGGGCGCGGATCTGGTCGGTGTTGGCAAGCGCGCAGGACGCGCATCCCCCAAGCAAGACCATGTCAGCCGGTTGCTGGTGGACTATGCCCAGGCGAATCAAAGGGTGGTCCGGCTGAAATCTGGCGATGGCGGCATGTTCGGCCGCCTGGAAGAAGAGCTGACGGCATTAAAAGACGCGCAGATCCCATACGAAATCGTCCCCGGCATCCCGTCTGCCTGTGCGGCAGCCGCTGCCGCTGGCATACCCCTGACCCGTCGGCTTACAGCGCGGCGGGTGCAGTTTGTAACTGGCCATGATGTATCGGGCCAATTGCCTACAGATCTGAACCTGACCGCACTGGCCGACCCCATGGCAACAACCGTTGTTTTTATGGGCAAACGCACCTTTCCCCTGCTGGTGGATGCGCTGAAATCCCACGGATTGGCGGGCTCGACCCCAGCCTTGCTCGCAGAAAATGTCAGCAAACCAGACCA